>DATBGU010000035.1:0-45669 GCA_036557825.1 Gemmataceae bacterium
GTCAACGACGTGCTGCCGATCAAGACCGCCAACCTCGGCATCGCCATGGGCGACGGCGCCGCCGCCAGCAAGACCGTCTCGGGCATCGTGCTGGAAACCAACGACTTCGGCCTGCTGCCCCAGACGCTGGAGGAGGGCCGCACCATCCTCCGCAATCTGCGGCGAGCCGGCAAACTGTTCCTCGTCAAAAACGTCTTCTCCGTCGTCCTGATCGTCGGCGCCCTCGGCGTGTTCGGCTTGCCCTTTCCCTATCTGCCGCGACAGGTGACGCTGCTGAATTTCCTGACCATCGGCGTGCCGGCCTTCCTCATCATGCTCAGCCGTGAGCGCTCGACCGCCGCCTCGACGCCGCATTTTTTGCGCGAGGTCGGCTCCTTTGTCCTCCGTACTGGCATCACGATCGGCGCGGCCGGTCTGCTGCTTCTCTGGTTGTCCAAGCGCGTATGGTCCGACGACGAGGCGATCCAGCGGACTTTGCTGATGTCGCTGTTGGTGGTGTTAGGCCTCACCACGCTGCTGCGCGCCCTGAGCGACGGGGAGACCCGGTCTTCGCTCGGCGACCGCCGCTTTCGCTGGCTGGCCGCGGCGGCGCTGCTCGTTTATCTCGCGGTCCTGTACTTCCGGCCGGTCGGCGAGTGGTTGGATCTGGAACCGTTGACCTTGGCCCAGTGGAGATGGGTGCTGGGCGTCGCCGGCGGAGCGTATGGCGTGATGTGGCTGATGGATCGTTGGTTCGCGCGGTCGCGCGTCAGACCGTTTTGAGGATCGCCTCGATCACGTGACCACCGTTGATGGTCGGCCGTTCATCGCGGCCGTTGTGCATCAACGTGAGCTTGCGGTGATCGAGTCCGAGACAGTGCAAAATGGTGGCGTGCAGATCGTGGACGTGGACCTTGTCCTTGACGGCGTACAGGCCGATTTCGTCCGTCTCGCCGTGCGTGACGCCGCCCTTGACGCCGCCACCGGCCATCCAGACGGTGAAGCCGTAGGGATTGTGATCGCGTCCGTTGCCGCTCTCGCTCATCGGCGTGCGGCCGAACTCGCCCCCCCAAACCACCAGCGTGCTGTCGAGCAGGCCGCGGCGCTTGAGATCTTTCAAGAGGCCGGCGATGGGTCGATCGCTCTCGCGGCAGTAGCGAGCGTGGTTGCCCTCGACGTTGCTGTGCGCGTCCCACTTGCTGCCCGAACCGCTGTAGATTTGTACGAAGCGCACGCCGCGCTCGACGAGGCGGCGCGCCAGCAGGCAATTGCGGCCCATGCGCCCTGTCGTTCGGTCGTCCACTCCGTAGAGTCGCCGCGTCTCTTCCGTCTCGCGTGCCAGATCGACGGCTTCCGGCGCCGCCGCCTGCATACGGTAGGCCAACTCGTAAGCGGCGATGCGCGCGTCGAGATCGTGGTCGTCGCCGCGCTCGGCGCGATGGCGATGGTTCAATTCCTGCAAGAAATCAAGCTTGGCGCGCTGAGCGCGTCCGCCTTCGGACTGCGACGGCTGCAGATGAAGGATCGGCGTCCCGCCTTCGCGGAAGCGTGTGCCCTGGTAGGTCGCCGGCATGAAGCCGGTGGACCAGTTGCGCGCTCCGCCCGGCGGATCTTCGGGATAGTCGAGGAGGACGATGTAACCGGGCAGGTTGCGGCTGGCGCTGCCCAGTCCGTACAGGCTCCACGAGCCGAGGCACGGCCGGCCGCCGAGAACGTCGCCGGTGTTCATCTGGCAGACGCTGCCGACGTGATTGAGTCCGTCCGCCCAGCAGCCGCGCAGCACGGCGAGGTCATCGGCGCAGGTGGCGATTTCGGGATACCAATCGCTGACCCACAGGCCGGCCTGCCCTTGTTGTGCGAAGCGCCGCTTCGAGCCGAGCAGCGGCGTGTAGGCGGTGCGGCCCATCGCCGTGACCGGCCGCTTGAACGAACCCGGCAGCGGTTTGCCGTCCAGCTTCGTCAGTGTCGGCTTGGGGTCGAACAGGTCGATATGACTGGGACCGCCGTCGAGGAAACACCAGATGACGCTGCGGGCCGTGGCCGGACGGTGCGGCCGCCGCGCCGCCAGCGGGTTGGCGGGGTCGCGACTGTTCTTCTCCGCGCCGTGGCCCTCCCGTTCCAGCAGATCCAGCAGCGCGAGCAAACCCAATCCGCCCCCCGCGCGCGTCAGGAAGTCGCGCCGGGAGTGCGCCGTTTCATGATGGACCAGCGAGGAGAGCGGCGGGTTCATGGCTCAAGCACACGTTCAAATGTTCAGTCGATGAAAAGAAACTCGTTGGTGTTCAGCAGGGCGTGGCAAAAGTCAGCAAGGGCGGCGATGCGGAGGGCGGTCTGATCCAGCGTTTCGCCTTCGGGTTGCTTGCTCGCGCGGAGGGCGTCGCTCTGGCTGTCGAGAAAACGCGAACCGATGCGGATTTCCTCGGCGCTCGGCAATCGTCCCCAGGCGAGCCGATAGACGTGCCTGATGGCGGCGGTTTCGTCGTCGCCGAAGCGTTCGCGCAGCGCGGCGGCGAGACGCCGGCCGTGTTCGAGAGCGAAATCGCCGTTGAGCAGTTGCAGCGCTTGCGGCGCCGTGGTCGTCGTCAGGCGGCGAGCACAACTGTTGTGCATGTCCGGCAGGTCGAAGGTGTCGAAAAGCGGATAGCGCATGTTCCGCCGAGCGAGGACGTAGATCGAGCGACGATTCTGGTCCTGCGGGCGCGGATCGGGTTTCCAGGCATATTTGCTGATGTTAGGGGGCAATTTCGGGCGGGCGCTGGTCCCATACATGCGAAGGTTCAGTTCGTCGGATAGGGCCAGCATCGCGTCTCGCACCGCCTCGCCTTCGAGCCGCCGCCGCCGCGCGTGCCACAGTAAATGGTTCTCGCGATCGACGGCGAGGGCGCGGCTATCGCGCTGGATGCGTGAATCCTGGCAGTAGGCGGCGGACATCACCATCAACCGATGCATGTGCTTGAGGCTCCAGCCGTTCTCGGCGAATTCGACGGCGAGCCAGTCGAGCAGTTCCGGGTGCGTGGCGGCGTCGCCCATCGTGCCGAAGTCGCTGGACGTGCCGATGATGCCGGCGCCGAAATGATGCTGCCACAGACGATTGACGAGGACGCGAGCGATCAACGGATTGTCCTTGCGCGTCAGCCAGCGGGCCAGGGCGGAACGCCGTCCCGTCGATTGCAGCGGGCGATTGGGGCGAATCTCCGGCGTGGTTTCGTCGAGGAAATGCGGAAATCCGGGCTGGAGTTCTTCGCGCGGCTTCCGCCAGTCGCCGCCGGCAAGCAGGTGCGTCGGCGGCACTTCCAGCCCGACATCCGTGACGGCCATTGCCATCGCCGGCGATTCCGGGCGAGCGGGGCGCACGTCTGAGAGTTTCTTTTCTAATTCCTGATAGCGTTTCTTTTTGTCCGGCGGCAGACGGTTGGGAGCGGCCAGCTCGGCGGCGACCAATTGCTTCTCGGCAAGGAGGGCGATCTGCCGTTGATACGGGGTGCGCTTCGCGTCCGCCGTCCGCACCGCTTGCTGGATCTCCGTGCGGAACTTCGTCAGGGCGGTCTGCCGTTCCTGTTTCCGCTTCTCAGCGACCAGCTTGTCCATCTCGGCTCGAAGGTCGCGCGTTGCCTCCTCCCATACCGCGAGACGGCGCTGATGTTCCCGGCGTTCGCTTTCGGTCGCCGCCAGCAGATCGTCGCGCGTCCGCATCGGCGCGAAGAACGCCTGCAAGCGGAAGTAATCCGTTTGCAGGATCGGATCGTACTTGTGATCGTGGCAACGGGCGCAGCCGAAGGTCAGGCCGAGGAAGACTTGGCCCGTCACGTCGGTCACGTCGTCGAGGATCTCCTGACGTCGCTGCTCCAGGTTGGCCGCGTTGAACTCGTCGGGCCACAGACGCAAAAACCCTGTCGCGACCAGGGCGTCGGGGTTGTCCGGCTCCAGTTCGTCGCCGGCCAGTTGCTGACGGACGAAGCGATCGTAGGGCAGATCGGCGTTGAGCGCGCGGATGACGTAGTCACGATAGCGGTGCGCCGTGAGCCGCAGGTCGTCGGCCTTGAAGCCGTCGCTCTCGGCGTAGCGCACCAGATCGAGCCAGTGCTGCGCCCAGCGCTCGCCGTAGCGCGGCGACGCCAGCAGACGATCGACCACCTTGCCGTAGGCGTCGGGCGAGGTGTCGTTCCGAAACGCTTCCTGCTCGGCGATCGTGGGAGGCAAACCCGTCAGGTCGAACGTGACGCGCCGCAGCAGCCTCAGCCGGTCCGCTCGCGGCGAGGGCGTCAGCCCCTTCTCTTCCAGGGCGGCGAGGATGAACGCATCGATGGGATTGCTGATGCTGCTTTTGTCTTTGATTGTGGGAAGGGCAGGGCGGCGCGGTGATTGAAAGAGGGGCGACGCATCGGCGGACGGATTGCCGGCTCGCGCATCGGCGAGGCAAAGAGCCATCCATCCCGCCAGCACGGGCAGCAACCAAGTGCGGCGCATGAAACGCATCCCTCCCGTTTTCCTCGGACCACGGGCTGAATTTGATCGTACCGTTGCAGGCCGACGGGAGCAAGGACCATTCGCGTTCAAGAACGAATCGCATCGACCGCCGGCCGGATGCCTTCCCCCGGTGCCGTCTGGATTCCGTCCGCGTGAGGCTGCGGCAGACCATCCACTATATCGTCCTCGACGGACTCACTCGACGTTTTGCCCCAGAAGACGACGAGAACGGCGACGCCGATCAGCGGCAGCAATCCGGCGCACGCCACGCCCTGCGAGTAGGTGCCGGTGCGCTTCACCACGTCGCCGACCACCTCGTGCAGCAGCGACATGAACATCCAGCAGATGCAGCCCAGCGCCCCCGTCACCTTGCCTTGATGGCGTTTGCTCAACTCCTGCGTGAACGAGTAATAATTCGGGAACAGTCCCAGGCAAGCGAAGCCGATCACCAGCAGCACGCTCAACAGCAGCCAGCCGGCCGACAGCACGGCGGCGACGACACTCAGCGTCGTCACCGCGGCGCACGCCGAGAAGACGAGCAGACGGCTCGTATGCACCGGCAGGCCGCTTCGCGCCAGGCGGAGCGTCACGAAACCCGCAGCGAGACATCCGGCGTCCGTGGCGAGGTAGTAGGCCATGCTGAACCAGCCGAACTCTTTTAGGCTGTAGCCGTGCTGGTTTTGCAGAAACAGCGGCATCCAGGCGCGGAAGAAGTGCCAGGTCATGTTGATCGTCACGACCAGCACTGCCAGCACCCAGAATCGCCGAAAGAACACCCTCCGCTCCGGACCAGCCTCGTCGCGCGTGGCCCGAAGAAGCCAGTACGCCACGCCGCCGACGCCCAGCGCGGTCACGCCGAACTTGACCGCCAGCGGCACCCACGGCCGATCCGCGTACAGAATGTGGACGCCGAGGTCGATGCAATACAGACCGACCAGCCAGCCGAGGATGGAGATGAGCGACGGCATCCGGTTGCCGCGCTCCACGGCCAGATCTTCGCGGCGCACGCTGCGCATCCAACCGCCGACCCAGATCAGCCCCAACAGGCCGATGACCATGAACGGATACCGCCAGGTGCCGGGATTGTTTTCGCGAAACAGAAAGAACACGATCAGCGGCGTCAGGACGGCGCCGACGGCAGCGCCGCTTTGCAAGATGCTGTTGCCCATCGCGCGTTCGGACGGCGGCAGGATGCGCTGCGTGGTGCGGAGCGCGCACGGCCAGTTGCCCGACTCGGCGAGTCCGAGCAGGAAACGGCAAATAAGCAGCGTGACGAACCCTTGCGCCAGGCCGGTGAGGAAGCCGGCCAGCGACCATAACAGCACGGCCGCCGCGTAGACGCCGCGCACGTTCCAGCGGTCAGACATCCAACCCATGAGGATCGCCCCCAGCGCGAAGGCGACGCCGAACGCCGACTCCAATTGGCCGTACTGCCGATCATCGAGGCCGAAATCGGCCATGATCGGCTTGGCCATCTGGTTGAGGGTGAGCCGGTCCATGTAGTTGATCATGGTGGCCAGCAGCAGCAGGCCGCATACCCACCATTTCCAGTTCCGGCGTCGATCGGGGAGAGTCAGATCGGGGATAGCAACAGGCATGAGGATTGCGCGTCTCGGGGTGGGGCAAACGGTAATCTTTGGAGTGTAATCGAGCGCGCACGAAGATGCCAGCCCGCCGCGCCAGCAAGGGCAACCCTTGCTGGCGCGGCGGGCTGGCCCCTCATGCCTGCGCCTGGCGTGCGTAGCGCTTGCGGTCGTTCTCCTTGAGGTACATCTTGCGCAGGCGAATCGCCTTGGGCGTCACCTCGACCAGTTCGTCGTCCTCAATGTACTCCAGCGCCAGCTCCAGGGTCAGCTGACGCGGCGGCTTCAGAATGATGGACTTGTCGGACCCGGAGGCACGCATATTGGTCAGTTTCTTTTCGCGGCAGGCGTTGACCGGCAAATCGTTGTCGCGGCAATGCTCGGCGACGATCTGACCCTCGTACACTTGCTCGCCGGCGCCGACGAACAGAATGCCGCGCTCTTGCAGATTGTCCAGGGCGTATGCCGTCGTGCGGCCGGTGTCGGTCGAGACCATGACGCCGTTGAGGCGCGACGGAATACTGCCGCGCACCGGCTGATAATCGTAAAAGTTGTGATGTACGATGGCCTCGCCGCTGGTGGCCGTCATCAGCCGCGTGCCCAGACCGATCAGACCGCGCGCCGGGATCGTGAACTCCATGTGCGTCATTTCGCCGCGGCCGTCCATCTTGACGCACTCCGCGCGGCGATTGCCGACCAGTTCCATCACCGCGCCCACCGACGTGGGAGGCGACTCGATCACCAGGTACTCGATCGGCTCCATCAGTTGACCGTCGATCTCCTTGGTGATGACGCGCGGTTTGCCGACCGACAACTCGTAACCCTCGCGGCGCATGTTCTCCAGCAAGATGCCCAAGTGCAGCAGGCCGCGCCCGGCGACGTGAAACTCGTCGCGCTTCTCCTCGTCCGGCGTGACGCGCAGAGCGACGTTCGACTCCAGTTCCTTCAGCAAGCGCTCGCGCAATTGCCGGCTGGTGACGTAGGTGCCGTCCTGACCGGCGAATGGCGAATCGTTGATGCGGAAGATCATCTCCAGCGTCGGCTCGTCCACCTTGATCGGCGGCAGCGCGACGGGTTTCTCCAGGTCGGCGATGGTGTCGCCGATGTCCACGCCCTCCAGGCCGACCACGGCGCACAGATCGCCGGCGACGACCTCGTCCGTCTCGACCCGGCCAAGACGATCGAAGACGTACAGCTGCGCCACGGTGTCCTCGATGCGCCGCCCATCCGTCTTCAGGTGCGAAATGCGCTGGCCCTTCTTGATCTTGCCGGCGAACACCCGGCCGATGGCGATGCGGCCGACGTAATCGCTGTAGTCCAGCGTGACGACGAGCATCTGCAACGGCGCGTCGCGGTTCACCTCCGGCGGCGGAACGTGCTGCAAGATGGCGTCGAACAGCGGGCGGATGTCCGTGCCTTTGACGTTGGCATCGGTCGAGGCGATGCCGTCGCGGCCGGAGGCGTAGATGGTCGGGAAGTCCAGTGTCGCATCGTCGGCGTCCAGTTCGACAAAGAGATCGAAGACGCCGTTGAGCACGTCGATGGGACGGGCGTCGGGGCGATCGATCTTGTTGATGACGACGATGGGCCGCAAACCGCAGGCAAACGCCTTGCGCAGCACGAAGCGCGTTTGCGGCATGACGCCCTCGGCCGCATCGACGAGCAGCAAGGCGCCGTCGGCCATTTTCAGCACGCGCTCGACCTCGCCGCCGAAGTCGGCGTGGCCGGGCGTGTCGATGATGTTGATCTTGGTGTCGCCGAACTTCAGGGCGATGTTCTTGGCCAGGATGGTGATGCCGCGCTCGCGTTCGAGGTCGTTGGAATCGAGGATGCAGCTGCCGCGCAGCTCGCTCTCGCGGAACAAACCGGATTGGCGAAGCATTTGATCGACGAGCGTCGTCTTGCCGTGATCGACGTGCGCGATGATGGCGATATTGCGAAGGTCCGTTCGTTTCATTGGGTGGTGGCTCAGGTCTGACAGTGGGATCGAACTTTTTTCTTCACATTCGGGCCAATCGTAGAGAGATTCGTTATTATAGCGGACGCCGGCACAATAAGCATAGGGCCGCTCGCGGCTTAGCACGAATGCCGCGCTAAATCGCAAGCGACTTTCTCGGCAAAGGGACTCTCGCATGGATCTCTACATCATCCGCCACGCGGACGCCCAACCCCTGGGCGAGGGCGGGATTGAGAACGACGGAGACCGTCCGTTGACGGCGATGGGCCGAGCGCAGTGCGGCCCCTTGGCGAAGGCACTGCAAGGGCATGGAGTGGTCCTGGAACGCCTCGTTACCAGCCCGCTTCTGCGGGCGCGACAGACGGCGGAGGGGTTGCTCGAACAACTCTCCGCGCCGACGCCGGAGTTGCACACCTGCGATCACCTCGCGCCCGGCGGCAAGCGCCGCAAACTGACGCGCTTCCTGCGCGGCCTCCGCGCGCAGTCGGTCGCGATGGTCGGCCACATGCCCGACCTGAATCTTTACACCGCCTGGCTGATCGGCTCGAAGAAGGTTCAGATTGATCTGGCGAAGGCCGGCGTCGCCTGCATCCACTTCGAGGACAAACCGGACAAGTCGGCGGGCGTCCTCACGTGGTTGGTGACGCCGCAGTGGTGCAAATGACCGATCTCGCCCCTGCGCCGGAACGCCACCGCATCCGGGGGCACTGTCAATCCGTTTTCACCGCGGCGCGAACTCGCGGAGGATCGCCCGCACGCGCCTCAGCAATTCACGGTCGCCGTAAAACAGGAACGGCCCGATGACCAGAGCGTCCTCCCCCCACTGGCTCATCAAATAGGACGGATCGCGCCCTTTCACCGACTCGCAGTAAATGATCTTCCGCCACTCGCCGATTCGCCGCGGATCCTTGGTCAGCGCGTTGACGTCATGCCAGCCCTTGTCGGTCGGTGTCAGGTACACCGCCTGGCCGATGTCCCCATTCTTCTGGGGAGACACCATGCGCAGCCCCAGCCCTTCCCGATTCAAATGATCGACCAACTCCGACAGGCTCCAGTCGTCCAGCGCCGGAGTCGCGGGTTCGCGCTTCCGCTGGCCGAGCGCGACCACCAGCAAGACCGCGGCCATGAAAGCGGTGGTCAACAACCATCGAGTGAGAGGCCGTCGCATGGGACGCTCCTGCATGAAAGGAGAGGTGGCAGGCGGGAAGTGTACGCTTTTAGGCGTGTGAAAAAAATGTCAGTGGGATCAACCGTTCTCGCTCGAGGATGAGACGGTCCAACCGAGGGACGGAGCCGGCGTCGAGGTTGCGAGGAAAGGAAGTAGATCCGGCGAGCCGATCCCGCCCCGGTCGGTCGCTCGGCTGGCGGCACTCACCTGCGGTCGATTGCTTTCGTCCCGCGTCTTATACCCGAGAGCGGCCTCTTTCGTCCCTTTCCCATTGTGTCCCGGATGGTTTTCCCCCATCCTGGTTTCCCATCAAGTTTTTCCTGTTTTCCCTTGACAAGTGACTTAAGACGTGTGAACAATACAATAATGTCTCATGTTGTCTTCATAGGTGAATCCTTTTTCCTTTCCTTACGAGAAAGTGAGGTTCTCAATGCCCAGGTTCCTCTCGCTGAGACGTTGGCGTGGTTTCACGCTGATTGAGTTGCTGGTGGTGATTGCCATTATCGCCATCCTCATCGGCTTGCTCTTGCCCGCCGTGCAGAAAGTCCGCGAGGCCGCCGCGCGTGCCCAATGCTCCAACAATCTCAAGCAACTGGGCATCGCCTGCCATAACTCCCAGGGTACCTACGGCGCGCTGCCGCCGATGTCCGGACCTTTCCCTACCACCTCGATCAACGGCAGCAATGGCAACGTGTTCTACTGGTTGCTGCCCTTTATGGAGCAGCAGAACATCTTCAACCTGCATCAGAACCCCTCCTACTCCTGGACGGAGGGCGGCGAGACAGATCCCGGTCCAATCGTCAATCAGACCATCAAGACATACCTCTGCCCCTCCGACAGCGGTAACAACCCCGTGCAGATGTGGGGAGGCGGCTGGGCGGCTGGCAATTACGTCGCGAACTGGCTGGTTTTTGCCCCAGGTGGGAACACCGCTGCCAGTGCCATCATCCCCGCCTCCTTCCCGGATGGGACGTCCAACACAATCCTCTTCGCGGAGAAGCACGCCCGTTGCAGCGACGGCTACAGCCCCCTATGGGGACATGGCAGCTGGGATTACAACTGGATGCCGGCGTTTCAGACCCCTTACGCTCAGGGGCCGGGGGCCATGTTCCAGATCCTGCCGATCCAGAATTGCAACCATTTCCTGGCTTCGAGCATGCACACGGCAGGCATGAATGTCGGCCTGGGTGACGGCAGCGTACGCTTCCTCGCTCAGGGCATTAGCGGCACCACTTGGTGGGCCGCCAGCACACCCAGCGGCGGCGATCTTCTTGGTTCCGACTGGTAGCCGTCGGGGACGCGCCCAAAATCGTTTCGCAGGATCGCGGCGTCCGCGCCGCGATCGATTTCCCTGTTGCCTAGAAAGAGAGCAAGAACCGCCATGCGCTTTCGACGCCGCGCGCTCGTCTGTCTCACTGCCGTCTGTTGTCTGACCCTGGCCTGTCTGCCTGGCTGCGGCAAGAGCAAAGGGACCGTAAAGGGCAAGGTGAGTTTCCGCAATATACCCCTCACGAAGGGCACCATCGCCTTCGTCGATGCGAAAGGCTCCACCACCTCCGGCACCATCAAGGCTGATGGGACTTATGTCGTCGGCAACATCCCGGTCGGCGACGTGACCATCACCATACAAACGCCCAAGCCCATGATGGGGGGCGTTGCGATTGAAGGGAAACGGCCGCCCGGCATGTCGATGCCCAAAGAGATGATTCCGCCCGGCCATCAGGACGAATCCTCGGTTCGAGTCGTGCCCGCGCCGGAGAAATACAACAAGGTTGAGACCTCGCCCTTGAAATTCACCGTGCAGTCGGGCAATCAGGAACATAACGTCGAGTTGAGCCCATGATCCGAACCTGTCTCAAGCTCGTGGCGCTTTTCGTGGGACTGGTTCTGTTGGGGCTAGGCGGATATCGGGCGGAGCGGCATTTCTACGTCGAACATCACCATCGGGAGGCCGAACGGGCAGTGGCCCGCTACGACTTCGAGGAGGCAGAGCGGCACCTGGCCCTCTGCCTCCATGCTCGCCCGCGCAGTCCCGCACTCCATCTCCAAATGGCACGAGTCGCACGGCGAGCGGAACATTACGAGCAGGCCACCGAATACGTGCGGAAATGCCAAGAGCTGGAAGGGAAAACCCCGGACAACTCTCTCGAGGCGATCCTGATACACGCCCAAGCCGGCGCGATTGTCGATGTCGAAAAGTTGCTGCGGGAGCAGGTGGATAGCGGCTCTCCGGATGCCAACCTGATCCTGGAAGCATTGGGGCGCGGTTACGTCGCGACATACCGCTTGAGCGCGGCCATGCATTGTGTGAACCGGCTACTGGAACGCGAGCCGGACAATGTCCTCGCCTTGCTCCTCCGAGCTTCGCTGTGGAAGGCGGTCGGGAACCACGCCAAGGCGGAAGACGACTACCGTCAAGCCGTCGAGGCACAGCCGGAACATCGTCGCGCCCGGGTCCAGCTAGGTGAGATCCTCCTTTTCAATAAGCGGGCCGAAGAAGCCTTGCCCCACTTCGAGTATTTGCGACAACGGCCCGGCGGCGACGCTCCGGAGGTGCTGCTGGGTCTGGCTCGCTGTCGCCGCCAACTGGGCGATGCGGAATCTGCCCGGCAATTGCTGGACGAATTGTTGGTCGGCCATCCTCATGAAGGTTTCGCACTGGTTGAGCGCGGAAAGATCGCCCTGGAGACGGAGTCGGCCACCACCGCCGAAACGTGGCTCCGCCAAGCCATCGCCGACTACCCCTACGACGCCCAGGCCAAATATCTCCTGGCCCAAGCACTGAGGAAACAGGGTAAGAACGACGAAGCCTCCGGGTATGAGGCGGCCCAGAAACGGATCGACCGCGACCTGGCAGCCCTGGACGCAGCGTTCCGTCACGTGACGGCGAACCCACGCGATCCTGAGCCACGGCTGGAGGCGGGCCGCATTTGCTTGCGCAACGGGCGTGAGGACGAGGGCGAACGGTGGCTGCTCAGCGCTTTGGAGCAGGAACCGAAGCACGCGGCGACACGCGCCGCCCTCGCCGAGCATTACGAGCGCATCGGCAGGGTGGAGTTGGCCGCGGACTATCGCCGGCCGTGAAGGCGTCAGGAGTCAGGGTTTGTTCCCCAACAGTTCGTCGAACCATTTCCGCACTTTCTCCGGCTCGTCCGGACCCAAAGCGAGAAGCGTTTTGAACTCATCCCGCGCGTTCTGCTTTTCGCCCAGGTGAACCAAACAGTCGATTAGCAACATGCGCGTGCGCGGCTCGAACGGATTGAGCCGAAGCGCCTCGCGGCAGGATTGCACCGCCTCCGTCCACTTCTTGCGCAGCGCCAGGGTCTGTCCGAGGTAGGCGTGCGTCTGCCAGTTGTGCGGATTGATCGCCAGCAGGCGCCGCCAGAAGTCGATGCTGCGCGCCGTCTCCCGCATCTCCAGCGTGACCAGGGCGGCCGTTCCCAGCGCCAGCTCGCGTTTGGGAGCCTTTTGCAGGGCTTTCTCCAGGGCGATCAGCGCCTCGGCGGGACGTTTGTCCCTCCATAGCGCCTGGCCCAATCCCTCCAAAGCGGCCACGTCGTCGGACGCGTGGTCCGCAACCGGACGGAGCAGGTTCCACGCCTGTCGGGCCAGGTGCCGGCGCTGCGGTTCCAACGCGGCCCGCTCGGCCAATTCCCCCAGCGCCAGCCCCAGGTCGCGCCTCTCTCCGACATCCGCCGTGCCGAAAACGCCGGAGTGGAACGAGACAAGCCCGATCTCCTCGCGGCCGTTCCCGGCGATGGGGGAGGCGGGACGGCGAACGATCCGATGATTGGTGATCGACGTGTGCGCGATGTTGGAACTGTCGCCGCGCGGCATGTGGCATTCGATGCAGCTATCCGCGGCGTTGTGCTGGCGGCGTTGGTCCAACGGCAGGCTGCAACTGCTCTCCGCATGACAACGCAGGCAGCGGTCGCGATACCAGACCACGCGCTTCGCCTCGGACGGCAAGACGTGCGGATCGTGACAGGAGATGCAGCCCATTTGGCCGGTGCTGGCCTGGAAGCAACGACTGGCGTGCATCTGTTCGACGTGGCTGACCGCCTTACGGCTCGCGATGTCGTTCGGGGGCTGGACGAACACCGACACGAACTCTTCCAGCGGCAGACCGGGCCGATACTCCGCCAGCGACTTGCCGGCGCGAACGATGCGCGCCTCGCCCTGAAGATGACACTGCTCACAGACCGCCTCGCGCCGCTGCGGAGACAGCCGGCGTGGATTGACGATGGTCCGGTCCTCGTCGGCCGTCCCCTCGCCGCGACGATGGGCCGCGACGTGCAGTTCGCCCGGTCCGTGACAGCGCTCGCAGCCGATGGACTCAAGCCGCACCGGATTGGGAACGAAGCGATTGAGCGTACCCGGTTCGAGGTGCGCCTCGTTGCAATGACACAGCAAGCAGGCTTCGGGGATGATTCGGCTGAAGTGCTGGTTGCGGCGGGCGAACGCTGGCGAGAGGTTCCACTTCTTCGCGTCCACGTACCAGCTGATAGGCGACTGAAACAGCCGGCCGTCGCGCTCGACGAGGAACGATTGTCCCTGCCGGCCGGAGCCGATGATCCAGGCGACCTCGGCGGTGATCTCAGCGGCCGACGGATCCGCCGCGAGGTATTCTCGATGAATCGCTTTGCCGGCTTTGTGCTTGACCTCGAAGCGCAGCGCTGCGGTCTGAAAGGCGGAGGCGGCCTTGTGCTGCGCGGGCAACCATTTATCGGGCGGGCTGACGGATCGCCCCATGGGATGCTCCGCATACGTCGCGGCCACGTCGGCGTGGCATTCGGCGCAGCGCTCGGAGCCGACGTACGCGACGCCGGGTTTCGTATTGAGAAATTGTGCCGTGGGTGGGGGCGCGGGCGGGGAGGGTGGCGGCGCGGATCGGCTTCGATGCCAGGCGTACGCGCCGCCGGCCGTAGCTGTGGCGAGGGCCAGCAAAAGCAGTGGTCGCCAGAGACGACGCGGGCGCGCCGAACGATCGTCCGCAGGTTGCGGAGTAGAGCTATCCATGACGATACCTACACGGCGCTTGACGCGAATCTCTTGTGTATTGTAAACGCCACGACGATTCACGAAACGTGAAAAAATCGAACCGCTGATCGCCTCTATTATGTCAGAGAAGGTTCCTGGCGGGAGAGTGAGCAACATGGCCAGCGGACAGCTTAACGCGTTCATCCGTCGTCTGCGCCGTGTCGTCCAGCCGATGGAGAGCGACGGACCCAGCGATGCGCAATTGCTCCATCGCTTCGTGCAAGGGCGCGATGAGGAAGCGTTCGAGTTGCTGGTCTGGCGGCACGGAGCGATGGTGCTGAATGTCTGTCGCCGCGTCCTGCGGCGCGAGCACGACAGCGAGGATGCTTTTCAAGCGACGTTCCTGACACTTGTGCGCAAGGCCGGCACCATCGGCAAACGCGCGTCCTTGGGCAGCTGGCTCTACAAGGTCGCTTATCGCATCGCCCTGCGAGCCCGCAACGTCAGCCGTTCGCGGACCCTCCCCGAAGGGCCCTTGCCCGACTCGACGAGTGGGGAGCCGATTCACGAATTGGCGTGGCGAGAGGTCGGCGTAGCGCTGGATGAAGAGATTCAGCGCTTGCCGGAGAAGTATCGCGCCGCTCTGGTGTTGTGTCATCTGGAGGGCCAGACCATCGAGTCGGCGGCGCGGACACTGGACTGTCCTCCGGGAACCGTGGGCACCTGGCTGGCGCGAGCGCGCGGTTTGCTGCGCCGCCGTTTGGCTCGCCGGGGCTTCGATCTCTCGTCGGTGATGGATTCGAGGAATGTCGTGGCGGTGTTGTCGGCCGCGCTGGTGGATGCGACCGTCCGCGCCGCCGCGTTCACTACGCCGGAAAAGGCGGCGGCCGCAGGGGTGGTATCCGCATCCGTCGCCGTCCTAACCAGAGGAGCATTGCGTGCCATGACCTTGACCCGCTGGACCGCGACGGTGGCGATGCTGCTGTCTCTGAGTTTGCTGGGCGGGGCCGGCTCTTTGCTCGCTCATCGCGCGTCGATCCTTGAGTCGGCGCAGGCGGCCGAGGTTACGCATCCGCACCGTCCATCTGGAGGCGAAAAGAAGACTGCCGCTGTCCTCTTTCAGTGGAAGTTTCAGATAGGCCGACCCTTCTACCAGGTGTACACCACGAAGACGATGCAGAGCATGAAGGTCATGAACAATGACGTGTCCCAGAAGCAGGAGCAAACCTTCTACTTCCAGTGGACGCCGGAGAAAAGGGTGGACGGCAAATGGATCATCGCCTGGAAGATCCTCGGCGTGAAGGTGGACATCGATGTCGGCGGCAATCCAATCAAATACGACTCGACCAGGGCCGGGGAGAATAGCATCTCCAATCTGATTGGCGAGTTCTTCAAGTTCGTCTTCATCTCCTGTTTGGGCGATTTCAACAAACCTAAGAGCGCCTCCAATCCGATGGGCGAGTTCTTCAAGGCCGTGGTCGGCGCGGAATTCAAACTGGTGCTCGATGCCAGGACGATCGAAATGGTGCGCATCGAAGGACACAAGGAGTTCGTCAACAAGCTCGGCGCCGCCAACAAGCAGATGAAGCCGCTGCTCGATAAAGTTCTGGGCGAGGATGCTCTCAAGGAGATGGCGCAAACCTATTTCGCCAGCCAACTCATGGGCCCTGCTCGACCGGGCGATTCCTGGAACAAACGACGGCAAATGGACATGGGGCCCCTGGGAACGTATCAGATTGCTTCCCGGTACACTTACGCCGGCAAGGAATGCGAACTGGACCGGATCAAGGTCGAAAGCTCGCTCAAATATGGGCTGCCCGCTCCACAGGAGGGCGTCGGTGGAGTCCCTTTCCGCATTGAGAAAGCGGCGCTTGGCGGCAAGGAGACGGGAGCTCTGTTCTTCGATCGTGCCAGGGGTCGTGTCGCTCGCGCGGAGTCGAACCAGAAAATGAACGGAAAGCTCACCGTGTTGATCGGCGGCCAGAAGACGATAGTGGAGTTGTCGCAGACGCAACAGACGATGGTCCAGACGAGTGACGTTAGTCCTCTCCGTGCGGGACTTCGGGACGAGGAGAGCAAGGAACTCCAGCGCCTGCGCGATGAGAACGAGCGGCTGCGGCGACGGCTGCAAGCGGTGGAGGACGCGCTGCGACGCGACGACAAGTCGAAGTGACCGCGATCCATCATCCCGCAGTCGGCAACAAATCGCCAGGTGCCGGCCGACTACCACAATAATCGAACGGGGTAGTGTCTAAAGATCGGATCGGCCGAAACCAGTTCCGCATTTTCGACGACAGCCTGAGCGACCAGGAGCCGATCGAACGGATCTTTGTGGACCGGCGGCAGCTCTTCGACAGCCAAGGTGTGCGCCAAGTTCACCGGGAGAACTTGCAAACCGTTCGCCTGCTGCCGGGCGACGATGTCCGGCAGGGGAAGCCGCAGAGTCAGTTTACCAAGCTGAGCCTTGATGACGATCTCCTAGACGCTGACGACGCTGAGCCATAGGGTGTTCGCCGAGTCGCGCAGGGGCGCCAGCGCCGGAGCGGAGAGTCGCCCCGGATCGCTATCCCACCAGATAAACGTATGCGTATCGAGAAGTAGGTTCATCCCTGACCAACCCAGAAGTCCTCCGGCAGCGGGGCATCGAAGTCGGCGGCCGCCTGGAACGCCCCCGGATGCAGGCCCGGAACGCGCTCACCTGGTTCTCCGCACGGGACCAACCGCGCGCGCGGAGTCGCGCCCTCCGTCAAGATCACCTCGCGTCCCGAACGAACCAGCGCCAGGGCTTCCTCCAGGCGGGTAGACAACTCGCGGAGTTCGATGGTGGTGGACATATCGTCGGCTCCTTCTGGTGGTATTGTATACCGATCCGCTCCGCTTCGCTTGACTTCCGTTTACCCCACTCCAACCTTGCGGGAGCTACACCGGCAACAAATCGCGATAGCCGAAGCGCTCGTCGCGCAGCACATACTCGCCGAGGGTGTATGGCACCGGACGCGCGAAGTTCGGCCCGGCGAAAACGAATGAATGGAACTCGCCGTTCTCTCCGCACGGATCGACATTCGCCGGCAAGTCCGCCAGCAAGCTCTTCTCGTAGACGCGCCCGGCGAAGCGTTCGTCGAGAACCTGCGTATCAACGCAGCATAGCACGGCGCGGAAACCCAAGCGGATGAAATGATGGGCCAGTTCGCGGCTATCGCGCTGCCACAGCGGGAAAACGCCCGTCAGTCCCTCGCCGAGCAATCGCTCCTCGCGATAGCGGCGCACATCCTCAAGAAAGATGTCGCCGCAGACGACGCGCGAAACGCCGGCCGAACGAAAGCGCCTCAGCGCTTCTCGCATCCGGCTCTCGTACTCGTCGTTGACGCAGCGCGGTGGGATCGGCACCTGCTCCAGCGGATAACCCAGCGCCGCCGCTTGCTGTTGGAGCAGGCGAGTTCGGACGCCGTGCATGCTGATGCGGTCGTACTCGCTCGTCACGGTGGTCAATAGTGCGACGATGTCGTGTTCCGACGCGGCTTCGTAAAGCGCCAGGGCGCTGTCCTTGCCGCCGCTCCACGAAACGATGGCCTTTTCACGCATCGGCAAATCTCTAGGTAGTGACAGTGACATTGTCAGAGCCGCAAGCGTCCGCGAGCGGTTTGACCTCCGCTCGCGGCTCTGTTCACGTTATACTTGCACGCCCCGAAGCGGCGAAGCGACGTCGCTCACTGGCCGCGTGAGGCGGTGCCGTGACGGGATGCGGCGATGGGGTCGCCCTCGTTGAGGGCGCGGCCGGCCACAACAATATCACGCTCGTCCATGTAATCGCGCAGTTTGCGATACTCGGCGAAGCTGTCGGGATAGACGCACACCGTCACTGCCGTCAGCTTCGGCTCGATGTTGTCGATGATGCGGCGGAACTCCGAGCCGGGCGCCAGGGCCGTCTCCAACGACTCGCCGCGATACGGCGCGATCGGCTCCATTTCCCACGAACACGCCGGCTTCGAGGTCGAGGGGTCCATCTCCACGGCGTAACGCATGCGGAAGGCGCCGATCGGCTGCGTCACGCCGGCGAACCGGCCCGTGTTCCGCAGCATATCGCCGCCTTTGTCGTGCATCGTGTGCTGCACCTCCTCAAGAAACCCAGCGTACTCGATGAACGTGATGCGGCCGCGACGGCATTCAAAGAGCACTTCCTCCGATTGCAACGGATGGCTGACCGGCGTGCGATAGCGCAGCGTCTGCTTGGGAGACTGGGCCTTGCGCAAGCTTTCGATCTCCGCCATCACGCGCTTGCCGCGTTCGCGGATCTCCTCCAGCGACAGGGCAGTGGCGCGCGTGGTCTGCTTCTCCTTCGTCGTCTTTTCTTCCAGGGTTTTTCGCTCGCTCTCGACATCCTGGACCTGCGTGGCCAGGCGGGAAAGCTCCTCGGCGGTCAGTGTGCTGTCCTGCCGCAGTTTTTTCCAGTCCTTGAGGTGTTCGAGTAGACCCGCCTGCATCTGGGCCAGTTCGCGGCGCTGGCGCTCCAACTCGGGGGCCAGAGGATCTTGCGGATCGGGCAACTCGGCGATTTCCTCCTGCGTTAGCGCCGGCGGGGCCGACGGGACGATGACCTTGTAGGAGCGGGCGCCGACCCAGGCCACGAGGATGAGACGGAGAATGATGCCGACGACGTTGGCGACCACGTCGAGGAACGAGTCGAAGCTGAACTCGATTTCACGAGACTTGCGTCGTCGTCGAATCATGGCTTCGTCAGGGGTTGGCGGTGTTGATGATGTCGCTCACGTCGTCATCATCGTCCAGGTTCTGGCGCGTTTTGGGAATCGGCAGCGCCTCCAGGGCCGGATAGACCGTCAGCAGGGTACGGACGTTTTCGGGCCGTACCAGCAGACGCAATTGTGGACGATAGGGCGGCTCGTCCGGTCGCCGCAGAGCTTGGCGGCGATCGATCGTTTGTCGAATCGCCGCCACGAGCGGATTATCCGACCCGCTGCCGGCGGCCTGGGCGAGTGGGAAGGTCCTCTCGGACGGATACAGCTTCACGCCATCGGGGAGACATTCGAGGAAGATGGTCCAATCGCGGCCGCCGTGGACCCAGGCCGGATGCATCGTCGCCGGTTTGCGCGGCTTGGGTTTCTGGTAGGAGGGTGTGGCGAAGCCCTGAGCGGGGCCGGACGACGAATCGCCCGATCCACCCAATCCGCCCTGTGCGAGCATTCGTTTGCGTGGCGGACTTTGGCGATTGTCATTCGGCGGTTGATCGGGGGATGGTTCCGCGCCGGGGTCGGACGGACGGACGCCTTGCACGCGCCGCGGCAATAGCGGATCGAAAGCCGGATATGCCGATCCATTGCCACCTGGAGTCGCGCCGGAAGGACCACCGGGCGAACCACCCCCCGTTCCCGGTTGACCTGAAGGCGGCTGTCCGGGAGGACCGCCCGCGGAAGCGCCGCCTGAATTGCCCTGTTCGGTCGCTCCCGGTGCGCCGGGAGCGACTTGCCCTGAGACACCCGGCCGACCGGATTGTCCCGCGCCGGGGCCGCCGGCGACTGCGTACGGTCCACCCGACGCATTCCCTGCCGGCAACGGCGAGCCGGGATTCGCTCCCGACGATCCGGCACCCGGCACGGCGCTGCCCGTTCCCGGTCGGCCCGATGAAGGCTGGCCGGAAGGATCGCCAGCGGAGGCACCACCAAGACCACCCTGTCCGGTCACTCCCGGTGCGCCGGGAGCGACTTGCCCCATCCTGCCCGGCTGACCGAATTGTCCCCCGCCGGGGCCACCGACGAACGCGGACTGTCCGTCCGAAGCAAGCCCCGCCGGCAGCGGCGAGCCGGAATTCGCTGTTGATGATCCACCACCCGGCACACCGCCTCCCGCCAGGACGCTGCCGCGAACTCGGCTTCCGGACGTGCCGTTTCCAGAACCCCCGCTTCCCGTCGAGCCACTGCTTGAACCACCGTTGCCCGACCCACCGCTTCCCGCCGCGCCACTCCCCGTGATGCCTACTCCCGGTAAGCCGCTACCCGCGATCCCGACTCCCGGTGCGCCGCCTCCCGTCCCTTGCACGGAGCCGATCCCCGGCGTACCAGAGTTTCCACCTCCCGAATAGCCGTTACCCATCGCGCCGGCGACCTCGGTTCCCGAAGGCTGACTCCTCGATGCTCCCGCACCATTTCCCGCTCGAAACCCGGTGCCGGGCGAGCCGGAGGACAGCGCTTGCGGCGGTCCCAGGCTGGTCTCCTCGGCTGTGGAAGCGCTCGGTGACCCGGAAAGCGCGGCGCCAGGGACATAGGGTCGCGCAGGCCCACCTGCTCCGCCAGCCCCTCCGTACGATCCGCCGGCAACACCGCCTTCCGCCGAGGCGTTTCCGCCGCCCGTCGAAGACGTCGAAGATGCGCCTTGTCTACCGGGCAGTCCAAACAGATCGTTAATTCGTCCACCCGCAGCCCCCCCCAGACCAAAACCCGTTCCCGCTGTGCGTCCGTCTCCACCACCAGAGAAGCCGCGGATTCCGCCTGAGCCGCTCCCCGGTCCCAGAGCAAGAGCCGCAGCCGAGCCAGGGTTGCTGCTCCGACTCGGTTCGCCGAAGTTGCCGCCAGCAGATCCAGCGCGGCCTGCCGGACCACCTGGACCCGCCGCGCCGCCGTTCGTAGGTCCGGCTCGAATTTCCGGACCACCGGGACCGGGGGCGCCACCAATCCCCTGGAACGACCACTGCCCCGATCCGCCCTCGCCGCCGCGAAATCCCTGGGAACCCGCGGGGCCGCCGGACGCCACTCCGACAGGACGTCCGTTGCCGTTTGGTTTCGGCGGCGTGGGCGAAGCAGCCGGAGCGGCCGGCGTCTTTGTCGCCACCATCCACGGCTGCGTGCTGGGCCGGTCGTCGTCGGCGGGGAAATCGAGGAGCCAATCGGCATCGATGAACTCGTAACCGAAATCGAGATCCAGCCCCCGAAGGACCGCCTGAAACTCGTGATAGGTATTGATGCCGTCGGGCCGCACCAGCAGCAGCAAGTACGGCGTCGCGTCCTGGGCCTTGGGGTCGGCGGCGAATTTGGCGCGCTGCCGAGCGATGCGTCGCTCCACCTCGACACGTACGCCGTCGGGCGGCGCGGCGCCCCGCTCCTGGACGAGCACAATCTCGCGCATGGTGATCGGCATGGCCCGGCGTTCGGGATGGAAGATCACGCCCACGCGGGTACATTCAACGTAGATGGGGCGGCGGTTCTCTCCGCGGCGGCCATGGTAGGGCACCACGGAGAATGTGTGCTGTTCGCGTTGCTTGGCCGCCTTCAAGTCCTTCAGCGCTTGCTCCATCTGCAATAAGTCGATCGTCATGCGTTGCAGCGCCTTGCTGGATTCCTTCGAGTCCGTCGCGGCCTTCCCCGCGCCGGAGCGCAGCGCCAGCAGCAATTCCCGATCGCTCTGTAGCTTGCCGCGTTGGTCCTTCACTTTGCGGCTCAACTCGGTGCTGGTGTCCTGTTCGTAACGCAGACGGGCGGCGATCTCGCTCAGTTGATCGCGGACTTTTCGCATCTGCAATTGCATCTCGATCTGCTCGTTGGTCAGCTTGGCGTGCAGCTCGTCGCGTTTTTTCTCCCAGCCCGCGCGCATCTGCTGTTTCTTGCGTTCCGTCTCGGCGCGTTGCTCGGTCTCGTTTCGCGCAGTCTCCTCGACCAACCTGTTGGCCTCGTGCCGCGCCCGCGCCTGGGCGGCCTGGTGGGCCTTGCGGTCCATGACGAGCAGGACCAGAATCAGCGACCCCATGGCGCACAGCAGCACGGCCAGGAAGGGGAACGTCGAAACTTGCAGTTTGTGCCGGCGTCCTCTCATGCGGCCCTTCCAGGTTGTATGCGCGGAGGCGGAGGCGCTGCCGCCTGCGGCAGAGCGCCCGCCTTCGCCGTCAGCAGATGGATGGCCGCCGTCAAGCTATGCAGCGCCTGCTCGAAAGTGCCGGCGCCGGCCAGCGCCGCCAGGTTTTGCTGCAAACCTGCCTGCAACTGCAACAGGTGCTGCTCGCCCTGCTGAAGCCCGCCCAGTGCCTCCACCTGCGCCGCCAGACTTTCGCCGACGCGCGCCAGCGCCGCCTGTTGATCGTGGCCGTACTGCCGCACCACGCTCGCCAAAGCCCCCAACTGCTCGAACAAGCGGGCGCTCTGCTCAACCGATTTTTTCTCCAGCGCCGCCAGCAATTGCGAATGCGTTTGCAGCGTGCCCTTGATCGCCGCCTCCAGAGCGCCGGCCATCTGCTCTTGCTGCCGGCTCGTTGCCTCGTGCATCCGCCGTTCGTTCTCGGTCAGCGCCCGCGCCCAGACCTCGGCCTGCCGCTGCACGAGTTGCCCCGTGGCTTCGAGCAGCACGTTCGTGTTCTGACGCAGAGCCTCGACGAACGGGCCGCTGTCGCCGGCGATGCGCAGGAAGCGATGGGCCAGTTGCCGCTCGACCTCACGATCGACCGCTTCGAGGATGGCTTGTTCACGCCGCTCGACGAGAAAGCTGCAAAACATGGTTATCATGGTCAGGCTGAGCGCCAGGGCCGTGGCGTCGAAGGCGTAGGACAGACCGTCGGTGACGTGGCTCATGTTCTTTTCGAGGACTTCCGGCGTCGCCCCGGAAATAGCATCGGTGATGCCCAGCACGGTGCCGAGGAAGCCGAGGATGGGGATGGCCCAGGTGATGAAGCGCGTCAGGGCGTAGCTTCCCTCCAGCACGACGGCGTCGCTGTCGAGCAAGGCGCGCATCTGGTCGTCCAGTTCGTCGGCGGAGCCGCGCTGGCAGAGGAAATCGAGCACGGCCCGCACACGCTGGGCAAAGAAGGTGTTTTGCAGGCGTTTCGGCAAACGGTGCAGCCCGGTCAAGAGATTGGCCGCTTCTCCGACCGGCACCGCCTTGCCGTTCCACGGCGGCAGCACGTCGGCCGTGAAGGCGCGAGCTTCGACGAGGCTCTGCACGAACTTCGCCCCCAGGGCGCTGACGGCGCAGCAGAACATGATTAGCTCGACGCCCTCGACCGGCCGCTCGATATAGCGGTACAGGAAGGTGTTGTGCAGCGGTCCCTTGTGAAACAGAACGAGCAGTGCGACGGCCAGCGGAACGCCGACGAGGAAAGCGGCGAGGTTGGTGCTGGGGCGGCGAACGGCGTCGGCGGAAGCCGATTTGGCGGATTTCATGTGCGAGCCTCGACCCTTGAGTGACGGGCCTATCGGAAACATCGTCCGAGGGCGGGCGGGGATTGTAACGATTCCGCGCCGCGGTGCCAGATGGGTTCGAGGGCACAAATCGCCCCGCCGCGCTCGTCGTTGCTGTTGATGTTGACACAAGAGCCGATGCCACTAGGATACGTGAAGACGGGGCGTAGCTCAGCTTGGCTAGAGCGCTTGGTTCGGGACCAAGAGGTCGGAGGTTCAAGTCCTCTCGCCCCGACTCACCTTGGTGATCGAAATGCCCTCCGGTTGGCTTTTGTTCCGCCGGTCGGGTGAACGATCACCCACCGCAGCCGCCGAGGAAGGGAACGCCCCTTTCTCGTCGGACTGCTTTTTCTCCCGGCTCTTTTCAACAATCACGTCGCTCTCGGCTTTTGGTATGGCGCGATCGCCGTCCGGAAGCCGTTCCTGATTCGATGCACTTTCTCCCGCCGCGCCACCAGGCGCGGCTAACACATGGGCGCAGCCGTGCGGCCCATCCTCGACATGGTCCTTGCCAAACAGAGGCACCGGCAACAGCCCATCGCCGAAGACCATTCGGCCGCTCAGCAGACGACGCACGACCCGCTTCTTGCCCTTGACAGTGCTCGCGAACGTCAGGCCGACGCGCAACCCCAGCCGTTGCAGCAGCGGGTTGATCTCCCCCCGCGCCGCCGGGTCGGCTGTGATCCGCCTCACATCGTCCAGCAAGGCCAGTGCCGCCTCCGCCTGCACCTCGGGCAAGCGAGCCTCGACTGTCGCCTGCGCGGCCTCCTGTCGGCGGAGAGCTTCCTCCACCTCTCTGAGTTCGGCCTGCGCCGCTTGGTACTGCCCGGCCAAGGCGGCATAAAGGTTGTCGTCTCGCTCGCGGGCCATGCGGTAGGCGATGGTCTCGCGCTGCGCGTGCAGCTCGGTATGCCGCGTTTGCAATCGGGCCAATTCCATTGCGCGTGGGTCGATCGCCGGTTCCTGGGCTTCCCGTCGCGCCCGCTCCAGCAGTTTCTGCCGCAACTTGTCGCGGCGGCCGGGCAGGTCCACGAACTGCTTGAGCGTTCGGAGTGTGAAGCGCAGCATGGCCTCGGCATCCACTTGGTTGCTGGCGCATTCCGCGCCCGCTGTCTTCATGTAGCGGCCGCAGGTGTAGACCGCCCGCGCCTGCGTCGTCCGGCCGTACAGGATCGACCCGCAGCCGTCCGTCAGGTCCACCAGACGGCAGGCAAGCGGGTAACGTGCCGGGTCTTTCGCACGAGCGATGCCACGCTGGTTTTTGCCGCGCTCCACCATCTGCCGTTGGATCTCCTGCCATTGCTCCGGGTCGAACTTCGCCTCGCCCACCTGCTTGCTGATCCGTAGGGAGGCATCGTTGATAATGGTGCGCACGCTCCCCGTCGCCGATAGATCTTTCTCCTCCTCCAGAAGGCGAGGGCCGTTTGCGCCGAGGCGGCGAATCTTGCCCTCGGAACGCTTGCCGTACTGTTGGACGCCGAGGATGATCGGGTTGTAGCACAACTCGGCCACGGTATTGGCACTCCACTTGCCGCTAACTTTGTGTTTGACGCCGTGGTCGGTGCGGGTGCGGCCGGCGTTGGGGCTGGGGATGCCCAGGTCGTTCAGTTGCTTGGCGATCCGTTTGATGCCCCAGCCCTTGGCCTTCCACTCCAGCATTTGCAGCCATATGGCGATCTTCTCCGCATCCTTGGGTATCGCCCGGACGTGGCAGCCCGGCTGCCTCACCGTTTTGCCCTGTGGCAGTTCCTCCAGCACGTTGCCGCTGGCATCCACCAGGACGCGGACGAAGCCATACGACGGGTTGCCACCGACGCGGTAGCCACCCTCCGCCAGCATCTTCTGGAAGCCCAGCACACGCTCGGCGTGTTTGCGCAACTCCTCGCCTCCCTGATAGTAGGCCAGGAGCAGTTCCAGGTCGCGCATGATGTTCTGCTCGCCGAGAAGGATCGGCGCGGAGACGGTATCGGAGAAGACCAGGGTGATGCCCGCCATCAGGAGCCGCTTTTCGATCTGGGCGGCCTGCATGGCGTCGTTGGGGCGGGCGAAGCGGTCACGCTTGTATATGAACAGATGAGAGATCGTCTTGTCGGCCAAGGCGTCGTGGCTGACAGCCAGGAAGCCGGGGCGGGTCAGGTCGGACCCGGAGATGCCGTCGTCGAGCCGGATGTCTTTGTGGCTGTGCAGACGCTGCGCCTGCATGTGCGTCAGGTCGGCGACGGCGGCGTCAAGGATGACGCCGTGATCCCGGGCGGCGGTGACCGCCCACTCTATCTGGCTGGGCAGGCTGATTTCTTGTTTGTCGGTGCTGCGGCGGGCGTAGGTCAGCCCGCGATTTTTCGCTCGTGCCATTGTGGTTGCTCTCAGGGGTGTTCAGTGGGGTCGATTCGTCCAGAGGAAATCGGCGAGCGCCTCTAGCAACAGCTCTTCCTCCGCCTCCCCCAGTGAAACGTCAGCCCCCAACTCTGTCGGGGCGTGCCAGGCGAGCTTCTCCACGGAAAGACGCATCACGCGGATACAAAGTTCGGTCGGTTCCGCTTTCGGGTCATTCAGAGACCGGAACGCAGCGTCGATGACCTCGTCGGCCGCGGGCAAGCCGTCCTCGCGATGGAAGGAAAAGCCCTGTGCCTCCCAGTTGAGGAGGCGCAGAGCGACGGCAAGATATCGAAGGAATCGCTCCGGCAATGGCAGTGGTGTCTTCGGATCGATTCGGAGGCCGAGGGCGACCATGAATTGCCCGACGCGATCCGCGTCGCGGGCAGCTTCTGCCATCACGGCGGTCGTCAGTTCGAGAGGGAAATTGGCGACAGGAGGTAATGACTGCTTGGTGGCCATCCTTGGCGACCCCGCGTGAACGGTTAAATGAGGAGGACAACTACTCGATCCATCCTTCTCTATACATGTTACCGCGCCGAATCGCCGTGGTCAAATCGTCGCGTGTTGGCGGTGGTGGAACTTTTCTCGAAAGCAGCCTCCTGCGGTTGGCGACCCTGCAAGCGGCACCACTGTCGAGCCAGTAACCTGGCGATCAGGCACAGCAGGTGGTCGCGGGCGGCGTCGTGGGACGAACGGCTCTCTGACGCCGTCACGGAGGATCGTTGCGTGGTCATGTTCGGACTCTCCCAAAGGAATGACTCTGCCGGCGCCTGACGAGCGCGGCGGCGAGTCGCGGGTGTCTATAACAGCTATCGAATGCTGAAGATCAATCGCCGACCAGGCGCCGGGCCTGATCAAGCAGATGGCGGGCGTCCGGCAACACCCGATCCGCCAGCCAACTCAGGTAGGAAGGGTCGCGGCGAGCAACCTCTTCCAAGGGCACGTCGCGGTGCTTGCCGCGGGCGAAAACGAGCACGCCGTCCACGCGCTTGAACCAGCCTGCGACATCGACCTCGATCAGATAGTCGTGCAATTCCGCTACGCCGCGTGGGAGGTCCTTGTACCTGCCGAGCATGGCGTCGAGGACCGCTGCCGTCGCCTCGACATCGTGGGCGGCGCGGTGTGCGTGCGGATGTTCTCGGCCGCAGAAGAAACGCACGGCAGCGGCCAGATCGCGTGGTTCGTGGCGATGGAACAGCGTCAAGGCATCGAGCACCTTGCGGCCGCGCAGCGAGAAGGTCCAGCCGGCGCGCTCGAATTCGGCGACGAGGAACGGCAGGTCGAAGCGAGTGATGCCGAAGCCGGCCAGGTCGGCGTCACCCAGAAAGCGCGCGACCTTGGCGGCGGCGACACGGAACGGCGGGCAGTGGGCGAGGTGTTCATCGTGGATGCCGTGGACAGCGGAGACGGCCGGCGGGACTGGCCTCTCGGGGTGGAAGCGTAGTTCCAGGTATCGCGGGTCGTCCCCGAGGGCGAGGCGCATGAGGCCGATCTCGATGATGCGGTCGTGGCGGGGATCGAGGCCGGTGGTTTCGAGGTCGAAAAAGACGAGAGGGCGATGGATGCAAAGGTGTTTGAGCATGGAGTTCCTCCAAAAAGAGAACAAAAAAAGACCGCCCCGGTCCTCGACCGGGGCGGTCGTCATTCGGTGGTGGCCCGCGCCAGATGCGGACCGAAAGTGGCGTCAGTGAACTGCTCGTGTGAAGTTTGGGGGTCAGGTCTCCCTGGCACTCACTGACCACGGTTAGCGGTACGACCTGTCGGCGTCGAGCGAAGCGTTGAAACCGGGAAAGCCTGGCCGGACCCTCCCTGTCGGGCTAGGCCTGCGTGGAGAAGCTGTGCCGCATCGTGTAGCTGATGACGCCGGCCAGGTGCTGCAACTTCTCGCGAGCATGGAGGAGTTGCGTCTGAGCGCTCTCACCACCCAGATTGACGAGGCGGGCGGAGCGTTCGCCGGACGGCGCGACGACGAAGAGCGGAGAGCAATTATCTCCGCTCCCTGCCACGAATAGATTCAATCACGCCGCCGGACGAGTCGGCGGTGCGTCCGGGATTCTCACGGCCGGATGAGGCGAACACGAGAGAAGGTCGTGATGGAACCAATCAGGGCAACTCGGCTGCGCCTACCGTGGGTGGTGGAGATCTCGCCCGGCGAACTGCTCAACAAGGTCATCATCCTCCAAATCAAGCGGACCCACCTCGCCGATCCGGCCAAGCGCGAGCACGTCTTGATCGAGTTGGGCGCCTTGAAGGCGGCGTGGGCGGGCGCTGCGCGAGCCTCCCACGCTGGCGGCGTTGGTGGCGGAGCCTCAGCGGGTCAACCCGCGGCTGTGGGACGTGGAGGACGAGCTGCGGCGCGGCGAGGGGCAGCAGGAGTTCGGCCCGACTTTCGTAGAGCTGGCCCGCTCCGGCTATCGGCTCAACGACCGGCGGGCGCGGCTGAAGCGCCGCCTCCATGAGCTGTGCGGCTCAACTTGATAGAAGAGAAGTTCTACCCCGGCGCCTGATCCGCGTCCGCCGTAGCGGAGCTAGCTCGCGCGGAGGATCTTCTCCCAGCAGTCGGTCAGGTGGGCCAAGAAGCGTTCGAAGCTGTAGTCAGCGGCGGTGGCGACGGCATCGGCGACCAGGTGGTGGAGGCGGTCACCCCCCTCGACGACCAGTCGCGCCGCCGCCGTCAACTGCTGGGCGGCGTCCAGGCAGTCGTCCTCGGCGGCCCGGAGACCGTTGCGCGAGGTGGCGTAGTCGCGGCCGCCCCAGCCGGTGAAGCCGGCCGCCACGCAGCCGCAAGCCAACGCCTCCAAAAGCGACAGCCCCAGCGCCTCAAAACGGCCCAAGGACAGGTACAGGGCCGACTCGCCCAGCACGCGGGCCACCTTTTGTTCGGACAGGTTTGCTAGCGGTACCCACGGCACGGAGGCCAACGCCGGGTTGTCGGCGCGGAACAGGTCGCGGAGGAAGGCCGCCTCCAGCGGCCGCTTGCGCGGAGCGAAGGCGATTTGCAGGCGCTTGGGTTGACACGGCTGAAAAAGACGGTTGTCGATCGGATAGGGGACGAGGCGGACGGTCAACCGGGGACAGCGTCGGCGGCAGAAGGCGGCCACCTGCTGGGCGGGACAGAGCACGTCGCGAACGCCGAAGTCGGCATAGTCGCCCTGTCCTTCCAGGCCGCGGAAGACCATGAATTGGTTCTGGCAGAAGACGACCTTGGGGTTGCTCCAGTCGGCGAAGCGGCGGAGGAAGCCGGCGTGGTTCTCCGGGAAGACCAACACGTCGGCGTCGGGGACGAGGGTGTCCAGGGACACGACGAGGGCGGTGGTGGCGAACCAGCCGGGCGGCTGGGCGTCGGGGGTGGCGATGCAGGCGTCGAAGCCGGCGGCACGGAGGGCCTCGACGTGGCGGAAGGTCATTTTGATGCCGCCGGTGATCTCGTGGGCCGGCCAGGACAGGTAGACGATGCGACGCATGGCGGTAGCCCGTGCGGTAAGCGGATGCAGCGAACTACGCGCGTTCCTCCGAGGGTTTGCCGGGGGTATCTGGCCGGACAGAGTCTCCGGCTGCGGCCTGGCGCTCGCGCAACTCCGCAGCCATGCGGGTGAAGACCTCCTCCCAATCGCCCGCCCGCCGTTGCCGGAACACACACATGGTTGGATACCAGGGCGTGCTCTCGCCTGCCAGGCCCCAACGCCAGTCGCAGGCCAAGGGCAACGCCAGCCATACCGACGTCCCCAACGCCCCCGCCAAATGCACCACTGAGGTGTCCGAACTGACTACCAGGTCGAGTTGGGTCATCACCGCCGCCGTGTCCTCGAATGCCCCGGTTCCTTCATCCAGGCGAGGTCCCAGGTCCACCACGCCCCAAGCGGCGGCGACTGCCGCCAATTGCTCGCTGCCGTGACCCTTCTGCAAGCTGACCAGCCGTACTCCCGGCAACCGCGTCAGCGGCTCCAAGTGCCGCAAGGGGATCGAACGCTGAGGGTCGCCCCGGTAGGTGCGGCTGCCCTGCCAGGCGATGCCTACCTTGAACCCCGGCAGCGCCCGAAGCTCGGCGCCCCAGCGCGCCCTTCGCTCCGGGTCGGCTGACAGGTAAGGAATGGGAGCGGGGACGGTCGCGGCGGTGGTGCCCAACAGGCCGGGCAGGCTCAACAGCGGCGCTTCCACGTCGAAGGCCGGCAACAGCGCTCCCCGCGCCACCAGCCGATCAATCCCCGGACAGCGTTGCAGCAACGGCAGCAAGCGCGGCGGAGCCTCGACCAACACCACGCCGCCCCGCTGCCGCACGAGGGGAGCGTAACGGATGAATTGCAAGGTATCGCCCAACCCTTGCTCGGCGTGCAGCAAGATGGTGCGGCCTTCCAGCGGCGTGCCGTCCCAACGGGGCTTGCCGAACTCACGTGGCGTGAAGTCGTCCGTGCGCCAACGCCACTCGTACTCGCGCCAGCCCTGCTCGAAGTCGCCTGTTTGCAGCAAGGCCAAGGCCCGGTTGGTCCGCGCCTTGGGATAGTCTGGACGTAACCGCAATGCCTCGGCGAAGGCGGCCAGTCCGCCCGCGGAGTCGCCCAAGGCCACCAGGGTGATGGCCAGGTTGTTGTGGGCCTCGGCGTAATCGGGGTTCAGCGCGATGGCTTGGCGGAACGACGACACCGCCTCGTCCCGCCGGTCCACTTCGACCAGGGCCAGTCCCAGGTTGTTATGGTCCTCGGCGTGGTCGGGCCGCCGGCTCAGGGATTCCCGGTAGGCGTCGGCGGCCTCCGCGTGACGGCCAAGGCGAGCCAGCGCCACGGCCAGGTTATGGTGAGCATCGGCACTGGCGGGTCGCAGGGTTGTCAGCCGCCGGAAGCTGTCTGCCGCCTCGCCCCAACGTCCCGCTTCGGCCAGCGCCTGTCCCAGCCGGTTGTGGCTGTCGGCGTGCTCCGGACGCAGGGCGATGGCCTGACGCAGTGGAATCACGGCATCCGCGCTGCGGCCCAAAGCCAGCAGGACCACGCCCAGATCCAAGCAAATGTTGGCGTCGCCGGGCCGCAAGCGTTGGGCGCGTTCGTAGCAGACAACGGCTTCGGCGTGCTGGCCCAGGTCGCGCAAGGCGTTGCCGCGGTTGTGGTGGGCCTGCGCGTAGGCGGGACGCAGCCGCACGGCCTCGTCAAAGCACGACAGCGCCTCGGCGAGCTGGCCGCGGCCGGCCAGGACGACGCCGAGGTTGTTGCGCAGTCCGGCGTCGCTGGGCTGGAGGGCCAGGGCTTGCCGCAGACAGTCCTCGGCCGCCGGCAGTTGACCGCGACGAAACAAAGCCAAGCCCTGCCGGCGCAGCCGCTCGACTTCCGGTGTCTCCCGCGCGGAAGGAGGCACGCGCGGAGTTGGAGCCGAATCCGCAGAGATACCAGGGCGTTCGCTCCGCGCCTCCGTGGCCGCTAACTCGACAGAGACGCCCGCGGGCGCGGGGGCGGTCAACCGCCGATGCAACGCTTCGGCCGTGTCGGCAAAGACGCTCGACCAATCGTCCAAGCGCCGTTGCCGGAACAGCCGCATGGTGGGATACCAAGGCGTCGCGGACCCTTCCTGCATCCAGCGCCAGTCTGCCGTCCGCGACAGCGCCAACCATACCGGCACCCCCAGGCCGCCGGCCAGGTGGCCCAGCGCCGTGTCCACGCACACCACCAGGTCCAGGTTCTTCATCACGGCGGCGCTGTCCGCGAAGGCATCGCTGCCAGGGTCCAACCACTGCCCCAAGGTCGTGACGGGAAACGGGCAGGCAGCCAATTGGTCGCTACCCCGGCCCTTCTGCAAACTGATAAGCTGCACGCCGGGCACTTGCGCCAACGGCGCGAAGGCAGCCAGGGGGGCCGAGCGTTGCCGATCGGCGAGGTAACGCGGGTCACCCTGCCAGGCGATGCCCACCTTGAAGGCGCGGTAGCCGGCCAGACGTTCCCGCCACCGCGTCAAATGCGCGTCGTCGGCGTGCAGGTAGGGAACATTGGCGGGCACGTTGTCCGGCCGGGTGCCCAGGATTCGCGGCAGGCTCAAGAGTGGAGCGTGGACGTCGAAGTCGGGCAGCGGCTCGCCTGAGGCCAGCAGGCGGTCGATGCCGGAGCAGGACGATACCAGCGGCACGAGCTTCTTGGGACAGAGGACGAGAACGCGGCCGCCGCGTGCTTGCACGAGCGGGGCATAGCGGATGAATTGCAGGGTGTCGCCCAAGCCCTGCTCGGCGTAGAGCAGGATGGCGCGGCCCGCCAAGTCGCTGCCGTCCCAGGGCGGCTGGCCGAAGGCGCGGCGGGAGGCCGTCTTGAGTTGCCAACGCCATTCGTACTCGGCCCAGCCCTCGATCCACTCTCCGCGCAGCAGCAGCTCCAGGGCCTTGTTGGTGTGCGCCTCGGGATAATCCGGCTTGAGCGTCAAGGCGAGTTCGAATCCGGCCAGCGCCGCCGCCGAATCGCCGCGGCAGTGCTGCACCGTGCCCAGGTTGTTGCAGGCTTCGGCGAAGTCGGGCCGCAAGTGCAACGCCTCGTGCAAGCTGGCCAACGATTCTTCCAGGCGGCCTTGCCTCCAGCGCACCACGCCCAGATTGTTGTGGGCGTCGGCCAGGTCGGGCTGCAAGCGGAGGGCCTGAAGTAAATGGTCTTCGGACTCCTGCAGCGCGTCCCGTTCGAGCAAGACCAAGCCCAGGTTGTTGTGGGCGGCGGCGGAGTTGGGTTGCAGGCGGACGACCTGACGCAATTGGGACTCGGCCATTCCTTCTTGGGGGGGACGAGACGGCGCCGCGGCGGGGGAGTTGGCCTGATGGCGCAGGAGCAGGCCGAGGTGGTGGCGTGCCTCGGCGTGATCGGGCCGCAAACGCAGGACCTGACGCAGACTGGCTTCGGCGCCCGCTGGATCGCCGCGTTGGCGCAGGAGTAGACCGAGATTGTAATGGGCATCGAGGCAGTCGGCTTGCGCGGCAATGGCTTCACTCCACTGCTGGACCGCCTCGTCGGGTCGTCGTTGGCGGGCGAGCACGACGCCCAGGTGGTTCCGCGCCGCCGCCCAGTCGGGACGCAACCGGACGGCTTGTCGCAAGGGGCTCTCGGCATCGGCGTCGGCATCACGCTGGTGCAGGAGGACGCCGAGCAGATACCAGGCTTCGGCCAGGCCGTCGTCCTGACGCAAGAGATCGCGGTAGAGGCGTTCGGCCTCGGCCAGTTGGCCGGCGCGGTGGTGCGTCTTGGCGGTGGTGAGGGATGCAGCGAGGGCGGTCATGTAGTCGGTCCTCCGGTGGCTGCGGCCCGGCCGCAGTCGAGGGCGGGGCAAGGTGACGATAGCTTATGCCGCCGGCCCGCCACCCGCAAGCGCCGCTCGCCCGGCCGAAGCGACGCGAAGAGAACGATCGGCATTCGGGCAACGAGAGAGAGATCCCCTGTCACGGCATTGTCGCTGTTGTAGCCGCAAGGGCTTGCGCCGCGGATGCAAAAAGTCCGGCCGAGGTGAAGGTGAAAAAAAAATAAGAATTCTTACGAATTATGCTTGCATGACGCCTGACACGCGGTTAGGGTTACTCCACCTTCAGTATCTCCTCAAGGAGGCGGGTCGATCCCCTCCTTGGGGTTTCCTCGGTGTGAACAGGATTTAGGCTGACCGTGCTGCCGCACGCCTTGCCCTCGTTAGCGGCCCCACCAAGAAGGATCTCACTGATGAGGATCTACGCTGTTGCCTCTCCCTTTCCTCTTTCCCACGATTGCCTGCAACGGCCAACCTGGAGTGACATACCGTTGTCATCCTTTCCGCGGCTTGCTCCGCCGCCCTCCCTTCCTCCCGGCCGTGCCGGTCCTCGGCCGGCCGCTGCTTGCGCCGCCGATGCCTGACACCGCCGGACGGACGGCCCTCGCGATGGCCACGGCGTCCTGCCCACTGGGGTGACGTGGTCGTGTCCGAGGGGCTGCAAATCGTACTGCCTGCCCGCTTCGACCTTGCATCCGGGAAGGACATCCACCATGAAGGTCCGTGTCGCTGCTCCCCTTTCGCGCGTCGGCTCCGTCCTCCGCCGCTGGCTGCGTTTCACCTGGCTGAGTCGTCTGCCCATGCTGGGGCCGCGCCCCTGGCGCCTGTTCGGCCGCCGGGCCGAGCGACCCGCTCACGCCCCCAAGGCGAACTTCCCACCGACCCTGGAAGTTTTGGAGAGCCGCTGGACGCCCAACGACTTCGTGGGTCCGGCGCAAGCGCCGCTGGTGGCGGGCGGGTTGCTCCTGCTGCGTGGCAACAGCGACACGCCGCTGCGTCTGCTGGCCGGCGGCGACCGCTTGAGCACCGCCGCTCGACCCGTTACCGCTGTGGCCGAGGGGGTGGACTTGGCCGGTGACAGCAGCAGCGCCCCGCCGGTCAAACCGGAAGGGTCCGATCCGTTTGCCGAGGGGAACCTGGACGACCTCGCCTTCGTGGCCACAACCGGCTACGCTCCGCCGGATGACTGGTATGTTCGCGCCGACACCAAGGGCGGCGACTCCTCCGATTCGGAATGGCCGATCGGCAGCCGGCTGGACAGCAGCCCGGAAGACGGGCGCATTCCCGATCCGTTGGCCGACGCGGGCCCGACGCGCGAACGGTCCAAGCGGCCGGCGCTGCCGGCGACCGACCCCAACCACCAAGCCCCCAACACCGGCGCGGGCGGCGGCGGCAGTCCGGGCGGCAGGAGCACGTCCAATGCCGGCGGCGGCGGCAGCGGAGGCGGAGGCGGTGGCGGCGGTCGAACCAATCTACCGAACATGAACGACTTGCCGGCATCGGGCTTGGGCAGCTCGGCGCCGGCTGGTACGGCCAACAGCGCGGCAGCCGGTCTGAGCACCACTCCCCAAGCGGTCCTGGCGGCGAACGCGGCCGCTCCAGGCGGCGCGGCGTCGGGGAACAGTGCCGCCTTGGATGTGCCAGCTGGGAATGCGTCGAGCAACGCCGCCAACCCTTCTCCGCCTGCCGCATCGGCAAGCAACCGCGCTTCCCGCGGCGCGACCCCGACCGCCAGCAGCGGCCCTTCCTTGCCGCTGGACAGCACGTCCATCCTGCTGAGTTCAAGCCAAAGCCAATCCGGGTCCGGTCAAGTGGTGACCTTCACGGCCACGGTTCGCGGCTTGAACTCCGCCCTCGACGCGGCGGCGCCGACGGGCCGGGTGTTGTTCCAAGAAAACGGCAACACCCTGGCCAGCGCGTCCTTGAGTGGAGGCGCGGCCTCCTTCACCACCTCCAGCTTGGCGGCCGGCAACCATGTCATCACCGCCGTCTACCAAGGCAATAGCCGCTTCCTCGGCAGCCAGGACACGGCGACCCTGACAGTCAGTCCGGACGGCATCGCGGCCTCGTCCAGTTCCGGCAGCGGCACGAGGACCACCGCTTTGAGTGGCAGCGGTTCCAGCAGCGACGCGCTAACGTCCGCGCTCAGCGTCAGCGGGTCCAGCAGCGGCGTGGAGAAGATGACGGCCGCTCTCAGCGGCAACAGTTCCGGCAGCGGCGTGATGGCCGCCTCCCTCAGTGGCAGCGGCTCGCCTTCCTACTCCGTACAGCCAAGCTACACCGATGCCACCCTCAACCCCCTCACCACCACCCAAGGACAAGCCTACAACGGCACCGTCCTCAACAGCCTCTACGACCCCGATCCCGACACGCAGTACCAAGAAACCATCGACTGGGGCGACGGCACCTCGACCAGCCTCACCAACATCGGCAGCGCCTCCTCGGCTCTGCCCAGCTTCAGCCACGACTATACCCTGGCCGGCTCCTACCTTGTCTCCGACGCCCTCGTCGCCACCCGCGGCAGCTTCACCGCCACCACCACCCTGTACACCACCGCCCTGGTCCTGCCCACGCCGCTCTTGGCCGACAACCCCTCGGTCGCCTGGGGCAGCACCTTGACCAATGCCACCCTGGCCACCTTCACCGACCCCGGCAACGTCGGCGGCTACACCGCCACTATCGACTGGGGGGATGGCAACGGACCCCAAACCGCCACCGTGGTCAGCCTCGGCGGCTCCTTCGCCGTTCAGGGCAGTTGCACCTATGTTCATCCCGGCAAGTTCCTCGCCGATGTCCGCGTCACCGATGCCCACGGACTGGTCCGCCAAGTCAACAGCACGGTCACCGTCGTTCCTCCCGCCGTCGGACCCAATCCCAACCTCAGCGTTCTGGACGTGCAAACGCCGCAAGACAATCCAAACGCCGTCACGGTGGCCACCTTCACCGACGGCGACACCGCCTTGACCGGCACGGCCTTCGCAGCCACCATCGATTGGGGCGACGGCTCGACGCCGACCCTGGGTGTCGTCCAGGGCGGCGGCGGCAATTTCACCATCACCGCCACCCACTCCTACAGCAAACTCGGCGAGTACCTAATCGAAGCCAACCTGGTCAGCCCGACCGGCACCGCGACGGGCTGGGCCACCGCCCAGGTTCGCAACCAGGCCAACGTCCCTCCGCAGTCGCTGACCCTGGCGGCCGGCCTGAGCGGCGGCAATATCTTGCTGAACACCTTCGCCGACCCCGTAGCCGTCCTGACGGCCGCCGCCTTCCCGGCCACCATCAATTGGGGCGACGGCAGCAACCCGGAGACGGTCCAGCTCAACGGCACCGCCGGCAGCTTCTGGATCAACGCCAGCCACACTTACGCCCATGCGGGCAACTACCTGGCGCAACTGCAAATCCTCGACGCGGCGGGCGACGTGGCGGCCACGGTGGACGATCCCATCACCGTCACCAACTTGGCCGAGGGGATCTCCGGCGGCGATGACTTCGCCTGGTTCCGCGTGGTGTCGCCCAACTTCCCACCGACCAGTCCGGACTATTTCGCGGCCACCATCGACTGGGGGGACCACCACACGTCTTCGGCCGGACTGAACAGCGCCTTCCCGATCTACGCGGTGACGCAGGGCCAGCATCTTTATGCCGAGGAGGGCAGCTACGCCCAGCAGGCGAACTTCCTCCTGGTGTCGTACCCGCCGCCGCCACCACCACCACCGCCCCCGCCCCCACCACCACCGCCGCCACCGCCGACGCCCACGGTCGAGTTCAGTCAATCCAATTACAACACCACGGAGGTAGTTGGCACCTTCGGCGTCACGGTGGATCTCAGTTCCTCCTCCAGCCAAACCGTGACCGTGCAGTACGCCACCGCGGACGACGGGGCCGAGGCCGGCATCGACTACACCACCACCGACGGCACCCTGACCTTCGCACCCGGCACGACCACCCAAACCATCAATGTTCCCATTCTCGACGATGGCGACGGCGACGACGGCAGCAACAACACGGTCACGCAGATGTTCAGCATGACGCTCAGCAATCCCCAGGGCGCCACGCTCGGCACTCCCTCCAACGTCTTCGTCAACATCCAAGAAGAGGCACAGAAATTCTCGGGCGCCGGCGCGTCCCAGGGCAGCGTCAGCCCCACTACCACCACGCTGGCCACGGCCACCCGCACCGTCCTCGTCGCCGACGCGCCCCTGAGCGGCCAGAGCGTGCCGTCTCTGTCCGTCACCGCCGGCACCAGCCTGACGGCCGTTCCCGTGGCCCAGTTCACCGATGACGATCCCAACGGCGCTCTCGGCGATTACAGCGCCACCATCGACTGGGGCGACGGCACCACCTCGACGGGCACCGTCGTCTCCGCGCCCAGTAACGCCTTCCAGGTCCAGGGCACGCACGTCTACCAAACCAACGGCGAGTATACGGTGGCGGTGCTGATCCAGGACGGCGGTGGCGCCGATCTCGTCACCACCCTCGACGCCACCGTCTCCAATCCGCTGCAAAATACCGGCCAGAGCCTGCCGTCCGTGTCGGCCACGGCTGGCCAGATCACCGCGGCCACCGTCGTGGCCCAGTTCAGCGACAACGACCCCGCCGACACCGCCGCCAACCTCAGCGCCACCATCGACTGGGGCGATGGCAATACATCCAGCGGGGGCATCAGCGGCAGCGGCGGCAACTTCGAGGTGCAAGGCCGCCACGACTACGTCGGAGACGGCAGCTACACCATCTCGGTAAACATCACCGACCCGGCGGGCAACCAACTCGCCACCACCCTGCCCGCCAGCGTCAGCGGCAGCGTCACTGGTTCCTACGCCGTGGACCTGGCGGGCCTGACGCGCGGCGACGATCCCGACCGCGCCCTGTTGCTGCCGGCCGGCGAGGCTCAAGTCGATCTCAGCCTGGGCGCTGTGCAAATCAGCCAGCCGCTGGACTTCGACGCCAGCCCCGACACGACCCTGGGCGGCAGCCCCGCCCTGGTGTACAACTCGGCCACGGCTTCGGTGCGGCCCATCGTGCAAGTCTCGCTGACGGCCGGCGAAGTGCCGCAATCCGGGCAGTTGACCTTGACCTGGGAAGGCCAGCAACTGGCACCCGTGTCCTGGACGCCGCCGTCCGGCAGCGTGCCCGGACAGACCTACCTCATCGACGTGCAACTGCCGCCAAGTCTGGCGGTGACGGCCAGCGGCGTCTACAACTGGTCGGTCACGGCCCATGTCGTCTTCGCCGACAACAGTTGGCGCGATAGCAGCAAGAGTGGCCAGGCCAGCACCGTGGTCAACACCTCCAGCCCCTTCGGCGCCGGCTGGAACCTGGAAAGCACCAGCCGCCTGGTCTCCGACCTGGCTGGCGACATGCTGCGTATCGACGGCGACGGCAACGCCCGGCTGTTCCTGCACGGCTCCGGAGACTCCTTCGTCACGCCTCCCGAGGACTTCGGTTCGCTTACCGGCGGCCTGGCCACAGGCTACTACCTGTACACGGCCAAGGGCCAAACGCAATACTATTACGACCTCAATGGTAGGCTTACGGAGATATTGCAACCCAACGGTTGGAGCACCACCTACGGCTATCAGGACGGTCTGCTCAGCCGCGTGAGCACGCCCGACGGGGGTCTCACCAGCCTGTCCTACAACGCCAGCGGTCTGCTCGGTACCATCGTCGAGCCGGGCAACCGCACCCTGACGCTGGGATACAACGGCGGCGGTGACCTCACCCAGATCCTCGACGCCGACGGCAACACGCGCACCCTGTCCTACGACGGTAGCCATCACCTGACCGGCGATCAGTGGGCGCCCTACAACAGCACCTTCAGTTACGACACCTCCGGTCTGCTGACGGGCGTGACGCAGTCGCCAACCAGCTTCACCGTCGTCTCGGCCAATGCGGCCCAGACGGTCAATGCCGCCGGCCAGCCACTGGCCACGCTGACCAACGGCGTCGGCGGCACCACCACCTACCTGCTGGACGGACGCGGCCGCGAACTGAAGGAAATCCAGCCCGACGGCAGTAGCGCCACCTGGCAACTGGACACTGCCGGCGACCCGACCGAGTGCATCGACTTCGACGGCCTGCCGACCACCTATGTCCACAACAGCTCCGGCGACCTGACGCAGATCAACTACGCCAACGGCACCAGCGAGACCTACCAATACGACCCGACTTTCCACCAGGTGACGCAGGACGTTGATCCCGACGGCAACACCACGGTGTCGCAGTACGACGGCAAGGGCGAACTGACCTCCGAGACGACGGGCTACGGAACGCCGCAGGCGGCCACCACAATGTATGTGTGGTCGAACAACCTGCTGCAAAGCATGACGGACCCAGACGGCAATCAGACGGTTTACGCCTACGCCGGCCTGCTGCTGACCAGCCAGATCCTTTACAACGCCTTGGGGCAGGAACAGAGCAGCCAGAGCTTCAGCTACGACGCCGCCGGTAACCCGTCCCTGTTCGTGGACGGCGACGGCAAGACAACCAGCACCCTCTACGACGGCGATAACAACCTGGAGAAAACCATCGACCCCGACGGCAATACCACCAGTCAAGAGTACGCGGCTTCGGGCCTGGTGTTGACTTGGATGGACGGCCGGGGCGTGGAGACGGACTACAGCTACGACGATGCCGGTCTGGAAACGCGCGCCGTGTACGCGGCCAACACTTCGGAGCCAGTAACGTGGGCGATGGCCTACAACGCGGCTGGCGAACAGACGGTGCAAGTGGACGGCGACGGCAACAGCATCTCGTTTGCTTACGACCTCGATGGCGACCCCACATTGACGATTGCCGGTTACAATACGACATCAGCTTCGACCACATCGTCGGCTTACGACCCCGACGGCAACCTGCTGTTGCAAGTACAGGGCTTTGGCAGTAGCGCGGCCTCCACGACTTCGTATGCCTATGATCCCAACAACAATCAGACGTTGGTGGTCACGGGCTTCGGCACGACGGCGGCTTCGACAACTTCGTATGCCTATGACGCTGACGGCAATCAGACCTTGGTCGTCATCGGCTTTGGCAGCAGCGCGGCCTCCACGACTTCGTATGCTTATGATCCCAACGGCAACCAGACCTTGATCGTCACCGGCTTCGGGACGACGGCAGCTTCGACAACTTCGTATGCTTACGACGCCGACGGCAATCAGACCTTGGTCGTCATCGGCTTTGGCAGCAGCGCGGCCTCCACGACTTCGTATGCCTATGATCCCAACAACAACCAGACGTTGGTGGTCACCGGCTTCGGCACAACGGCGGCTTCCACCACCAGCTACGCCTATGACGCTGACGGCAATCAGACGCTGGTCGTTATCGGCTTCGGCAGCAGCGCGGCCTCGACCACCAGCTACGCTTATGATCCCAACGGCAACCAGACGTTGGTGGTCACCGGCTTCGGCACGACGGCAGCCTCGACCACCAGCTATGCCTATGACGCTGACGGGAATCAAACGCTGGTCGTCATCGGCTTTGGGACGACGGCAGCCTCGACCACCAGCTATGCCTATGACCCCAACGGCAACCAGACGTTAGTGGTCACGGGCTTCGGCACGACGGCAGCCTCGACCACCAGCTACGCCTATGACGCTGACGGCAATCAGACCTTGGTCGTCATCGGCTTCGGCAGTAGCGCGGCCTCCACGACTTCGTATGCCTATGACCCCAACGGCAACCAGACGTTGGTGGTCACGGGCTTCGGCACAACGGCAGCTTCGACAACTTCGTATGCTTGCGACGCCGACGGCAATCAGACCTTGGTCGTCACTGGCTTCGGCAGCAGCGCGGCCTCGACCACCAGCTATGCTTATGATCCCAACGGCAATCAGACGCTGGTCGTCACAGGCTTCGGGACAACGGCAGCTTCCACGACTTCCTATGCCTATGACGCTGACGGCAATCAGACCTTGGTCGTCATCGGCTTCGGCAGTAGCGCGGCCTCCACGACTTCGTATGCCTATGATCCCAACGGCAATCAGACCTTGATCGTCACGGGCTTCGGCACGACGGCGGCTTCCACGACTTCCTATGCCTATGACGCTGATGGCAATCAAACGCTGGTCGTCATCGGCTTTGGCAGCAGCGCGGCGAAATCGACGTTCTATGGCTACGATGCCAACGGCAACCAGACGCAGATCGTCAGCGCCTACGGCACCGCCAACGCCGGCACGACCTCCCAGCAATACGACGCCAACCGCAACCTGATCCTGTCCGTCAACGCCGTCGGCGACAGCACCTCCTACTCCTACGATGCCAACGGACATCTAATCCAGGTCATCTCCGGCTACGGCACGAGCGCCGCCGCCACCGTCCGCTACGCCTACGACGCCAGCGGCAACCTCAGCCAAGAGATCGACCCCGACAACAACACCACCTCCTATGCCTACGACGCCAACGGCAACCAAACGCTCATGGTCCAGGCCGCCGGCACCGCCAATGCCCAAACCACCAGCTACCGCTACGACGGCGACGGTAACCTCCTCGAACAGGACAACCCCAACGGCACGCGGTTGGTGATGACCTACGATAGCCGCGGCGACTTGCTCACCAAGACCCTGTATGCCAGCGACGGCACCACCGTCACCGACGTGCAAAGCTTTACTTACGACGGCGACGGCAACCTTCTGACGGCGGGCAACGACGCCGGCACTTACAGCTTCGGTTATGACGCCGACGGTCAGCAGACGTTGGCCGTGACGCCCAGCGGCGTCACCTTGAATTACCAGAACGACGCCGACGGCCGCTTGACGCAGATCAGCGACTCGCTGGGTAACACCGTCACGTCGCAGTACGACACGGACAACAATTTGACCCAGCGCGGCTACAGTGGTCCGGGCGGGACGCAACTGCTGGTGAGCCTGAGCTACGACGGCGACAACGAACTGACGGGCATGAGCCGCTACTCGGACCTGGCGGGTACGCACCTGGTGGGCAGCACCAGTGAGAGCTACAACGCCGACGGTTTGGTGACGGAGATCACGCACAAGGACGGTTCGGGCAACGTGTTGGCCGACTTCAGCTACGGCTACGACCTGGCCGGCGAGTTGACGACCGAGGTGGACAACGGCACGACGACCGCCTACACCTACGACGCCAATAGTCAATTGATTTCGGCGGGCACCACCGGCTACAGCTACGACGCCAACGGCAACCCGACCCGCTCCGGGGACGTGGTGGGTGCCAACAATGAGTTGTCGTCGGACGGCACCTGGAATTACAGCTTTGACGCCAACGGCAACTTGATCGGCAAAGTCGGCGTCAGCGGCGGACCCGATGCCGGGCTGACCTGGACGTACAGCTACAACGCCAGTAACCAGCAGCTTAGCGCCACCGAGACCAACAGTCAGAACCAGACGCTGGCCCAAGCCAACTACGTCCAGGACGTGTTCGGCCACACCGTGCAATCCTCCGTCGCCCTCAACGGCGGGACGCCGGTCATCACCGAGTTCGCCTACACCGGCGACCAGTTGTGGGCGACGACCAACGGCTCCGGCGCTTTGCAGGATTTGTACCTCAGCGGCGATCAGCCGGACCAGTGGTTGGCGCGGGTGGACGGCAGCGGCACGGTAGGCTTCGATTTGACCGATCACCTCGGCTCGGTGCGTGACGTGACGAACGCCAGCGGCCAGGTGATTGCCGCCGCCGACTACGACGCTTTCGGCAACGCCGTGCGTGTCAGCAACCCGACGCAACTCGGTTCGCTGACCTATGCCGGCTACTATTGGGACAATGTGTTGGGGGCGTTGCGCGACGGCGCGCGCATCTATGGACCCGACATAGCCCGCTTCTGGACGCAAGACCCGACCGGCCTGGGACCGGACAGCAACGAGTACCGCTACACCCAGAACGGCCCCACCAATGCCACGGATCCAAGCGGCCTGGAGACAAATTCCGTTTCGGATTGGGCTAAAGACCGGCAGAAGCGGCTCGATCAACTCTATGCCGAGCATGACCAACTCACCCGAGCGATTGTCCGGCGGAAGATCGCCATCGAGGGCGCGGCGGGCAGTGATGTCGTCAGCGCGGAGAGCCTCGCCAAGTTGCAAGAGCAACGAAGCAATATATGGTCAGCCATTACCAAGATGCTCTCACCCTCCACGCAACGGCCCGCGACTAGCTTCGGCGGGTCGGGAGGGCCGATGCATGGGACTTACCCGGGGACCGTGCCGAATATGGCGACGGGGATGGGAATGGGGATGGGATCCCTCGTCATCCCCAAGCAGACCAGCGAAGCAAAGTACATAACGGAGATGCGGATCTACGGCCTGAAGGCCAAGTCGTTCTACGTGGACGCGCAGCGCAAGGCCATGGAGGAACTACTGGCGAGGCCGACGGCGGAGATAGCGCGTCAACTGGTCAATCCTGTGGCGACCACTGACGTTCTGGATAGCATTCTCCGCGACGTCGGCCGTTCCCCGCTGGCCGAGAATCAGGACGAAGCCCGCCAAGACCTGGTGCTTGCCGTCCGCGCGCGAGCGCAGGTGGAGGCAGAGCAGAAGGGGGCGGAGGTAGCGAAGAACCGGGGGTTCGGGTCCCAAGCGGTAATGACCGCGATGACGCCGACACAGATTGCCCAGCAGGCGAAAGTCGATGCCTGGATCAAGGAAGGGGAGACTCGGGAAGAAAGACAGAAGCGTGCCGATTACGCGGAGAAGGCGGCGTTGGGTCTGTTGCCGAAGGAGTTGCCGTGGTGGTTGGTGTGGTTCGGCCCGCAAGAGATGGGGGTGGGTATCTTTTGGGACATCCTGCCGGCGGGCATGGCGGCCTACGCCGGCGCTCGAGGGCTTCCCAAGGGCGGTCCCATCACCAACAGCACGCTTGGTCGTCCCCCCGGTTCGAATGGCATCCCCTCTGGCACGCCGGTTCAGGTTGGGCCGAGCCGGTCGTATGCCCCCGGCGAGTTGATAGGGCGGGGGAACATCCCTTTGGAGGCGGAGGCTCTCGCGGGATTTCTGCGCAGCCGTGGCCTTAGCACGAAAGACGCGGCGAAATTGGCCGAGGCGATGAATATGGCCGGGTTGACCGCCAAGGCGATGAAAGATAAGATGCCCGAGGCTGTGGGTTTGCAAGGGAATCTCAATGGTCCGAAAAGACCTGCGGCTCGCCCTGTCTTTGAGGTTGATTGGGCTGATCCAGATCAGCGTGCTTGGGCCGAGAACTGGTGGCAAGCTCAACAGGCGGGTCATCCGAAAGTACTGACATGGGAACCCAGCTTGAGTGAGACTAATCGAGCAGCAGCCCAAGCGGAAGTCAAGGGTAGCATCCCTAACTTCCGGGCTAGGGTGTTCGCTGGTAAAGCCCCCAACGGTATTGGTAGCCCTGACGAATACCCACCCAATGCTACGCGGGAAGCGGGCCCAGGTTCTTGGGTCGGACATGTTCCCAGGGCTGCCAACTCGAACCAGGGAGGCCGTTTACGGCAATGGGTGAAAAGTGTTGGGCTCAAACCGGGAGATCAGTTCGAGATTCGTATTATCAACAGGCCAAAGAATCCCTCTTCCAGTGAAATGCCGAAGGAGAACCGATGAGGACGAGTACTCTGGGTCAATTTTACTTCGGCTTCGATTATAACCAGTTCATTGTGTACGACGTGTCTGTCGAAGTCCCCGAATGTAAATGGACTGAAGAACATTGCAACCAGGGATTTGCAAGGCGTGCGTCTGTGGCGTGTATTGGTACACTCTTGCAGTATGGCCAGGGTGAAGCTACTGTATTCTTCGGACCTTATCTGGAACAAAAAAACTATCAGAGAGTTATAGCACTACCATTCCATTCGTCGACCGGGAAGGTTATTGTCCAGGGAATGATGGAGATATATCTCGCCCATATCTTGTTCTGCGACCGAGGGCATTACAAGCTCTACATAGCGCAGTGGATCGCAGACGAAGAGGACGAGCGAGAAGGCATCCACATATTCTTTCATTTACAGGACCAACCGCTATCCAAGAGTGAAATCATTATTGCCGATGAAGGTCTGTCACCGCCGCCGATTCTCTTGGAGGACGCAGCCGAATTATCGAACTAAGCCACCGCCGTCCACGGTAGCGGTGAGCCTGTCGGGGAGCACGCGCAGCGACGATCCCGGAGTCGGAAAATCGGTGGAAAATCGGTGTCAGTTCATTTTGGAAAATCGGTGTCAGTTCATTTTGTTTGGAGACGTTCCAGTACGATCCCACCTTCCACTTGGAGACGCAGCACGTCGATGCCGACGGCGGCACCCGTCCAGTGTGAAAATGTTGTCCCGCGTAAAACCAGTCGTTTCAACGGACTACGCGGCCCTCAAGAGATAGTGATTGTCGCGGATTATCGGTATTTGGACGGCGAACGACAGGAGGCCATGACGCCAGAGAGCGACTGAGAACAACGAGAAGCGTTCGGGCGAGCATGGACCGAACGAGAAGCGCGGAGCCTGCACCGGGACCGAATGGTCAGACCTGCTTCGCGGATAGGCTTTTCGGCTCAGGCGGCCCGAACGTCGTGCTTGAGCAGGCCGCCCAACCGCTCCTCACCCACCGCACCTTGACAAGCGATCTCGGCTCGGCTTTTCCCGGTTGCGGAGGCGCATCCGTCGGAATGTTCCCCAACTGCTGTCAGAGGCTGGTTGTCACCGGCTTTGGCAGCAGCGCGGCGAAATCGACGTTCTATGGCTACGATGCCAACGGCAACCAGACGCAGATCGTCAGCGCCTACGGCACCGCCAACGCCGGCACGACCTCCCAGCAATACGACGCCAAC
>DATBGU010000036.1:0-23597 GCA_036557825.1 Gemmataceae bacterium
GGCGGACGGTTGCAGAAACCCTTTTTTCATCGCCGCGACGGTGGCCGTGTGCCGCGCCTTGACCGCGATCCCAAGCGGCAGCCCGGTGTCGCAATCGAGTCCGCTGGGTATGTCCACGGCGAAGACACGAACCCCGGCGGCGTTGACGGCGGCGATGATGCGATCGAAGGGCGGTTGGACCGCGCCGCGCAGGCCGGTGCCGAACAGGGCGTCCAGGATCCAATCCGCGGCGGACAGTTCGCGGCGCAACTTCTCCTCGTCGAGCGACGGCCCCGCCCAAACTTCCATCGAAATCCCGCTGGCGGCGAGGATGCGGTGATTGACCGCGGCGTCGCCGGTGAGCGACGCGGGTTCGGCGAACAGCAGAACGCGGACGGACAGCCCGGCATTGTCGAGATGACGAGCGATCACGAAACCGTCGCCGCCGTTGTTGCCCTTCCCGCAGCAGACGACGACCGGCCCGTTCACACCGACCGAGCGCAGCAATTCGGCCATGCCGCGGCCGGCGTTCTCCATCAGCACAACGCCGGGGACGCCGAACTGCTCAATGGCGCGTTGATCGAGTTCGCGCACTTGCTCCCGCGTCAGGATCATGGCGTTCTCCTCGCGCGGCCCGTCGCCGGCACTGCGGACTTGTCACCTGCTGATGCGTAGTCCTGGTCCCTTCAGCAACGCTTCGACCTCGGCGCGGGTGATCCAGGCGAAATCGCCGGGGATGGAGTGCTTGAGAGCGCTGGCGGCAACGCCGAAATCGAGCGCCTTCTGCAAATCGCCGTCGAGCAGGCCGTGGATCAGACCCGCCGCGAACGAATCCCCGGCGCCGAGACGATCGACAATTTCCACCTCGTAAGTGCGTGTACGCAAGACACGGCCCTGCTGATACGCGATGGCCGTCCAGGTGTTCTTCCACACCAGCGGGTTCTCGCGCAGCGTGATGGCGACGATCTTTAGCGGGAAGCGGTCGGCGACGCGGGCGGCGGCCTCTTCGTAGTCCTTGCCGGTGATGCCGAAGACGCGCTCGATGTCCTCCTCGGTGGTGACAAGCACATCGCAGAACTGCATCAGATCGGTCATGCAGCGGCCGGCCTCCGCCGGGCTCCACAACTTGACGCGATAATTCAGATCCATGCTCGTCTGTACGCCGGCGGCGCGGGCGGCTTGCATCGCCTCGCGCGTCGTCTCGGCGGCGCTGCCGCTCAGCGCCGGCGTGATGCCGGTGACGTGGAACCACTTGACGCCGGCGAACACTTTGGACCACGGCACCATGCCGGGCTGGATGGCGGCGATGGCGGTGGCCTTGCGATCGTACAGCACGCTGCTGGCGCGCGGGGCGGCGCCGAATTCGAGGAAATACACCCCGACGCGCTCGTCCGGCGTCCAGACGACGTGCTCGCTGGAGACGCCGGCCTCGCGGGCCTGGTTGGCGATGAGCCGCCCCAACGGATTGTCGGTCAACCGCGACACCCACGCCGTCGAGCGGCCCAACCGCGCCAGGGCGACGGCCGTGTTCAGTTCCGCGCCGCCGACCTGCACGTCGAGGCTGCGCGCTTGTTCCAGGCGGCGAAAGTTCGGCGGACTGAGGCGAATCATCGCCTCACCAAAAGTCACAACGTCATAAGGCATGGTCGGTCTCAAGGGGCAGAATGAACTAACCACAGAGTCACAGAGAACACAGAGAACACACAGAGAAGGAAAAAGAGAATAAAAAAAGAAAAGCAGCGAATCAGAGATTCCTCTTTTCCATTTCTTTTTTTTCTTCTCTGTGTGTTCTCTGTGTTCTCTGTGACTCTGTGGTTAGCTCCTGGTTCTCTGAACGAGGGCGACGTATTGGCGGGCGAGGTTGCGGATGCGATCGAAATCGCGCTGGGCGACGGCGCGCGGCTCGACGAGTTGGCTGCCCAGGCCGAGACAGCACGCGCCGGCGCGCAGGAAGTCGGCGGCCGTGTTGAGGTCCACGCCGCCGGTCGGCATCAGACGAATCTGCGGCAGCGGGCCGAGCATCGCCTTGAAGAAGGCGGGGCCAAGCACCTCGGCGGGAAAAACCTTCACGATGTCGGCCCCCGCCTCCCACGCCGTCAGAATCTCCGTCGGCGTGAACGCGCCCGGCATGACCAATTTACTGTAGCGCTGGGCCAGGCGGATCACGTCGAGGTTGACCGTCGGAGCGACGAGATATTCGGCCCCCGCCAACAGGGCGGCGCGGGCCGTCTCCGCATCGAGAATCGTGCCGGCGCCGAGCAGGACGCGCTCGCCCAGAGAGTGGCGCACCTGCCGCAGCACATCGAGCGCGTTCGGCACGGTCATAGTGATTTCGGCCACCGTGACGCCGCCGTCGGCCAACGCGCGCACCACCTCAACGAGTTGCTGGCTGTCCGGCGAACGGACGACGGCGACGATGCCGCCGTCGAGGATCTGGCGCAGGTGCGATTCCTTGCTCATGGTGTGTGGCTCGCGCGGGTGGGTTCGTGCCTTCGTGAGGGTTATTGTGGGACTTGCACGCGGAAGAGGAAAGAGGGCGGCCGACGGCGCGGGAGAGATGATTTGCCGGATCGATTGTCCGGGTGGCGCCGGCGCCGCCCCGGCGCGGCGAAAGCTCCGAGTGTCTTGCACTCTTCCCAGCCCTCCCAGCCTTGTTACAATGCTTAATCGTGTCCGCTCGTCGCGGGATTGCTTTCCTCATCGAGATTCGCATCCAACGGGAATGCCATGACGATTCGATTCAGGTGCGCGGAGTGCCGCCGGAAATTGAAGGTGCCGGATGAGGCGCTGGGCAAAAAGGTCCAATGTCCCGTCTGCGGGGCGCGCTTCATCGGACGGACCGAACCCAGTCCGCCGCCGGTCAACGAAACACCGCCCGAACACGCTCACGCCGAGGCGGCGCCGGTCGCCACTCTGGAACCCGCCGCGCCTGCGGAAGCAGCGGACGAGATACCGCTGATCGATTCGCTCTTCGCGGAAATGGCCTCTTCTTCTCCCCTCACGCCGGAGGAGAGCGGCATTCCGCGCGAGGTGGAACTACCGCCGTCGTCTCCCTTCGAGCCAAAGCCGCCCGTCCCGCCGCCCCTCAACCTTGAATTGGACGAACCGCCGGTGGAGGTCGAAGCCACCGGGGTTGAGCCGCTGGAACCGGAAGTGCTCGAAGATGAAGTGCCGATCGTCGAGGAGGCGGTCGCGGAGGAGGCGGTCGTGGAGGAGGCGGTCGTCGTCGAGGAGGCGGTCGTGGAGGAAATCGTGGAAATCACGGAGGAGGAGGGCCTGGACGTCGTGGAAGTGGTGGATGACGACGCGGTGGAACTGGTCGAGGAGGTGGAGGTCGTCGAAGAAGCCGAGCCGGCAAAAGAAAAAAAACGCTCGAAGTAGCCGAAAGGATTTGTCTCTTTTTTGTGGCGGAAAGAGGGCCCCTGACGACTAATTCCGCTTCTCGATCAGCGATTGCGTTTTGACGACGGTGTGCTCGCCGGGGAACGTGTGGAAGGAGGAGAGGAACAGGCAACCGGGGCGAGCCTCGGCGGTGATGAAGCCGAGCGGAGCCACCGACAACCGATTGTGCGCGGGAAAATTGTGCAGCAGACCGCGTTTGCCGCCGTCGGACAAAATCTCGTCGTGGACGTGCAGGAAGATCTCCGGCGCCAGCACCTCGACCTGAAAACTCATCTCGTAGTGGACGCCGTGAGCGCAGAGGAGCCGGCCGTTGTGTTCGCTGCGCAGCTTGTAATGCAGCAGCCGGCGGCGCTCGGGCAGTTCCTGCTCGGCGGCGGCCGTGACTTCGGTCAGATGAACGTCGGCGCTGTCCCAGGAGATGACGTGGCCGGTGCGCGTGATGCGGACGGTTAGCTCGTAGCCCTCGCGTCGGATCTTGCGCACGGCGAGGATGTCAAACAACTCGGGGTGCAAGGGACGCCCATAGAGCTGAAAGACGAGGTCGCCAACCGCCGGTCGCAGAAAGTCAACACCCATGATGGGTCGCCCAGCCGGTTCCGCGAATCCACAACTCCCCGATTATAGGCGGGCCTTCGCGGACTCACAATGCGTCTTCCCCGGCCAAGCGCGGCGTTTCCGTCCGCGCCACGAACCAAAAGGCGAGCGGCCGGTTAATACCGGCCGTTCGCCAAAAAGTTACGATCTCGAAGTCGGCCCTTTTCTCGCGATCACGGCTTCTCGTCTTTATCCTTGTCGTCGGGAGATCCCTTCCTCTCCGGTGCGCGCTTGCGGTCCGACTGGTCCCGATCGGTGAATTGGAGGGTGACATCCTTCGTATCACCGGCCTGGACATCCACTCGTTTGGTGACGGTTCTGGGTTCGCCGTCGCGGTCGATCTCGGCCTTGAGGATGTAGTGATAGCCCTGGCCGGACTCCAACGGCGGCGTGACGAAACGACGGACGGCGGAGGTGGCGCGCGTCGCCTTGCCATCGACGGTCAACTTGGCATCGGCGGGCATATGCACGACAAGCGTCGCACGCCGCCCCGCATTCGGGTCGGGGTTGTAGTACATGGAACTCGTGGCGTCCCCCGCGATAGGTACGTTGGACGCGAGCATCGGCGTCGCGACCGTGGGAACCGCGGCATACGCAGGGCTGCCCATTCCGCCCCAGGCGTAGCCGCCGTATCCGCCGCCCCATCCGCCCGAGGCGTAGCCGCCGTAGCAACCTCCACCGCAACCGTAGCATCCGCCCCATCCGCCACCGTAGCAACCACCCCAACCGCCGCCGTAGCACCCACCCCACCCGCCGTAGCAGCCGCCCCAGCCGCCGTAGCAGCCGCCCCAGCAGCCGTGGCAACCGCCGCGACGACCGAAGTCGGGCATGTCCGTTGCCGTCGTCAAGGCCGCCATCAAGACCATGCTGTACATCTTCCACCTCCTCGAAAAGGATTTGAAGGAAACGTCCTGCCGTGTATCAGCGCGACTTGAAGAACTCATCCTCCACCATTGTAGTCAGAATTGGGGAGAGGTGAAGCCTTTAGGGCGGTCGCGCGGATTGGAGAGAATAGGCAAAATGAATGCCGTGCGGCCAAGAAATGAAAAACGAGTCCGCCACCGCGCCAACAACATACCTGGCGGGGTGACGGACTCGCGGAAAGGATTTCGTCCCAAGAACGCGAAACCCCGGTTGACCGGCGCTTCACACGCCAGACAACCGGGGTTTCGCGTTCATCCGCGGGACGTTCGGGAACCTCGTCTCAAATGACCTGCGGCACCGCCTCGGCGACGACCAGAACACGGTTGAGCAGTTGGCGACCGTCGAGCAGCGGCAAGATCGCCTCCTGCGCCAGTTGCTTGAGGTAGTAACTGCTCACCTTGCCTTGAATCGTCACTGTCGTTTCGCGTTCCTCAAGCGAAAGTTTGCGCAGCGCGGGAATGGGGCTGCCGCGCAGGGCGAGGGTCAATTGAGATTGATCCAGAGTCGAAGTGGACATACCGAAGAGCTCCTTGCATTCTGGACGAACCAGGTCCATCAAAGAAAGCTCCGCCGACCGCCGGTGCTCGGCGGGAGTTCCCAAGAGCGGGCCGCTCCACGAGGCTCCAACATTCATTCTAGCCCAAAACGTGTTCGACGCTCCAGAGGCCGGGCCGGTGGAAAGGCCCCATCATCCTGTCCTCGCGGGTCAGTCAAAAGAGTTACTTGGAAGGACGACCCGGTTTCTCCCAACCGGGGTCGGCCGTTCGCGATCCTCTTCTGGGGACATCGTATTCAGGACCACATCCGGCGAGCGAGTCCTCCTTATGGGACCATGCTAGAGGAGGATGTCGAGCAGAGCAACCAAAATCCGAAGAAGGTTCGCGGATTTTTGTCGGAGCGGAGCGAGTAAGCCGCACATCGCGGGCAACAAATTGTACGAAGGCGGTCAAGCCGGCGCGAGCGATCAATCGACCCAATCTCTCTCCCAATCGCTGTCGTCGCGGAACAGCGAACCGATCCAATTGATTCCCCGCTCGCCGAACAGCGCGCCGATTAGGAAGCCGAAGCAGAGGACCGCGGCCAAGACAAGCAGAATGGCCTCAAAGCTGCACGTCCGCACCAAGCGGAGGATCATCAGGGCGGGCAGGCCGCACAGGAAGGCACCGCCGCTGCCGTAGATGGCGAACTCCAGGAGACGGTCCAGCACATTTTTGTCGCGCCAGGCGATGCCCGGATTGCGGGGAACGCGATAGCGCTCGCCGCAGTTACAGACGCGTTTGACGCCGACCTGATCCCAGCCCGCGACGTGCTTCCGGTTGCAGTACCAGCAACGGAAGCGAATGAGGCCCTTGCGTCCCATGATGACCTCCGGCGATTGTCCGCATCGACAAGGCCATTTTACTTCCCCGGCACGAGCGCCGCGACAGGCGGATTCTCGAATCCGCCGAAGCCGCCCCTCTCCGTTCGGTTCGGGGATGGGTAGAAAGGCAATGGACACGAATCGCAAGCTCGTGGGAGGAATCGCTTGAAGATCGCCTCACTGACCGCGTATCACGTCCGCATCCCCTTGCGCCGGCGCATCCGCCACGCCTCGCACACGCGCACGGAAACCGACAATCTTCTCGTCCGCTGCGTGCTGGAGGACGGCCGCGAAGGTTTCGGCGAGGGCGTGCCGCGCGATTACGTCACCGGGGAAACCATCGACTCGTCCTTCGACCTGCTCAAGCGCAGCGACCTCGCCGCCCAGCGCGAGGACTGCCGCGATTTCGAGCACGCCGTCGCCTTCGCCGAACGCTTGCGCTTGGCGCCGATCGCCGGCGACGAGCGCGGCTGTGAGGGCAACGCCGCCCGCTGCGCCGTCGAACTGGCGGTGCTGGACGCCTACGGCCGGCACTTCGACCGTCCCGTCTCCGACGTGACGCGCCTGCTGGCGCCGGAGATTTATCAGCCGCAGACGCGCGTGCGTTACAGCGGAGCCATCACGACCGCGCGCGGTTACAAGACGCTGGTGGCCGCGATCGTCTTCCGCATCTATCGCTTCCGGCAGGTCAAAGTGAAGGTCGGCATGGAGGGCTACGACGACCCGAAGCGTCTGGGCGTCGTCCGCCGCTGGGCCGGCCGCATGATCGACATCCGCCTCGACGCCAACGAGGCGTGGACGCCGGCCAACGCGGTTGAGCGCATCCGCACCCTGGAGCCGTTCGGCATCAGCGCCGTCGAGCAGCCGTTGCCGCACGCCGACGCCGCCGCGCTGCGGGACGTGCGCCGGCAGATCCATACGCCGATCATGCTCGACGAATCGCTGTGCGGCCGCTTCGACGCCGAGCGCGCGGTGGAAGGGCAATTGTGCGATCTGTTCAATCTTCGTTTGTCGAAGTGCGGCGGCTTCATCCCGTCGCTGCGGTTGGCGCAATTCGCCAAGCAGCACGGCCTGGGTTGTCAGCTGGGCTGTCAGGTCGGCGAGACGGCGGCGCTGTCGGCGGCGGGCCGGCACTTCGCCGCCAGCGTCGCGGGGCTGCGTTATCTGGAAGGCTCTTATGACCGCCATCTGGTGCGCGAAGCGCTGGCAACGGCGGACCTGACGTTCGGTTGGGGCGGCTGGGCGGCGGCGCTGGCGGGTCCGGGACTCGGCTTCACCTTCGATGTGCAGGCACTGCAACGGGTGACGGTTCGGGAGGAAACGCTGTTGTCCTGATGGCGAATCACGTCTCTGTCGGCTTATCCGATCCTAGAGGCATCTTCCCTGAGGGCAAGGAGATCATCCATCGGGAGGGCGAATCATGGCAAGCCAAACAACACGCACGCTCCGTGGCCATCTGCTCGGGATCATCCTGCTGAGTCTGGCTCTAGCTGCGGCGGCCGACGCGCGTCTGATGGCCCAACCGCCGCCCGCGAAGGAAGAAGAGCCATTGACGCGAATTGATCGCCGCGGCGATGCGCTGCCGGAAGGGGCCAGCGCGCAGCTGGGAACCGTGTGGGTGCAAGGTCGTGGCATGCTGGCGCGAGCGGCGTTCGGACTCTCGCCGGACGGCAAAACCATCGTCACTTTCACCAAACCTCGGCTGGTGAAAATCTGGGACGCCGACACGGGCAAGCTGCGCGAGCAGCGCGAGTTACCGCTGGAGTTTCCTTTCCAGGCGTGGATGTCCTCCAATGGCCGCTTACTGGCGGGACGCGAGCGCGGCTTCAATACTCCCCTCGACGTTTGGGATCTTGGCACCCGCAAGCGGCTGCAACGGCTGCGGCCGACCCATGAAGGTGCGATTTACGAGGCGGTGTTCTCGCCCGACGGCAAGCTGCTGGCCGCGACGGGCTACGGGAGAGTCGTCTATCTTTGGGAGATTGCCTCGGGCCGTCTGCGCGAGCTGAAGGGGCCGGGAACCCGCACTTTCTCGCCGGATGGCAAGCGCCTCGCCGCCGCAGACGATCATCGCGTCATCTGCTGGGATACGACAAAGGGGGAACAACTCTGGCAGACGAAGGGTGACTTCGATAGTCTCGCCCTCGCCTTCACCCCCGATGGCCGGACGTTAATCGCCTCGCCCTTCGATAAGAAACACCCCTGGCACGCTTGGGATGCGGCCACGGGGAAACCCACGGACGGACTGAAACTCCCGAAGGAACAGATGGCCAACGACTTGGCCGTCGCGCCCGATGGCCGGACCCTGGTTTTCGTTATGTATCGGGGCTACGGCGGTCCCGGAGCCGACCGCCGCATTCGGATCTGGGATCTGCGCGAGGGCAAGCTGCTCCATACACTGCCCATCGGCGGAGACATCGGGCCGTTTTTTCCCGACGGCAAATCGTTCCTGAGCAACGACGGCACGGTGCAGCGCTGGGAGTTGGCGACCGGCCGGCCGTTGTTTGAAGATGGCCGCAAACTTGGCCATCAGGAAAGGGTTTTTCGCGTGGTCTATTCGGCCGATGGCCGGCTGCTGGCCTCGGCCGGCCGCGATCAGACGGTGCGCCTGTGGGACGTGGCCAAGGCCAAACCGTTGCACGTCCTGCCTGGACACAACAATGTCAGTTTCAGCATGGATTTCACGCCGGACGGCAAACGCCTTGTCACCGGCGCCATCGAAGGCAAGTTGTGCATCTGGGACACGGAAACGGGTAAAATCGTCCGCCGGATTCCCCTGCACGATCCGCAGAGCAAGGACAAGAACAGGGATCTGCCCGTCTGGAAATTGCGCGTGACGCCGGACGGCAAGACGATTCTCGTGGTGGAGTACAGCCCCGATCCGGTCGCCGATGCCGAGGGAAGGCTGCACGTTCGCAACGGCTTTCTGTCGCGCTGGGATCTGGCAAGCGGCGAACGGAAAGAACGGGAGGAAACCACCGCCAGCCTCACGCGGAGCGTGCTTTCGCCCGATGGCCGAACGCTCATCGCGGGCATCGAGGTGCTCGACACATCCACGAGAAAACGAAAGACCTTGCTGGACATGCGCGAGGTCTCCAGCTTCGGCGGTTGTTATGCCTTTTCCGGCGATGGCCGTCTGACAGCCGGGATTATCATGCGGAAGGAGGATGAGCCGAACATCCGGTATTTCGCGGCAGGCATCCAGATCTGGGAGGCGGCGACGGGACGATCGGTGCGCTGTTTCTCGTTCAACGAGAAGGGGCAATTCCGATTCACGCCGCTCGGATTCCGAGGCATCGTACCGCTGGCGTTGTCGCCGGATGGCCGTTACGTGGCCGCCGCCGACTCGCAGGGTCTTTGGGTCTGGGAAGTGGCTACCGGGCAAGTCGTGCTGAAGCGACCGAATCCCGAATCGATGCGCTATCGCGACGAGCCGTTTGCTCGCTGCCTGGCCTTTTCTCCGGATGGACGCAGCCTGGCGACGGGCAATGTCGATTCCACAATCCTTATCTGGAAGTTTGATCCGCCGCGCCGGTAGACTAGCGGAAGGTAGGACGGACTGGTTCCCTCCCGCACTTCGAGAAATGGAAAGGTAGCAAGGACCAATGCCGCTCCTCGATCATTTCCACCCGCCGCTTCACGGCCCGCGCCGCTGGGAGGGATTTCATCATGCCTGGGCAACGTTCATCGCTCAGCAGCTCAACCAGGAAACGTTGCCGCCCGGCTACTTCGCGGAATCCGAGATCAGCGTCGGTCCGGAATTGGAAGTCGATGTGGCGACGATGGAGGAGACGGCCTTCAGGAATGGAGGCACGCAAAGCAGCACGACGGTATGGTCTCCGCCGCGCCCGAAGATCGCGGTCAAAGTGGACTTTGCTCGTCTGGATAGTTACGAGGTTCGCGTCTATCAGGATCTCGGAGGGGCGGAACTGCGTGCCGCCCTTGAGCTGGTCAGCCCTTCCAACAAGGACCGCGAAGGAAGCCGGCGGACATTCGCCGCCAAGTGCGCCGGTTATCTCCAGCACGGCCTCGGCGTGGCGATCGTCGATGTCGTCACCGTTCGGACGGCCAATCTGCATGAAGAATTGTTCGACGCCTTGGACGCGAAAAGTCGCGATCCGGCGTGGGTTTCGACCACCGGCCTGTATGCCGTGGCTTACCGGGCCGTGACCGTTCGCAAGAAGCCGCGCGTGCAGGCATGGCCGGAGACGCTGACGCTCGGTGAGGTACTGCCGGTCATGCCGCTGTGGTTGTCGTTGGATTTGTGCGTGCCGGTCCGGTTGGAAGACAGCTATCTCGCCACTTGCCGCTCCCTGCGAATCTCCGCGTGACCGATTGGTTCCCTCCTCTCACCAATCAGGTTTGTTACACGCTTGTTACTTGTGTTTTCAGCCAATCCGGCGATGATGGGCGGGCGGAGATGCGGCCGCGTCTCCGAGGGGAGGGTCCATGCATCGCGGGATAACTCGTGCGTGCGCCGGTTGGCTCGCGGCGCTCATTCTCACCATCAGCCCAGTTCGCGCCGAACAGGACAATCGGGCGCAGGCGATCCTGCGCACGCACTGCGCCGCCTGTCACGGACCGGGCGGCAGCGGCAAGGGAGGCTTCGATTACCTCCTCGACCGCGATCGTCTCGTCGCCCGCAATCAGGTCGTGCCGGGCAATCCCGCCGATTCACCCTTGCTGCAACGCATCGAGCAGAATGAGATGCCGCCGGGCAAACGGCCGCGCCTCAAGGATGCCGAGCGCGCCGAGTTGCGCCGCTGGATCGAGTCCGGTGCGCCGTCCTTCGCGCCGGCGCCGCCGCGAACGCTCATCACCGAGACGCTGCTGCTGCGCGCGATCCTGGCCGACTTGCGTGCCATCGAACCACGGCAGCGCCGCTTCACGCGCTATTTGACGCTGGCCCATCTCGCCAACGCGGGAGCGTCCGAGGAGTCCCTGCGCAACCACCAACACGCCCTATCGAAGCTCGTCAATAGCCTTTCCTGGCATCCGCGCATTTCGACGCCGTCGCCGGTCGATGCGGCGCGGACGATCTATCGCCTTGATCTGCGCCATTATAAATGGACGGCCCGTATGTGGGAGCGCCTGGCCGCGGTCTATCCCTATCGGCTGGATCAGACGAGCGCCGCCGCCAAGGTGTGCGAGGAGTTGACCGGCAGCGTGCAGCCGTATCTGCGCGGCGACTGGTTCCTCGCCACCGCGTCGCGGCCGCCGTTCTATCACGATTTCCTGCAACTGCCGAACACGGACCGCGCCCTCGAACGCCAGTTGCAAGTGGACGTGTTGGCCGATTTGCAAGACGACAACGCGGTGCGGGCCGGCTTCAACGGCTCCGGCGTGGCGCGCAACAATCGCATCCTCGAACGCCACGACGCCGCCCACGGCGCGTACTGGCGCAGCTACGATTTCAGCGAGAACACCGGCCGGCAGAACATCTTTGAACGCCCTCTCGGCCCGCAGCCGGGAGCGAGCGCCTTCGAGGCGGCGGGCGGCGAGATCATTTTCAGCCTGCCCAACGGCCTGCAAGGCTACCTGCTCGTCGATGCCGGGGGACGGCGCGTCGATAAAGCGCCCGGCAACATCGTCAGCGATCCGAAACGGCCGGACCGCCTCGTCGAGAACGGCCTGTCGTGCATGTCCTGCCACATTCGCGGCTTGCTGCCGAAGGACGATCAGGTGCGCGCTCACGTCCTCAAGAACGCCACGGCATTCTCGCGCGAGGACCGCGCCGCACTGCTTGCCCTGTATCCGCAAACGGCCCGGATGCGCCGGCTGATGAAGGACGATATGGAGCGCTTCGCGCGGGCGCTGGAGCAAGCGGGCGTGCCGGCGGGAGAGCCGGAGCCGATCCTGACGGCGACACTTCGCTACGAAGGCGTACTCGATCTGCGCACGGCCGCCGCCGAGACGGGTTTGACGCCCGACGAGTTCGCGGCCCGTCTGCGTCGCTCCTCGGAACAGACGCGCTCGCTGGGCGCGCTGCAAGCCAAGGGCGGAACAGTCCAACGGCAAGTCTTCGAGGAAGCGTATCCGGAACTGACGCGAGCGTTTCATCTCGACGCCGATCCGGGCGACACGAAAATCGAAGTGGCATCCGCCGTTTCGTTTGGCGGGCATCGCGGCGCGGTGCGTCAACTGGCCTTCGCCCCGGATGGGCGCAGCGCGGCCTCGGCGGGCGAGGACCGGACGATTCGTCTTTGGGATCTCGCCTCCGGCGCGGAACGGCGGCGCTTCGAGGGACACACCGAGGAGGTCACGAGCATCGCCTTCGCACCCGATGGCCGGCATCTGCTGTCCGGCGGGCGCGATCGCAGCGTGCGCTGGTGGGACGTGCGCACCGGCAAGGAAGTACATCGCTTTCTGGGACACACCGACGCCGTGCGCGCCGTGACGATCGCGGCGGACGGCAAGCTCGCCCTGTCCGGCGGCGAGGACCGCACCCTCCGCTTATGGGATCTCGTCGGCGGCAAGGAGCTGCGCTGTTTCACCGGACACGCGGGCCTTGTTACCTGCGTGGCGTTCTCCCCGGACGGCCGACAAGCGCTGTCCGGCAGTCACGACCGCACGCTGCGCTTGTGGGACGTGGCGACGGGGCGCGAGCGCGGCCGATGGACGGGACACACCGCCGCCGTCTACAGCGTGGCCTTTTCGCCCGATGGCCGACAAGCCGTCTCCGGCGGCGGCGATCGCGTGGTGCGCCTGTGGGACGTGGCCAAGGGTGAGCAAGTGCGGCGCTGTGCCGAGCACGTCAACCCGGTCGTCGCGGTCGCTTTCACGGCGGACGGCCGACGGATTCTCTCGGGCAGCAGTCGGTATCGAACGTCGGACCACATCGTTCGTTTGTGGGACATCCCAAGCGGCCGCGAAGTCCATCACATCGACGGCGCGGCGCTGCAAGGTGTCGAGTGCCTAGCTTTCTCGCGCGACGGTGAACACATCTTCCTTGGCCTCGCCGCCGGGGAACTGCGGCTGTGGCCGCTCGCGCTGAGCCGCGACCGTTAGCGAGCGGCCTTATCTTCGCTCCCTACCAGTCGCGGCTCCGTTTTGAACCCCATTCAAGGAGTTTTCCAATGAAGAAAAACCTGTTCGTGCTTGCCGGCATGTGCGTTCTCTGTGCGGGAGCGCTGCTGGCGAGTTGGTACGGCCGGGCCGCGGGGGCGCGCGGCGACGACAACCCGGAACCCGCCAAGGCCGATGCGCCGCCGAAGATCGCGGCCAGCCGCATCACGCACGTCACCGTCTACCCCGACAGCGCCCTGGTGACGCGCGAGGTCGAGGTGCCCGCCGGGGCCGGCACCATCGAGTTGGTCGTTTCGCCGCTACCCGAACGCACCGTCAACAGCTCACTCTACTCCGAGAGCGCCGAAGGTATTCGCGTCCTCACGACGCGCTTCCGCACCCGGCCCGTGAAGGAGAACACGCGCGAAGAGGTGCGCAAACTCGAAGACGAGGTCAAGAAGCTGCAAACCAACACGCGCAAGATCCAGGCGGACATGGAGGCGTGCAAACAGAACATGGGTCTGCTCGGCAAGTTGGAAAACTTCACCACCGTCAGCACGCAGCACGCCACCGAGAAGGGCAAGCTCGACAGCGAGGCGACCATCGCGCTGGCCAAGTACCTGATGGACGGCCGCGGCGAGAAGACAAAGGAGATGGTCGGCTTGCAGCAGCAGTTGGAGAACAACGCCGAGCAGCTCGAATTCGTGCAGCGCAAATTGCGCGAGATGTCGGCCGGCACCAGCAAGACCGAACGAGACGCCGTCATCGTCGTGGACAAGGCCAACGGAGGAGCGGGCAAGGTTCGACTGAATTACCTGGTGGACGCGGCCTCGTGGCGTCCGCAGTACAAGTTCCGCTCCGGCAAGGAGCTGAAGGAGAAGGTGCAGTTGGAGTATCTGGCCGCCATCATGCAGCAGACCGGCGAGGACTGGTCGAACGTCCGCCTGGTGCTGTCCACGGCGCAGCCGATGCTGAATGCATCGCCGCCGGACTTGCAAATGCTGGCCGTCGCCGTGGTGCCGCGCGGCGCGCCGATGGCCCAGAATCCCAACAAGGGCAACATCATGCAGCCGAGTCAGATTGCCGCCAAGGACAACAATTTCGGTGCCATTCCCAATCCGCAAGGACTGGCCACGGCCGCCGATCTGGAAAACACCGCCAAGGGGCTGCGCCGCCGCGCTCAGCAAGAACTCAATCAAAAGAAGGCGCAGACCGGCAACGAAATCTGGAACTATGCCGGCGCGCTCGATCAGGCCCGCGATCTCGTCCTCAATCCGGAAGGACGGATCAGCGGCAAGGAGAAACCACGCTCCAGCCAAAATGAGGGGCCGAGCGTGACCTATCACCTCAATGCCCGCCTGACGGTGCCGTCGCGCAACGACGAGCAGGTGCTCGAAGTGGCCAAGATCGACATGGCGCCGGAGTATTTCTACAAGGCGGTGCCGGTGCTGACGCCGCACGTCTATCGCCAGGCCAACCTGACCAACAAGAGCGATTACGTCCTGCTGCCGGGCGAGGCGACCATGTACAACGAGACGGACTTCGTCGGTCGCATGAACCTGCCGTTGGTGGCCATCGGCGAGCAGTTCACGATCGGCTTCGGCGCCGAGCCGCAGTTGCAGGTAAATCGCCAGATGATGGACAAGGCCCGCGCCATGCAGGGCGGCAACCAGGTGCTGAAGTACGAGTATCGCATCCTCGTCAACAGCTACAAAAAGGACCGCGTTAAGCTGCAAGTGTGGGACCGTCTGCCGTTCGCCGAGAACGAGACGATGGGTGTCAGTTTGGTCAAGGCCACCCCGGAGGTCAGCAAGGATTCGCTGTACGTGCGGGAGGACCGCCCGCACAACTTGCTGCGCTGGGATCTGGAAGTCGATCCGGCGATGAACGGCGAGAAGGCGCAAACGATTCAGTACGAGTTCAAGCTCGAACTGGACAAGCAAATGACCATCGGCAGCTTCCAGAGCAAGTAAGAAAAACTAACCACAGAGTCACAGAGAGCACAGAGAAGAAAACACAGAGAAGATAAACAGAAAAAGAGAAGCGTTTTGAGATTATCGCGCTCTTTTTGACATTTTGTTTTCTCTGTGTTTTCTTCTCTGTGCTCTCTGTGACTCTGTGGTTAGTTCTGATCCGACTCGATCCAGGTCTTCGCCTCGGCGGCCTTGGCCTGATCGAAGTAGTGGACCTTCGCGGTGGTGAACGGCTTGCAGAAGACGGCCATGCCTTGCTCCCACTTCGTCTCACCGACCAGGGCGAGTTTCTCGATGTGCGCGAAGTGCTTCAAGTCGAACTTGATGTCCTGCCACAGAGCGCCGGCCGTCCAGCCGTGGAAGTCGTGCATGGTGCAGAGCACGCGGATCTTGCCGTGCTGCTTGATGAGACGATCGACTTCGCCGCCGAAGTGCTCGTAATCCTGCGCGGTCAGCTTGCCGCTGAGCGTCACCGCCACGATCTTGCCTCCCGCCTCCTCGCGCAATTCAACTGGCATGGTCACTCTCCCGTTGAGGATTCTCGTCCGCCGGCCCGCCGCCCGCGCGTCGGGTCCACCCCCCCATCCTATCCCGCCGTCCGCCCTGTGAGGAGTTCCAGGCGGCTCTATAATAATCGCCGATAACAACGGCATGCGCCGATGCTTTCTTCACCACAGGGACTCACGATGACGGCCGCGACCCACTCAAGCGAAAAACTCGAATTCCGCACGGAGCTGAAACAACTCCTGCATATCATCACGCACTCGCTGTACTCCAACAAGGAGATCTTCCTGCGCGAATTGATCTCCAACGCCAGCGATGCGATTAACAAGATCAAGTTCGATTCGCTGTCTCACGACGAAAAGCTGGAAGGCAACAAGGACTGGAAAATCAAACTCTTCCCCGATCGCGACGCCGGCACGCTGACCATTTCGGACAACGGCATCGGCATGTCGCGTGACAGCGCCGTCGAGAACCTCGGCACCATCGCCAAGTCCGGGACGCGGGCCTTTTTGGAGAGCCTGAAAAATAAGGACGTCAAGGACCAGCCCGAACTGATCGGACAGTTCGGCGTCGGTTTCTACTCCGCGTTCATGGTCGCCGACCGCGTGACGGTGATCTCGCGCACGGCCGGCGATCCGCGCGACGGCGTTAAGTGGGAGTCGGACGGGCAGGGCGAGTTCACCGTCGAGTCGGTGGAGAAAGCCACGCGCGGCACCGAGGTCGTACTGCATCTGAAGCCGGAAGAGAAGGATTTTCTCGACGATTACAAACTGAGGCAGATCGTCAAGAAGTTCTCCGACTTCATCGAGCATCCCGTCGTGATGGATGTCGAGAAGACCGACGAGCAGAAGAACAAGACCGTCGTCGAGGAGACGCTGAACTCGCGCAAGGCCATCTGGCTGCGGAGCAAATCGGAGAACACGCCGGAAGAACACAACGCCTTTTACAAGCAGATCGCCAACGATTTCACCGATCCGGCCAAGGTGATTCAGTACACCGCGGAGGGCGTCAACGAATTCAAGGTGCTGCTGTACATCCCGGCGCATCGGCCGCTCGAATTGCAGTGGGGCGGCGACATCAAGTTCGGTCCCAAACTCTACATCCAGCGCGTCCTCATCATGGACCACTGCGAGGCGCTGCTGCCGCCCTACCTGCGCTTCGTCAAGGGCGTGGTCGATTGCTCCGATCTGCCGCTGAACATCTCGCGCGAGATGTTGCAGCACAATCCGCTGCTGGAAAAGATCAAGGGCAACCTCGTCCGCAGCGTGCTCAAGGCGCTGGAGGAGATGAAGACCGAGGACTACGACAAATATGTGAGCTTCCACCGCGAGTTGGGAGCGATTCTCAAGGAAGGGTTGAGCCGCGATTGGAGCAACCGCGAGAAGATCGCCGATTTGCTGCTGTTCGAGTCGATCGCGACGCCGGCTGGCGAATACACGACGCTGGCGAAATACGTCGAGGCGATGCCGGCGGAGCAGAAGGCCATCTGGTATCTGATCGGCGAGAGCCGCGAGATGATCGAGCATTCGCCGTACCTGGAAAGCTTCCGCGCCCGCGGTCAGGACGTGCTGCTTCTGACCGATCCCATCGACGAATTCACGCTGCCGAGCCTGGGGAAATACAAGGACAAGGAGTTGAAGGCCGTCGATCGCGACGACGTGGAGGAGAGCAAGGAAGACACCGCGAAGAAGACGGAAGTGCAGGAGAAGTTCAAGAAACTGCTCGAGCATCTCAAGAGCAAACTGCCGGAAGTGAGCGACGTGCGTTTGTCGAGCCGCTTGAAAGAGAGCGCCGCTTGTCTGGTCGCCGGCGCGGGCGGCATGTCGGCCCACATGGAGCGGCTGATGGAACGCATGGGGCGCGACGCCGAGACGGAGCATTCGCGCCGCATTCTGGAACTCAACGGCGACCATCCCGCCGTTGCCGCCTTGCGGCAACTGCACGAAAACAACGCCGACGATCCGCGCATCGAGAACTATGCCCGTCTGCTCTACGACGAGGCCGTGATCGCCGAGGGATCGAAGATCAAGGATCCGGCGGCGTTCGCGCGGCGCATCAATGACTTGCTGGTGCGGGGAGCACAATAAAGAAAGTTTCGCCCCCCTTCCTCGGAGCGCGGGCGTCTCGCCCGCCTCTTCTTTGCGGGCGAGACGCCCGCGCTCCGAGGCTATCCCATCACGGACGGCGGTCCAGTTCCCGAATGCGCAGGTTGCGGAACTCGATGGGCGCGCCCTCGGCTTGCAATCCGATGTAGCCCTTCGCCGGCTTAAACCCCGTCGCCTCCCACGCCAGTTTGCCGTTGCACCAGAACGTCAGCTTGTCGCCCTGGGCCAGCACGCGCCATTCGTTCCATTCGCCGGCCGGCTTCTGTAAATCGGGCACCGCCTTCGCCCCCGTCGCCTTGCCGCCTATGAAATTGCCCTCGGCCCCCTTGGCGAGATTGATCTGGTTGGCGCCGACCTTTTTGCCGCTGCGCAGGAAGAGACCGCTGTTGTACTTGTCGCGCAGAGCACGCCATTCCAGACGTAACTCGAAGTCGCCGTATTCCTTGTCGGTCGCCAGATGCGGCGAGCCGCCGCCGGTGACGAGGATCACGCCGTCCTTGACCTTCCAGTTGGGCGCCTCGCTGGCCTCGTCGTCCTTGCCGCCGCTGAAACGCCAGCCGGTGAAGTCCTTGCCGTTGAACAGCGACGTGAAACCGTCGTCCTTCTCGTGCAGGCGCTTCCAGGCCAGACCCGGACGATCGACGCGGAACTGCACCAGACGGCGCTTCTTGACCTCCGTGACGTAGACCGTGCGCCCGTCGGGTCCGCCGAAGCAAAGGTTGCTCGGCGAGTCGCCGAGCACGTCGATTTCGCGCAGCACCTTGCCCTTCGGCGACAGCACGGCCACCGTGCCCTTGCCGTAGCGCGAAATGTACAAATTGCCGTCCACGTCGCACCTCATGCCGTCGAAGCCGAAATCGTCGAACTTTTTCAGCAGCCGTTTGTTCGACAGATCGCCGTCGGCGGCGATGTCGAACGCCCAGACGTTGCGCTGCACGCTCTCATTGACGTACAGGGTTTTTCCGTCTGGACTGACGTCGATGCCGTTGGTGGTGCCCATCTTTTCGGCAGCCAGGGTCGTTTTGCCGTCGCGGTCGATGCGCCAAAGTTGTCCGGTGCCGCGGCCCCAATCGGGATCGCTGGCGTACAGGGTGCCGTCCGCCGTGATGGCCAGGTCGTTGGGCTGGTTCATCTTGTCGTTGTGGGCGAAGACGCTGATCTTGCGCGTGGCCGGGTCGATGCGCAGGACGTTGTGGCCGACGTAATCGGCGACGTACATGGCCCCCTTGCGGTCGAAAACGATGCCGTTGCCGGTGCTCTTGCCGGGCAGCGTGACATAGACCTCGCCCTTGCCGTCGGGCGCGACGCGGCCGATGGTCTGCTGGCGAGCGTAGTTGACGGCGTAGACGTTGCCGTCGGCGTCGCAGGCCGGCCCCTCGATGCCGGGCGTGAAAGCGTTCTCGGCGGTTAGCGGCGTGGCGACGAAAAGTTTCTCCTTGTCGTCGGCGCGGGCCAGGCCCGAGGCCGATACCAGGACGGCGACGGCGAAGAGGATGGGGAAAGTCGTTCGCGGTGGGTTCATGGCGTGGCTCCTTCGGAGGCGGGCGACGGCGGGTATCGAGGATGCGAGTGCTTCTATAACACGCGGCGAAGGCAAAGGCGATAGCCGGGCCGGAAAAAAGAGAAACGGTTTCGCCTCCCGAACGTCGCGGCGTTAGAATCGTCTTCCATCGGCATCGACCCTCGTTATCGCCGGAGAACGCGATCGTGAAGATTCCATTATTGAGTCTGTCGGCCGGACTGTGCCTTCTACTGCATTTGGCTCCCGCTGTCGCCGCGGAAGAGAAGCCCAAAGCGTGGCCGGCCGAAATCGAGCGCGCGCTCGAACACGCGGAGGGCAACCGCGCGGAGCTGGAAAAGGCGCTGACGGCCGTGCCGCCCGCGCAGCGGAAGGGGATGATCTTTCTCGTCGCCAACATGCCCGAGCGCGATTTGCGCGCCCTGCGCGCCGATTTCCTGATCGAGAACATCGCCCTCGCTTACAAGGCCCGCGCGGAATTCGCATGGGGCGAGAAAATCCCCGAAGATATTTTCCACAACGACGTTCTCCCCTACACCAACGTCGATGAGGCCCGCGACGCCTGGCGCAAGGAGTTGCACGAGTTGTGCGCGCCGCTGGTCAAGGACTGCAAGACGCCGGCCGAGGCGGCGCAGCGGCTCAACTCGACGATCTTCGCGAAACTGAAAGTGCGCTTCTCCACCGAGCGCAAGAGAGCGAATCAGAGTCCGAAGGAAACCATCGAACAAGGCAAGGCGAGCTGTACCGGGCTGTCGATTTTGCTCATCGATGCGTGCCGGAGTGTGGCCGTACCCGCCCGGTTGGTAGGCACGCCGCTGTGGACGAACAAGCGCGGCAATCACAATTGGGTCGAAGTCTGGGACGGCGGCTGGCACTTCGCCGGCGCGGCCGAGCCGGACCCGAAAGGACTCGATCGCGCCTGGTTCATTCGCATCGCCTCGGAGGCGATAAAAGACTCGACGGACCACGCCATCTACGCCGCGAGTTTCCGCCGGACCAAGGTGACATTCCCGCTCGTGTGGGCGCCCGATCGCAAGGACGTTTATGCCGAGAACGTCACGGACAGATACGCCAAGGCGAAAAAGCCCGCGGAAAACCGCGGCGAGAAACCGGAACTGTCGAAGGAGCAGTCGCGGCGGATCGAGGAGGCGGTTCGGAAGTTTTTCGCCGCCGGCGCGGCGGAGCGGACCCAATGGTGCTTTGACGCGGCGCTCGATTCCGTACTGGCGAGCAACGACGCCGCCGTCCGGCAAATCGTCTGGAAGGCGTATCAATCCGCGCCCCTCCACGACGAGATGAAGAAGGATTTTGCGACGGACCAGGTGCGCTATCAGAAATACCTCAGCGCGTACAAGGCGCGAAAAGTCGGCAAGAGACCGGCGAACAAGGGCGAGTTCCCCGTGGAAATGGAGCTGAAGAAAGGCTTCGGCTACGGAGGACTGCCCGACCGGGACAAGCTCAAGGAGATGTATGCGTACGACCGCAATCCAGTGCCGCGCCATGTGACGTGGGACTTGACCGATTCGGTCGTCGATCATTTCTTCTGGGTTTCCGTCGCCAAGCCGGAGAAGGACGGCAGCATCGATGCGAAGGTCCGCGACAACCGCATCGAGATCACGACCCAAAAGGTCAAGCAGTTCGACCTCGATCTGGATTGCCGCCTGATCGACTTCGGCAAGCCACTGCGCTTCGTGCTCAACGACAAGGAGCAGGAGCGCACGGCCCGGCCGAGCCTGCGGATGTTGTGCGATTCGATGCTCCAGCGCGGCGATCCCGAGTTGGCTTGTACCTGCCATATCCGTCTGGAGGTGGAGGAGAAATAAGCTGGTCTGCGGATAGTTATCGTGTCTTGTTACCATGTCGTGTCCCCTGTTATCTGATCTGGGGGCCATCGGATCGACGCCTCCTTGCCTACCCAACAGGGCCGGCGCGGATAATGGGAGGGCGCCTAGAGGCTCGATATGACCGCTCTCGAAAGATTCCACCGCGCGAGCCGATCAGGATGCCAGGCACTGCTCAATCTCATCGGCCTCCTGCGGCGCCGCAGCGGTATGAAGAGGTGACTCATGTCTCGCTTGTCTACGCTTCTGCTAGCAGCCGCCGGCTTGGTGCTGCTGGCGGCGTCGCCCGCGCCGGGCGGCCCCCCTTCAGCGAAAGGGCCGCAGCCTCTGCCATCCAGACAAGGGCCGCCCACCGACCGTTATGGCGACCCGCTGCCGCCAGGAGCCCTGCTCCGTCTGGGAACGCTCCGCATGCGGCACGAGGACTCGATTTACGAACTGACTTTCTCGCCGGAGGGCAAGACCCTGGCAGCAGATCTGCACGTCCCCCAGGTGATTCATTATGACGCGACCGGTAAGCCATCCCAGGTACCAGCAGAGCCGGGCAGCGGCCCACCTCGGGTGGTCCTTTATAATGTGGCGACCGGCAAGGAGCTCGCCACCTTCCGCAAGCCGGCTGACCAGTCCATGCATCTTTCCTTCGATCGGAAGAGCAGGCTTTTGGGGTTGCAGGTGCCCCAGGATGAGGAAGCCGTCTACCTGTGGGATCTGGCCGCAGGCAAGAAGTCCTGCCTGCTCCGGCTGCCCGACAAGGAAAAGTCCCATACCCATTCGTCGCCCATCCTCTTGCCCGATGGCAAGACCCTGGCCGTGCTCCGCTTTCCAAGACCGAAGTCAGAAGGGCCGCCGGAGGTGGTGCTCTGGGACCTGGCCGGCGGGAAACCGCTCCGGCGTTTCCGGCCGCCGGGAGAGCGCAGCATCGGTGCGATCGTCTGCTCCAATGACGGCAAGACCCTCGCCACAGATGACTCCGCGCCCCCAAAGGACAGAACCAGTGCCGTCCGCCTCTGGGACTTGGCCACCGGCACGGAGTTGCGCCAGCTCGACGGGAACCTCGGGCGAGTCACCGCGCTGGCCTTCACTCCCGACGATAAAGTCCTTATCACGGCGAGCCGGGATAAGCCAGTCCGGCTCTGGGACGTGGCCAGCGGCAAGGAACTCCGGCAGCTCGACGTGGCTGCCGACATCGGCGAGATCCAGACCCTGACCGTCTCGCCGGACGGGAAGTTGCTGGCGGCCGCCGGCCACCAGAGCCCGTTCCAAACCGCGATCCGCGTGATTGACCTGGCCAAGGGCCAGGAGGTGTCGCCTTGGGCGGCGCACCGGGCCGCGGTGCAGTCGGTGGCCTTCTCCCCCGACGGCCGGCTGCTGGCCACCGCCGGCGACGACCACGACGTGCGGCTCTGGGAGGCGGCCACCGGCCGGCCGCTGCGGCAGCTGCGCGGCCACCGCAGCCCCGTCCTCGCCGTCGCCTTCGCCCCCGACGGCGGCGCCCTCGCCGCCGTTGAGGACGGGTGCCGGGGATCCTATGACTACCACCCCTGCGAGGTCCGCCTGTGGAACCCGCGCAGCGGCCGGCTGCTGCACAGATGGCAGGGCTGGAAGGGGCCGCCAAGCCTCTGTTCCCTGGCGCTGGCCTTCTCCCCCGACGGTCGCCGCCTGGCCGACGGCGGTTCGGGGCGCTACGACAGCAAGCGCGGCTGGTTAGCCGAGGTGGCGCTGTATGACCCGGCGACCGGCCGCAAGGAGCGCACGCTGAAGCCCGGCGACGGCCGAGTGATAGCCCACGCCTTGGCCGTCGCCTTCTCGCCGGACGGCAAGCTCCTGGCCTCCGGCGGCGACAATCTCAAAGTCCTCCTCTGGGATCCGGACACCGGCGAGATACGGCGGACCCTGGAGCTGCCGCCGCAGAAGAAGTCGCCAGCGGGCGACGAGCCGTTCCCCCCGCCCGGCCATGCCACGACCCTGGCCTTCACCCCCGACGGCCGGACCCTGGCAGGCATGGAAGAGCACCGGACCCTCTACTTCTGGGAAGTGGCCACCGGCAAGATCCGATACAGCAAGCCCTTGCCGCACCACGGCTTCGGGGACGACGCCAAAACCCGGCAAAACATGGTCCTGTCCCCGGACGGACGGCTGCTGGCCACGGCGGACAAGGGCGGCCGCGTCTGCGTCTGGGATCTGGCCGGGCTGCGGCTGCTGCGCCACTTCGACGGGCACCGGAATAGGGTCTATTCCCTGGCCTTCTCCCCGGACGGCCGGCGGCTGGCCTCGGCCAGCAGTGATACGACCGTGCTGGTCTGGGACGTGAGCGAGCTGGCAACCCGGCGACGCCCGCCGGGGAAGCCGCTGACGGCGGCCGACCTGGAGGCGCTGTGGCGGGACCTGGCC
>DATBGU010000037.1:0-49796 GCA_036557825.1 Gemmataceae bacterium
GGGCCTGCTGACAGAAATCGACGTGGGTTCCCTCTCGTTGCCCGTGACGTACACCAACATGTCCGGCGAGGGGTTGGTGACCATCGCCGGCGTCCCCTGGCAGGTGAACTTCTTCGGCCCGGACGGCCAGTATCAGGGCACCGCGACCGTTGCCCTCCCCGGAAACGGCTCGGCGGAGTGGTTGATCCTCGACCCCAACGGCCAAGTCATCGGTGCAACGCCGTCATGAGAACAAACCATCGGATCTTCATCCGACGCCCGCTCTCCGCCGGAGACAATGACGGATAACGCATCAATCGTCCGCGTCACCCAGTGCGCGAGAATTGCCGGAGACGTTACGGCTGCCCTTGAACAGGCGGCGCTGCGTCGCCGGGCTGTACGGCGTCCACGACGACGGGCTGCGGTCCTCGCGGATGTCGCGCGTGAAGCTGTGGACCTTGGCGTCGAGATTGTCCAGATAGTGCAGGGCGATCGCCTCCGGCGTCATCGGCAGCGTCGGGCTGCCGAACTCCAGTGAGCCGTGATGGCTGACGATGAGATGTTTCAGCCGCAGCAGCAACTCCGAAGGAAACGGCTCGCCCGTCAGGTCCGGAACGCGCCGCACCTGCTCGTTGAGGATTTCCACGCCGATGACGAGATGGCCGATCAGCTGGCCCTCATCGGTGTAGCTGAAGGCGCGATCGTAACTCAGTTCGCGCACCTTGCCGATGTCGTGCAGGAACACCCCCATGAGCAGCAGGTCGCGGTTCAGTTCGGCATATAGCGGGGCGATGCGGTCGGCGGACTCCATCAGCGTGACGACGTGCTCAAGCAATCCGCCGAGATAGGCGTGATGATTGCGCACACCTGCCGGCGCTTTGCAAAAACCCTGCATCAACTCGTGATCCATCAGGAAACATTCGGCGAGGCCGCGCAGGTGCGGATTGTCCATTTTGCGCAGCAGACCACACAGACGCTCGTAGAGCTTGCTGACGTCTTGCTCGGTGTGCGGCAGGAAGTCACCCAACTCGACCTTCTCGGTTTCGACGCGGTCGATGCCGGACAGGATCATCTGCAAGGCGCCTTGAAAGAGCTGCACCTTGCCCCGGACGTGCAGGAAGTCTCCAGACTCGAACGAGCGGACGATCGGTTCGGCGGCGTTCCACAGGCGGGCGCTGATGGAGCCGCTGCGATCGCGCAGCTCCAGTTGCAGGTAAATGTTGCCGTTGCGGTTGGCCCGTACCTGCTTGTCCACGACCAGGTAGACCTCGTCGATGGAATCGCCATCGGCCATTTGTTGAACGAACTGCCTGGTCATATCCCTTCCCGCAACAAGAGGACAAGGCGAACCGGCCCGCGTATCCTCTCCTTGCCGGCCGCCACGCCAAACAACAGGGTGAATGGTATCATCACCTTGTCGCCTTGTCACCGTGTCACCGCAGAGGGAGGCCCATGTCCGCCGCCAAGAAATTCCTGGCTTTCGACCTCGGCGCCGAGAGCGGTCGGGGCATCGTCGGTTTGTTCGATGGGCGGAAACTGGAACTGGAGATAATCAATCGCTTCCCCAACGGCGGCGTCCGCACGCTGGACAGCCTGCACTGGGACGTTCTTCATCTGCACCACTCGATGCTGGAGACGCTGCGGCTGGCGGCTGCGGTGCATGGCAGCATCGACGCCCTGGGCGTCGATACCTGGGGGGTCGATTTCGCGCTTCTGGGTCGTGGCGGCGTCCTGCTCGGCAACCCGCGCCACTACCGCGATCCGCACACCGAAACCATCATGGAGGAGGCGTTCCTCCGCGTGCCCCGCCTCGACATCTTCCGGGGAACCGGCATTCAGTTCATGCGTTTCAACACGCTGTTTCAACTGCTGGCGATGCGGCGCGATCGCTCGCCGCTGCTGGAAATGGCCGTGTCGCTGCTGTTCATGCCGGACCTGTTTCATTACTTTTTCACCGGCATCAAGGTCAACGAGTACACCGACGCCAGCACCAGCCAGATGCTCGATCCGCGCACGCGCAGCTGGGCTTACGGTTTGATCCAGGCATTCGGAATGCCGGTGGAGATCCTCGGCACATTGGTCCAACCGGGCACGGTCCTCGGTCCGCTGCGGCCCTCGGTCGTCGCGGAGACAGGGATCAACGCCGCCCCGGTGATCGCGCCGGCGTCGCACGATACGGCGTCGGCCATCGCCGCCGTGCCGGCGTCCTCGTCCTCCTCGTGGGCGTACATCAGCTCCGGCACCTGGTCGCTGATGGGCGTGGAATTGAAGCAGCCTCTGCTCAGCGACGCGGCCCTGGAAGCGAACTTCACCAACGAGGGCGGCGTCAGCGGGACGACGCGCTTTCTGAAAAACATCATGGGCCTATGGCTGGTGCAGGAGTGCCGGCGCGCCTGGGAGCGGGCGGGAACGGCGTGCAGCTACGACGACCTGATCCGCCAGGCCGAAGCGGCGAAGCCGTTCGCCAGCCTCGTCGATCCCGATGATCCGTCGTTTATTCTGCCGGCCAACATGCCCAAGGCGCTGGGCGATTTCTGCCGGCGCAACGGGCAGCCGATGCCGGAGGGCGTCGGCGGAACCGTGCGTTGCGCGCTGGAGAGTTTGGCCCTGTGCTATCGCTGGGTGCTGGAGCGACTGGAAGCGCTGACGGGGAAGCAAGTCGATGTCATCCACATCGTTGGAGGAGGCAGTCAAAACGCGCTTTTGAACCAGTTCACGGCCGACGCCTGCAACCGGCCCGTGTTGGCGGGGCCGGTGGAGGCGACGGCGATCGGCAACGTGCTGGTGCAGGCGCTGGGCGTGGGCGTGCTCGGCTCCCTGGCCGACGCGCGCGAGGTGGTGCGCCGCTCGTTCGAGGTGCATACCTTCACCCCGCGTCAACCCGACGCCTGGGAGGATGCCTACGAGCGATTTCGCGGACTCCGCTCCGCCCGTGTGTAGGGTCGTGAAAGCGCGGTCCTCCGCGCTGCTCACGAAGCTCACGTGGGCTGGACCGGGCCGGATGCGAGTTGTTCCATCGGCCGGCCGGGCGTCGCATGGGGACCGGACAGAGGCGGGGCGGCGGCGGATTCGACGCCGGCCTTTTTGCGTCTCCGTGTCAGAAATGCATCGAGGGACCAGATTCCCGGACCCAGGATCAGTAGCGCAAGGCACATGGCCAGGAGCGCCAGGTTGTATTCGTAGCCGCCGCCGCGCTCGAAGCGAAAGCCGCGCGGGGCCGTGACCAGCCAAATGGCCCCCACCTGGATGACGATGAGTCCAAGAGCGGCCACCCGCGTCAGCAGGCCGAGGGCGAGGGCCAGACCGCACAGGAACTCGCCCCAGGCGACGGCCGCCTGCGTGCCGGCGAACGTCAGTGTGGCCGGAACCTGTAGCGCCTGCGATCGCTCCGCTTCCGGCTTGGCGCGGGTCTCCTCCGGCATCCGGGCATACATTTGAGTTACCCAGTTGGCGCCGCCGTCACCTGTGATAATTTTGTCCAGGCCGTGAAAGAGAAAGATCACGGCCAGGCCCACCCGCAAGATTAGCGCCACCATGCTTGCGCGAGTCGGAGAAGAGGGATCGGCGTGGAAGAGGGTGTGGAACATGTGAGCCTCCATCGAAGTGAGAAAGGGTACTGGGAGCCTCCCCGGGTGCAAGGCCAATCGCCGCGGATTGAGCCGACATTACCGCATCTTGGGATACTTCCTACCAGCACAGCCGAATTGCTCACCCGGACAGTCGCGAGAGGGAGAGCGACCGGCTTTGATGTGTTAACAACGCTGAGTGTACGCCGTCATGAGCATGGCTGCAATCAGAAAGTCACCGAAGGGAACCGCCGCTTGCGGTTTCGCGATGGACCGCGCTAAGCCGCAAGCGGCCCCCTTGTTACGTTTCTGTCTTTTTTCTGCTCCCGTAAGCGGCGTGCATCGTCTATCATACGTAGAACAATCGGTATGCGGACGCCGCGTCACGACGAGACACTCGCGGATCCCGGTCTCGTTGACTGGGCAGCGGCTCCTGATAAGCGGAGAATTCCATTATGTTGTTGGCCCCGCTGGCGCTGCTGGCCGCTCAGGCATTCGTCGTTCAGAAACTGCCGCTTCAACCCCAGCAACCCATCGTCGCGCCCAAGCCCGCCCTCAGTGACGAGCAAGTCGTCAAGAACGCCCATCTCGATAGCGCCGGACCCGCCCTTGTCACCTTCTTCCGTCAGCGCGTCCGCCGGCAGGCGGACCCGAAACAATTGGCCGAGCTGACGAAAAAACTGGGCGACAAGGATCCCAAAGTGCATACCAAGGCGGCCGCCGAGCTGGTTGGACTCGGATCCCTGGCGTTGCCGGCACTGCGACGGGCGGTCAACCAGGCCGACGACGAGGCTGCCCTCAGCCGCGCCCGCAAATGCGTCGAGTCCATCGAGGGTCAGGGCGGCGCCGCGGTGGTGGCCAGCGCCGTGCGCCTGCTCACCGCCCACAACCCGGACGGCGCGGCCGACGCGCTCCTCGATTACTTGCCGTTCGCCGACAACGACCATCTGGTGCAGGAGATCGAAACGGCGTTGCAAACCGTCGGCCTTCAGAACGGGAAACCGGCCTCGGCCCTGGTGCGCGCCCTGAGCGACGCCGCACCGGTTCGCCGCAGCATCGCCGCCCACGTGCTGTGCCGGATCGGCGGCACGAGCGGCCGCGCGAATGTCCGGGCACTGCTGAAAGATCCCAAACCCAGCGTCCGCAAGCAGGCCGCCCTGGGGCTGGCCGATTCGCACGACGCCGAGGCGGTGCCGGTGTTGATTGACCTCGTCGCCGATTTGCCGCCCGACGGGCGCAAAGAAGTCGAAACGTACCTCACCGAGTTGGCCGGCGACTGGACGATCAAGACGCCGCAAGGCAACGACGCCACGTCCAGCCGGCTTCGCCGCGAACTGTGGTCGGCATGGTGGCGCAGCCTGGACGGCAAACATCTTCTGGAAGAATTCACCAACCGCACGCTCAGCGACGAGGACCGGACGCGGATCCTGGGTCTGCTCAAGAAACTCGACGATGTGTCGCCGGACGTGCGCGCCAAGGCGTCGGAGGAAATCATCGGCGTGGGCGCGAAGACGGCCCCGATGCTGCGTCAGGTCATCGCTCAGCCCCGTTCGCGTTTGACGGCCGCGGCGCGCCAGTGCCTGGAGGCCATCGAGCGCGATACCGGCAAACCGCTGCCGGACGCCGCTCCGCGCCTGCTCGCTCTGCGCCGGCCCGAAGGCACGGTGGAGGCGCTGATCGGTTATCTGCCCTTCGCGGAGAGTGAAACCGTCGCCAATCAGCTGATCCAGCTGCTGGCGTCCGTCGGCGTCATCGACGGCAAGGCCGATCCCGCTCTTGTTCGCGCCCTGGAAAACAAGGTGAACGCGCGCCGCGCCGCCGCCGCCGTCGCGCTGTGCAAGGGCGACGCCAACGACGACATGCCGGCCGTGCGGAAATTATTGCGCGACGAGGACGCCACGGTTCGGATGCGAACCGGCTTCGCCCTTGCCGACCGCGGCGAGAAGGCGGCTGTGCCGGTGCTGATCGCCCTTCTGGGTGAGTTGCCGCTGGAGCAGGTCTGGGAGGTTGAGGATCTGCTGATTCACCTGGCCGGCGACAAGGGGCCGACCGAGCGTATCAGCCGCGAGGCCGCCACGCGAACCGCCAGCGTCGCCGCCTGGAAGGCGTGGTGGCGCAAGGAGGAAAAAACCGTCGATCTGGCCCGCCTGCACGCTTCCGAGCGCGATCAAGGCTTGATGCTGCTCGTCGAGATGCAGCAAGGCCGCGTCGTCGAGCTGAACCGCAGCGGTCAGGTCCGCTGGAAGATCGAAGGGCTGCAATGGCCGTGGGACGCTGCCGTCTGCCCCAACGGCAACGTGCTCGTCATCCACATGAGCGGCAATCAACTCTCGCTGCGCGACCGTCAGGGCAAGGAAATCTGGCAGAAGCCGATCAATCAGGGCTTCAGCTGCCAGCGACTGCGCAACGGTAACTTTTTCGTGGCCTGCCGCAATCATCTGGTCGAATTCGACGCCAACGGCAAGGAATTGTCCTCGCAGCCGACGAAAGGCCAGTGGGTCGTCGGCGGCTGCAAGTTCAAGGACGGACACATGGCCTACGTCACGCAGCAAGGGCAGTATGTGCGCCTGGATTCGCATGGCAAGCAGGTCAAGACGTTTCAGGTGAATATGCAAGGTGGCGTGGTAATGAACGCCGAGATCCTACCCGGCGATCGCATGGTGGCGGCACTGAACATCGGCAAGGTGGTCGAGTATGACGGCGACGGCAAACAGGTATGGGAAGCCGCCGTGCCCAACCCCGGATTCCCCCACAAGGCGCCCAACGGACACACAGTCGTGCCGCAGAACAGCATGCCCCACTTGTTCGAGTTCGACGGCGCGGGCAAGTCCGTCGCGGATAAAAAAGACCTTGAGTATCGTCCATTCCGCGTCCGCCGGCGCTGAGGACAAGAAGGCGATATACCTGGCCTGAGCGGGGGCTGACGCTCGCGCTCGGAAGTAATTGAAACCACCATTCGCGAGACGCACATATGTATCGCACACTTCGGACAACGCTGTTCGCCGCCGGCCTAATCCTGGTGGCTGGAGCTACCGTTCCGGCCCAGCCCGTCGGGATCAAGATGGCGATACCGCTACAGACGGCTGCGCCGACCACCCCCACCGTGAGGGCGGAAGCGTCTGGCGTCGGCCGGGATGAGGCTTTGTTGCGCTCCGTCGGCGTGTCCACGGATGGCTCCAGTCTGCTGACGTACTTCCGCACGCGCGGACGAGGCGAGGCGAAGCCGGAACGACTGGCCGAACTCATCGAGCAGCTGGGCGACAAATCGGCCTTGGTCGCTCAGAAGGCGTCCGGCGAGTTGGCCTCGATCGGAGCGCCGGCCATCCCATCCCTGCGGAGGGCGGTCAAGGATCCGGACCTCCATCAGACGCTGCTGCTGGCGAAGCGCTGCCTGCAAACGCTGGAGGAGCATCCCGGCCAGCTGTCGTCGTCGGCGGCCCGGCTCCTCGCCCAGCGCCGACCGCGCGGCACGGCCGAGGTGCTGCTGGAGTTTCTCCCTTCTGCGGAGGATGACGGTGTCATCGAGGAAATCCGTCTCGCCTTGGCGACGGTCGCCCACCCGGACGGCAAGCCCGATCCGGCGCTCTTGAAAGCGTTGCAGGACGAATCCCCCATCCGCCGCGCCCTGGCGATCGACACGTTATGCCAGAACGGCGTCACGTCTTCGGTCCTGGAGCAGGTGCCGCTGCGCAAATTGCTGCAAGACCCCAAGTCGTCGGTCCGACTGCGGGCGGCCCTGGCGCTGGCCCGCGCCCGCGATGCCAAGGCGTTGTCCACGCTTATCACGCTGTTGAGCGAATTGCCGCTGGAGCAAGCTCGGCAGGCCGAGGACTTTCTGTCCGAGTTGGCCGGCGAACAATCGCCGAAAGCGACGCTCGGCAACGACGACGCCTCGCGCAAGAAGTGCCGCGACGCCTGGGCGACCTGGTGGCAAACCAGCGAGGACGGCAACCGGCTCCTGGAGGAGTTGCGCAAACGCACGCTGAGACCGGACACCCGGCAGAAGTGCGAGGAACTCATCAAGCAGCTGGGCGATACCGATTTTACCGTCCGCGAGAAGGCGCAAAGCCAAGTGAAGGGAATGGGCGTGCTGATCCTGCCGTTGCTGCGTGAAGCGGCGAAGCATCCGAGCGATCTCGAAATTCGTAGCCGCGCCCAGCGCTGCCTCAGCGTGATGGAACGCGACAAGAGCCTGCCCTTGTCCGCGATCACCACCCGGCTAATCGCTCTGCGCAAGCCGGCCGGCGCCGCCGAGGCGCTCCTGAACTACACGCCGTATGCCGACGACGACGCCATTCTCGGTGAGGTGCAGATCGCCCTCAACGTAGTGGCGTTCAAGGACGGAAAGCCCGAGGCGGTGGTGGTGCGTGGGCTGTCGGACTCGCTTCCCGCTCGCCGCGCGGCGGCGGCGGAGGCGCTGTGCCTGGGCGGCGACCGCGAGCATCTGCCGGCCCTCCGCAAGCTCCTGGCCGACAGTGATCGGTCGGTGCGTCTGAAGACGGCCCTCGCGCTGGCCGGCATTCACGAACGCGACGCCGTTCCGACCCTGATCGAGCTGATCGGCGAGTTGCCCAGCGCCCAATCGGCGCCCGCCGAGGAATACCTGCACCGCGTCGCCCTCGATCGCGCGCCGTCCAGTCTTCCTTCCGGCGACGGCGAAAACGGCGAGCATCGCAAGAAACGGCACGCCGCCTGGGCCGAGTGGTGGAAGGCCAACGGCGATCGTGTCACGCTCGTCGATCGCTATCCGCCGGCTGGCTTCGAGCAGGATCACGGCTACGTCTTGCTCGTGCTGGCCAATACCGGCCAGATCATCGAGTTGGACAAGGAGCGCAAGGAGCGCTGGACGATGAACGGTTTGGCCAACCCCCGCGACGTGCAGGTCGTCGGCATGGACCGCATCCTCGTCGCGGAGTACAACGCCCAGCGCGTCACCGAACGCAACCGGCGCGGCGACATTCTGTGGCAGAAGCAGCTGCCGGGCACCTGGCCGCTGAGTGTGCAGCGTCTGCGCAACGGCCACACGTTCATCACCTGTCAGAACAAGCTGGTGGAGGTGGACCGCGGCGGCCGCGAGCTATTTTCGATCGACCGGCCGCAGAACGACGTGGTAATGGCCCGCAAGATGCGCGATGGGCAAATTATCCTTATCAGCACGCAGCGCCAGTGCATCCGCATGGACACCTCCGGCAAGCAGCTCAAGAGTTTCCAGCTGCAAATGGTATGGCAGCACAACGCCGTGGACATCCTGCCCAATGGGCACGTTCTGGTGCCGTACCAGTGGATGAATCGCGTGATGGAGTACGACGCCGAGGGCAAGACCGTTTTCGAGGCGACGGCGATGCAGCCCAGCGGCGTATGCCGTCTGCCGCGCGGACGAATCCTGGTTGCCCCCCAACAGTGGCCGGCCAAGGTTGTCGAACTGGACTCCGCCGGCAAGCAAACCAGCGACTTCTCCGCGCCGAACTATGTGTATCGCATTCGCCACCGCTAAAATGAAGGATGAAGGATGAGGGAGAAAAGAGGACAAAAAATGTCTTTGATTCACCCTTCCTCCCTCATCCTTCATCCTTTCAGAGAGGGAGGAGCCTGCCATGCGTGGCTATCTGGTGGGATTGAGCGCCGGCGTGCTTCTGCTCGGGACAATGCGTTTGGCGATCGCCGCGGAGGAAACGGCCGGCGATGAGCGGCTGCTCAAGCAAGCGGGGATTGCCACGGACGGACCCGGCTTGATCGACTTCTTCCGGCAGCGAACGGCCGACGTCTCCGATGAGGAGCGCATCAAGGCGCTGGTGCGACAGCTGGGGGCTGACAAGTTCAAGGCACGCGAGAAAGCGTCGCGCCAACTGGTGACGCTTGGTCCGCGCGCCCGACCATATTTGCACGCCGCCGTCAAAGATCCCGACCCGGAAATCGCTCGCCGCGCTCAGGAGTGCCTGGAACGCATCGGCGAGGGCGCGACGGGTGCGACCATCTCCGCCGCCGTGCGTGTGCTGGCGCGGCAAAAACCGCCCGAAGCCGCCGTGGTTCTGCTCGGCTATCTGCCGACGGCCGAAGACGAAAGTGTGGCCGAAACCATCCGCCACGCTCTGGAAACACTGGCTGTCCGCGACGGCAAGGCAGAACCGGCGTTGCTCGCCGCCCTGAGCGATAAAACGTCTGCCAAGCGCGGAGCGGCAGGCGCGGCACTGGCTCGCGCTCATGCGCCAGACGTGATGCCCCAAGTCCGAAAGCTGTTGGAGGATCGCGATGCGCACGTCCGCCTGCGCGTGGGTTTGGCCCTTGTCTCGGCGCGCGACAAGGAGGCGGTGCCCGTCCTCATTCGGCTGCTCGACGAACTGCCGCTGGAACAAACCGGCCTGGTGATGAGTCTGCTCGATCGACTGGCCGGCGACACGGTTCCTCCCGTGACGCCCGGTTCCGACGCGGCATCGCGCCGCAAGTACCGCGAAGCATGGGAGGCATGGTGGAAGGACCGCCAGGCCAAGATCGAGCCGGCACAGCTCGAACGGGCGACACGAACGCTCGGTTTCACGCTGGTGGTGCTGCTCGATCTCGGCATCATTGAGGATCTCGACACCACCAACCGCGTCCGCTGGAAGATCGACCACGTCGAGAAGCCACTGGACGTGCAGTTGTTGCCGGGCGAAGATCGCGTCCTGATCGCCGAGCACGAGGCGAACCGCGTCAGCGAACGCAACCTCAAGGGCGAGATCGTCTGGAAACAGGCCGTCGAGGGGCCGCTCGCCGCCCAGCGCCTGCCCAACGGCAATACCTTCATCACCACCCAGACGCAACTGCTGGAGGTGGACAAGAACGGCAAGGAAGTGTTCAGCTATGTTCGCCCCGACGGCGCGCAGTTCATGCGCGCCACCAAGCTGCGCAATGGCGACGTCGCTTGTATCATCAATCTCGGCGTCCAGCGTTTCGTGCGTCTGACTCCGGCGGGGCGAGGCCTCAAGGAAGTGAAAAGCTGGGGGGTGCAGGTGCGCACTTCCGGCGGCCATCTCGATGTCCTTCCCAACGGGCACGTTCTGATCCCGGAGATGGACAACAACCGCGTGGTGGAGTACGACGCGGACGGTCAGAATGTTTGGGAAGTGACGGTCGATCAGCCCATCGCCGCGGTTCGTCTGCCCAACGGCAACACCCTTATCACGCTGTATCGTCAAAAAAGCGCCATCGAGGTGGACCGCGCCGGCAAGGAGGTCTGGCAGTTCAAAACCGAAGGCAGCAAAGTCAGCCGCGCCTACCGCCGCTGAGAAATTCAAAAGAACTAACCACAGAGGGCGACGTTGCCATGTTGCCTCGTCACCTCGCCCTGTTTGCCGTGGTCGTTGGGTTCGCGTGGTTCGATTCGGCTGCCGGTGCGGAGCCGGAAAGCGCGGAGGACGAGGAGGTGGTGCGCGCTGCCCACGTCTCCACCGAGCGATCGGCGCTGCTGACTTTTTTTCGCGCGCGCACCTTGGATGAAGAAGCGGAAGCTGAAATCGAGGCGTTGATCGCGCAGTTGGGCAGCGAATCATTCCGGGTGCGTGAGCGTGCCACCGCGAAATTGGCCGCGGGGAGCGCCGCGGCCGCCGCCCTCCTGCGTCAGGCGACGCGCCATACCGATGAGGAGATCCGCTGGCGGGCGCGCGAGGCGCTGACCGCGATCGAACGCCGCGAGGTGCCGCCCGACGTGGCGGCCCCCGCGGTTCGCCTGTTGGGGCGGCGCCCGTCGGCGGAGACGACCGAAGTATTGTTGGCCTACGCGCCGTTCGCCGCCCAAGACGAGATCACCGATGCGGTGTGTCTTGCCCTGACGTCCGCCGCCCGTCACGATGAGGAATCGCAGGCGCTTTTGGCCGACGCACTGGACGACGAGCATCCGGCGCGGCGCGGGGTTGCGGGGTCGGCCCTGTGCCGGGCCGGCTGTCGCGAGCAACTCGTCGCGGTGCGGCGACTCCTGCGCGATCCCGATCCCCTCGTGCGCCAGCGCGTCGCCTCCGCCCTGCTGGAGGGAGGGGAAAAGTCCGCCGTTCCCGTCCTGATCGCCTTGCTTGGGGAGTTGCCCCATGAAGAGGCGTCGCAGGCGGAGTCGCTGCTGATGCGCCTCGCCGGCGAGGATGCGCCGTCCGGCGACCTGGACGATAAAGCGGCCCGCCGCGCTTACCGCGATGCCTGGCTCGATTGGTGGCGGCGAAGAGGCGATGGCCTGAAGTTGGGCAATATCGACCTCTCGCGCCGCTGGTGGGATCGCACGCTGATCGTCACGTTCCTCCGAAGGCCCCGCGCCGCTTGCATCGTTGAACTCAATGCCCGCGGGCGGACGCGGTGGAGCATCGCGAATTTGCAATCGCCCACCGACGCGCGCGCGATCGACGAGCGCCGCGTCCTGATCGCGGAGTATGCCCTGGGGCAAGTGACGGAGCGCAACCATAAGGGGGAAATTTTGCGGCAGATCGCTGTTCCCGACCGACCCTTGGAGGCCCGCCGCCTGTCGAATGGCAATACCTTCATCGTGACCCCGTTGCGCGTCGTGGAAGTCGACCGCAACGGCAAGGAGATCTGGGGGATCACTCCCAATCCCCCCCGAGGTATGATCTCAGCCGCGTGTCCACTGCGAGGCGGGCAGGTGGCCATCTGTTACGGGACCGGAGAACTGGTCCGCCTCGACCGCGCCGGCAAGGTTCTCAACTCCACCCGCATCGCGCGAGCTTTCCGCCCCTCCGCCGTTCACATGGAGGCGCTGCCCAACGGGCACGTTCTAGTGCCGCTCTACTACGAGAGCAAAGTCGGCGAATACGACAGCGAAGGCAAGGAGGTTTGGTCCGCTTCCTTTCCGCGGCCGACCAGTGTGCAGCGCCTGCCGAACGGTCATACGCTGGTCGGCGGTTACACCGACAATGTCCTCGTCGAAATCGATAGTAAGGGCCGCGAAGTGAAGAGACAGAACTGCGAGGGCCGGGTGTTGAGCGCGCACCGCCGCTAATCGAGGCGACCTTCGCCTCCTCCTCCCCAGCAAAAGTTGGTTCGGTTTCCACGGTTGGGTGGGAAAAAAACCGTCCGGCGCGGCGTCGCGCACCGGGCCGTTCTTGCAACAACGGGGCCATCGTGTCATACTGCGATATGAATAAAGCCCCAGGCTCGAACGACGAATAAGAAGGGTCCACGACCGGAGGCAAGCCGCCGCGCCGTGGGACCGCTTCGGGGTTCGGATAATCTCTTAACTCTGGCACAACCATGTCCGCGGGAACGACAGCGTATTTGGTGGTCCGTCGCGAGGACGGGTTCGGCGACGTTTTTCCGCTCGCCGCGGGCCAGACCTACACGCTGGGACGGGCCACCACCAACCGCATCGTCCTCAAGGACGACCTGTGCAGCCGCGAACATGCCGAGGTCAGCCATCGCGCCGGCCGCTGGCGCGTTCGCGATCTCAACAGCCTCAACGGCACGCGCGTCAACAATGTTCGCCTCGACGGCGAGTGGGAGTTGGCCGCACACGACGATGTGTATCTCGGCCGCACGCACTTGCTGTTCGTCGAGGACATGAACCAACTGCCGGACGTGCCGCACCAGAAGGACGACGAGGCGGAATCGGAAGGCGTCTCCATTCGCAAGCGGCTGGGTCAGACGCGCTTCCTGACGCCGCAGCCTCCGCCGCCCGAGCAGGTCAGCACCGGCGATACCGTCCCTCCCGGTCAGCGCCACGCGCTGAGCCGCGATCTGGCGCTGCTGTATCGCCTGGCGCTGGACATGGGTTCGGCCGGCACCTACGAGGAGCTGTGCCGCATCGTCCTGGACGCGCTCTTGGAAGCCATTCCCGCCGAGGTGGGCGCCATCTTGTCGGTGGCGCGCGACGGCGGCGAGCGCGGCGGCCCGCCGGCCGGGGTCCGCGTCGGTGCCGACTCCGGCAAGTCGCTGCGCGGCATCGAACTGGAAGTGACGGCCCATCGTCACCGCGATCCCAGCCTGCACGATTACAAGCGCGTCTCGGAGTACGTCAGCAACGAGGTGTTGGCCAGCCGCGAGGCCATCCTCGCCGAGGACGTGGCCCGCGACCGCTACCTGCGCAACCGCGAGAGCCTCAGTGAACTCGGCGCCACCAGCCTCATCTGCGCCCCTATCGTTTTCGGCGACCGCGTGCTCGGCCTGATCCACCTGTACTGCACCAATCCGCACAAGGCGCTCGACGGCGAGGATCTGGAGTTCGCCGTCGCCGTCGCCAAGCAGTTGGGCGGTGTCATTCATCAGATGCAGCGGCAGGTGTCGCTGTCGGCCGAGAACCGCTCGCTGCGCGAGCAGTTGCACGTTGAGAGCGAGCTGATCGGTGAGAGCCAGGCGATGAAGGAGATCGAGCAGCAGATCGCTCGCGTCGCCGGCACCAACGCCACCTGCCTGCTCCGCGGCGAGAGCGGCTCCGGCAAGGAGTTGGTCGCCCGCGCCATCCACTATTCCAGTCCGCGTAAGGAAGGTCCGTTCGTCTGTCTCAACTGCGCCGCGTTGACCGAGACGCTGCTGGAGAGCGAGCTGTTCGGCCACGAGAAAGGCTCGTTCACCGGGGCGACGGAGAAGAAGATCGGCAAGTTCGAGGCCGCCAACCACGGCACGATCTTCCTCGACGAGATCGGCGAGATGAACGTCGGCACGCAGGCGAAGCTGCTGCGCATCCTGGAGGGCCATCCGTTCGAGCGCGTCGGCGGCAGCGTGCCGATCCGCGTCGATGTGCGCGTGGTGTCGGCGACGAACCAGCCGCTGGAGCAGGCCATCGGCGACGGCCGTTTCCGCCGCGATTTGTTCTTCCGTCTGCAAGTGGTCGAGATCCGCGTTCCGCCGCTTCGGGCGCGCAAGAGCGATGTGCCGATCTTAGCCGATCACTTCCTGCGTCGATTCGTCCGCGAGACGGGCCGCAGGATTCGCGGCTTCACGCCGGCGGCGCTGCGGAAGATGGAAGAGTACAACTGGCCCGGCAACGTCCGGGAACTGCGAAACGTGGTCGAGCGGGCGGTGGCGCTGGGCACGGGACCGCTCTTGGACGTGAATGACATCTGGTTGTCATCTCTGGAGATCGGCGGTCCACCGCAGGCAGGCGGCGAGGCGGCGTATCGTCCGGTTCCGCTGGAGGAAGTCGAGAAGGAACACATCCTGAAGACGCTGGCGCACACCGACTGGAACAAGAGCCAGTCCGCCGCCATACTCAACATCGAGCGCTCGACGCTGGACCGCAAAATCAAGGGTTACGGATTGAAGCGGTGAGCGGACGTACCCGTTGCCACGAGCAAGCGAAAAAGTGTTGGCGACAGGCTGATCGACGTTCTCCTTGAACAGAATCAATCCTTCTTTGCCGCTTTCACGCCGCGAACGTCCCAGACTTGGATAGTCCGATCCGCGCTGGCCGAAGCGAGGAGTCCGACATCGGGACCGAAGGCACCCAGTTGATCGGCCCGGCGTCCGTCGGCCTGGGAACGTCCCCATTTCATCGATGCCCAGCCGCTGAAAATGAACTTGCAAGCGTGATCGGTCGGCATGACAATGGACAAATCAACTGACAGAGTCCCGGCGCCAATCACGTCAGCGGGAACGCGCCGCTGGTAAGGAGAACGCGCAATCCGTTGTCTCAGGCGCACTCTTACGTAAAACAACACGCCGGCGGGATGAGGAGGCCAGGCCCGGGCCCGCTCTGTAGTAGAGTGCGGTTCCGGGTTTGCCTTCGCACAGGCCATCCTCGGGAGACGGTATGAGGAATCTGCTTCCAAGGCCTTCCTTGCTGGTGGTCCTCCTTCTGCTGCTTTTTCTAGGAGCGGTAGTCGCCGGCCTGGCTTCCGGTTGGCGGCACGAAATCCCTCCGCCCAATGCCTCCGACCCGACCGGCGAGCCGTGGTTTGCCGACATCACCCAGGAAGCAGACCTGAATTTTGTGCATGATGCCGGGCCGGTGGGCAAATACTTCATGCCGCAGTCCATCGGCTCGGGCGCGGCCGTGTTCGACTTCACGGCGGACGGAGGGGTCAAATACCTGTACCTGCTGCACAACGGCGGCCCCCAGGGGAAGAAAAACCAGCTGTTCGAACGGCAGCCGGGCCGCCGGTTCCGGGACGTCAGCGCGGGGTCGAGGCTGGACATTGCCGGCTACAACATGGGAGTGGCCGTCGGCGACGTCAACAACGACGGCCGCCCCGACATCCTGGTCACGCAATACACAGGGGTCAAGCTGTTTCTGAACAACGGCGACGGCGCCTTCACCGACGTCACCGAGGAGGCCGGGCTGAGCAACCCAGCCTGGGGCGTCTCCGCCGCCTTCTTCGATTACGACCGCGACGGCTGGCTCGACCTGATTCTCGTTAACTACGTCGATTACGACCCGACCTGGGCTTGCCCTTCGCCCAGCGGAGCCCCGGAATACTGCGGCCCCAGAACCTTCCCCGGCCAGGTCTCCAAGCTGTTCCACAACCTGGGCACCGCAAGAAAAGGCAAGGGTCGCGGGGTACGGTTCGAGGACGTCACGATCGGGGCCGGCCTAGCCGCCGCGCCCGGCCCCGGATTGGGCGTGGTCTGCGCCGATTTCGACGGGGATGGCTGGCCGGACATCTTCGTGGCGAACGACGGCCAGGCCAACCGCCTGTGGAGGAATCAGCACGACGGCACCTTCCGGGAGGAGGCCATCAAGCGCGGGGTCGCCTTCAACGGTCTGGGAACGGTGCAGGCCGGCATGGGAGTAGCCCTGGGGGACGTGGACGGAGACGGTCTCCTGGATCTGTACATCACGCACATGCCCCAGGAGGGCAACACCCTGTGGCGGCAGGCGCCGCGCGGCCTGTTCGTGGACCACACGACCGCCGCCGGCCTGGCCACCCTCAGCTGGCGCGGCACCGGCTTCGGGACCGTCCTGGCCGACTTCGATCACGACGGCGGGCTGGACATTGCCGCGGTCAACGGTCGCATCGCGCGGGCTCCCACGCTGGGGAACCCGGACCTCGGCCCGTACTGGGGGCGCTACGCCGACCGCAACCAGCTTTTCGCCAACGACGGCAAGGGCCGCTTCCGCGAGGTGTCCTCGCAGAACCCGGCCCTGTCCGGCACGGCAAACGTGGCGCGCGGCCTGGTCTGCGCCGACTTCGACGGCGACGGGGCGCCGGACCTGCTCGTCACGGCGATCGCCGACCGAGTCCGGCTGCTGCGGAACGTGGCGCCGCACCGAGGCCACTGGCTGGTGGTCCGGACCCTGGATCCCGCGCTGAAGCGGGATGCCTACGGCGCTCTGGTGCGAGTACGAGCCGGGGGCCGGGAGTGGGTCCGCCTCGTCAACCCGGCCGGCAGCTACCTCTGTAGCGGCGACGTCCGTGCCCACTTCGGTCTGGGGGAAGCGGAGCGGGTCGAGGCAGTGGAGGTCACCTGGCCGGACGCGACCGTCGAGGTCTTTCCCGGCTGCAGCGCCGACCGACAGCTCGTCCTGTACCGGGGAGCAGGCAAACGAGTAGCCGGGGAAGGCGAACACGTTCCGGGATCTCCGGCATCTTCCAAGGGAGGCGCCGCGCCATGAGGGCAACCGCCACCGATCCCTGTCCCGCGCGATCGGGCCGCCGGCAGCGCGTCTTGCTCGCCCTCCTTCTGCTGGGCGGTGTGCTTCTGATCGCCGGCGTTGGCTGGTATGCCTGGCGGCGCTACAGGGCGCCGACCCCGCCGGACATCCCTCTGGAACAGGTGGACCCCGCACTCCGCGAGGCGATTGAGGCGAGCCGGGAACGGATACGGGAAGACCCGTATTCACCGACGGCCTGGGGGAACCTGGGACGGTTGCTACTCGACTGCCGGCTGATTGAGCCTGCCGTCCAGGCCTTCGACCAGGCGCAACGGCTGGACGCCGCGGACCCGCGCTGGCCGTATTTGGAGGGAGTGGCCCTCCTGCGGCGGGATCCGGACGCCGCTCTGCCGAGCTTACGGCACGCCGTGGAGTTGGACGAGGGGGGACAGCAGGACGGGGTGGCCCCTCGGCTGCGGCTGGCCGAGGTGCTGCTGAGAGCGGGCCGGTACGACGAGGCGGAGGACCACCTGCGTAAGGCTCTGGAGCAGGAGCCCGATTATCCCTACGCTCATTTGCTGGTGGGTTTCCTGGCCTATGCTCAGGGCCGGCTCGGGGAGAGTCGGACTCACCTTCTCCGCTGCCGGCACAGTCCTTACACCCGGCAGAAGGCCTGCGCCCAGCTGGCCGTGTTGTCCGAGCGTCAGGGCGATGCGCCTGCGGCGGAAAAGTACAGCCAGGAGGCCCGCACCTTGCCGCCGGACGCGCCGTTTCCGGACCACCTCCTGGCCATTTCCGAGGAGGCCCGCGTGGGCAAGCCCGCTCAGTTCACTTACCTCGATTATCTGGTACGGGAGCGGCGGTACGCGGATGCCATCGTGATGGCCCGGCAGATGGCGGAGAAGGAACCCTACTATCGGACCTACGTCCTTCTGGGACAGTGTTACGCGGGACTGGGACAGCTTCCGCAAGCCGAGGAGACCTTGCGAAAGGCCGTCGCTCTGGCTCCCGACAACGTCCAAGCGAACTACTTTCTGGCCAAGGTGCTGTTGACCTGGGCGGAAGGGGACCAGCAGCGAGGGGGTGACAAGGACCGGGTCGAGGGCAGGTTCCGGGCCGCGGCCGAGCACGCCCGCAAGGCGGTGGCCAGCAAGCCGGGCTATGCGCCTGGCTGTGTCGTTCTGGGTCGCTCCCTGAAACACCTCGGGCAGCGTTCCGAAGCGCTGGACAGCCTGCGGCAAGCAGTGGCGTTTGCCCCCGAGCTTCCCGAACCCCACCTATACTTGGGCGAAGCCCTCGCGGAGGACGGACAGACGGACGAGGCGCGCCGGCAACTGGAGGAGGCGGCGCGATTAAGTGCGCCGGATGATCCAAGGCACGCCGAGGCCCTAGCTCAACTCAACAAGCTGGGCAAGAAACCCCGTGCCCCTGAGCCGGGCCGGTAAACAGGTTCGTTGGGGAGTGGGGTAGGTGCCGCGAGCCGAGCGGCACCGGCCGTATGCTTCGCCCGGCTCGCGACGTCTACCACCCTTTTTTCCGTAACACGTTGTCGCCGGTACCAAAGTAGACGTTGGCGAACATCCGGGAATAGCGCTCTGGGTCCGCGAGGACCAGATGAAAATATCCAGGGGCGGCCATGCCGTGCAGGAGCGTGAACTCGCCTTTCTGCTTGTCCAGGCTGATACATTGGAGGTCCATAATCGGCGACGGCGGCAAGTTCGCCGTTTCAAAGAAGTAGAGCTTGCCGCGCTCACCGAGCGGCAGCGTGTACTTGCCGTGGACCAAATACTGGCCGCCAACCTTGATCCGCGGTTGAGTACCCCAGACCTCCAGGATCTCGACGCGGCCGCCCTCCTTGAATTCGCTGACACCGATTTCGACGGGAACCCGGAACTTAAAACGACCGGCGAGGTCCGAGAGACGTTGACGGGCTTCCTCAGTCGCCCGGCGGTCCCTGCGAAAATCGACAAGGGCCTTGATTGCCGCCTCGCGGTGGGCATCCTGCCCCGACTTGCCGAATTGCTCCACGGCCTTAATCGCCGCCTCGCGCAAGTCTCCCTCTTCCTTCCGTTCGAGGCGCGGAGCCTCCTCCGGTTGGCCGGCCGCTCGCGTCTGGTAAAGCAATCCGCCGCCCGCCGACAAGGTCAGCGCCAACAGCACCGCCGTTACGATTTTGATTTTGCCCGGCAACATGGTTTTCACCATTCCTTCCGTTAGCGCGGCGACCTGGGCCGAGATGATGCTCGTGTTCGCCGCTTGTCCCGCCGAAACCGCAGTGACGGCCTTGATCGTGGACGACACCAGCGAAGCCGGTCGGCACGCCGACGTTGCTTGCACCGATAGCACCGCCGCTAACGTCCCGCCGGACACGGCCACGCCGCGCCGCGCCAGCCGCTTCGCCAGCAGCGCTCGTCCTCTCGTCAGCCGTGCCGCGAGAGTTCCCGGCGGCACACCAAGCTGCCGGGCCGCTTCCATCCGCGTCTTGCCCTCCAGATCGCACAGCACAATGGCAACGCGGTACTTATCGGGCAACCGGCTCAACTCTCGATCGAGAACAGGTTGCAGGTCGTTCCAGAGATCTTGCGGCGCTGCTCTGAACTCGGGCATTGTCGCCACCTGCCTTTCCCTTGCTCTCCGCTTCGCCAACATCGCCCTCGCCTTGAGCGCCGTCCGATAGGCCACCCCGTAAAGCCAGTTACCAACCATTTCTCTCGACGCGATCGACTCGGCCCGGCGGACGAGGACGAGGAAGGTTGCCTGGAAGGCGTCCTCCGTGTCGTGATGATCGCGGAGAACTCGGCGACACACGCCCCAGACCATCGGGCCGTGCCGCCGCACCAGCGCCGCGACGGCGGCTTCGTCGCGCTGCTCGATGAAACACGCCAGCAATTGCCCATCCGTCAGCCCCGCTCCGTCTTGCTGAAGTGCGAGCCTGCGAAGGTGCCGAACAACCTCATTCCTCTGGGTCGCCATCGTGTCCTCCCTTAGCCGGCGGCAGCGCACGCCCTCTATCCTTACACTACCCGCACGAGGGCGATTAGATGCATGAGTTTTCCGATTGGAGCAGCCCGCATAGAATTCCCCCACGGTCAAACACTCCGGACGCTCACGGTTCCCCTTGGACCGATCCGGGTAGGAACTCTTCTTCTGGACGGGAGCATCATGAACGGCTACCTGACCAACCGCCTCTCCTTCCGCGTCCTCCTCTCCCTGACAACCTTCCTCGCCTCGATCGGCGTTTCGTCGGCTCTTGGCGACGAACCCAAAAGCGATCGCTCGCCGTTCAAGCGTCTCAAGTTTCGATCCATCGGGCCGGCGGCGGGTGGGCGCGTCTGCCGCGTTGCCGGCGTGCCGGGCGATCCGCGGACGTACTACGCCGCCACGGCGGCGAGCGGGCTGTGGAAATCGAGCGATGGCGGCATCCACTGGAAGCCCATGGCCGACGACCAACCGACTTCGACGTTCGGCGCCCTTGCGATCGCGCCGTCCGACCCGAATGTGATCTATGCCGGCTCCGGCGAGGCGAACATTCGCGGCAACATCGAGGTCGGCAACGGCATCTATAAATCCAGCGACGCCGGCAAAACGTGGAAACACGTTTGGAAACAGGAAGGACAGATCGGCACGGTGATCGTCCATCCGACGAAACCGGACATCGCCTTCGCGGCGGTGCTGGGTCATGCGTTCGGGCCGAACGCGGAGCGCGGCGTTTATCGCACCACTGACGGCGGCAAAAACTGGCAGCGCGTCCTCTTCAAGGACGCCGACGTCGGCGCTTCCGATGTGTGCTTCGATCCATCGAATCCGCGTGTGTTGTTCGCCGGGTTGTGGCAGGCGCGGCGGCGGCCGTGGGAACTCATCAGCGGCGGCACCGGCAGCGGTCTGTACACCTCGCGCGACGGCGGAGACACCTGGACGCAACTGCTGCCGGCGCCGGAGCCGGACTCAGAGTTCTTCGGCAAGGACGCGCCGTCCGGTAAGAAGTACGCCAAGGGACTACCCGATGGCATGTGGGGCAAGGTCGGTGTCGCCGTCGCGCCGTCCGACGCTCGGCGCGTTTACGCCCTGATCGAAGCGGAAAAGGGCGGTTTGTTTCGCAGCGACGACGGCGGCGAGAACTGGAAGCTCGTCAGCGACAATCACGCCATCCGCCAGCGCGCCTTCTACTACACCACGCTCACGGTCGATCCGAGCAACGCCGATGTGGTATGGTGCCCGCAGGTGCCGCTTTTGAGGAGCATCGACGGCGGCAAGACGTTTCAGCGCGTCAAAGGGCCGCACCACGGCGACCATCACGACATCTGGATCGATCCGAAGGATCCGCGGCGAATCATCAACGGCAACGACGGCGGCGTGGACATTTCGACCAACGGCGGCGAAACGTGGTTCGCGCCGCCGCTGCCGTGGGGACAGTTCTATCACATCAGCATCGATACTCGGCTGCCCTACCACGTGGCCGGCACCATGCAGGACATCGGCACCGGCTCCGGACCAAGCAACAGTTTGTCGGAGTCCGGCATCGTGCCGAGCGATTGGCACCCGGTCGGAGGCGGCGAAACCGGCTTCACCGCCTCCGACCCGACCGACCCCAACATCGTCTACGCCGGCGAATACGGCGGCTACATCTCGCGCTACGATCACCGCACGCGCCAGGCCCGAAACATCGGCGTTTATCCCTTCAACCCGTCCGGCCACGATCCGGCGAGCCTGAAATATCGCTTCCAATGGACCGCTCCGATCCTCATCTCGCCGCACGACCATCGCGTCGTCTACCACGCGGCCAACGTGCTGTTCAGGACCGCCGACGCCGGCCGGCGCTGGACGGCGATCAGCCCCGACCTGACGCGCAACGACAAGAGCAAACAGAAGTGGTCCGGCGGCCCGATCACCGGCGACAATACTGGCGTCGAAGTGTACGGCACCATTTACGCCTTAACCGAATCACCGAAACAGAAGGGCGTCCTATGGGCCGGCAGCGATGACGGGCTGGTTCACGTCTCGCTCGACGGCGGCCAGAACTGGAGCAACGTGACGGACAGTATGAAGGGCGTGCCGGAATGGAGCACCGTGCGCTGCATCGAGGCGTCGCCGTTCGACGCGGGCACGGCCTATGTCGTCGTGGACGCGCACAAGCTCGATGACCGCCGGCCCTATCTGTTCCGCACTCGCAACTTCGGCAAGACGTGGACGAACCTCGTCTCCGAGGGAACGATGACGGCCGACCACGGCCGCGGCGCGGAAAAGATGACGCGAAACGGACTCTTCGCCGAGGGGTGTCTCCACGTCGTCCGCATGGACCCGCAACACAAGGGATTGCTGTTTCTCGGCGGAGAGCGCGGCTTGCTCGTGTCGTGGGACGACGGCGGCACCTGGACGCCGCTGCGGCTCAATCTGCCCACCGTCACCGTCACCGATCTGATCGTCAAGCACAACGATCTGGTCGTCGGCACCAATGGGCGCTCGATCTGGATCCTCGACGATCTGACCCCGCTGCGGCAGAGGGATCTTGCCCGGAAGGAAGCCGATCTGTTTCTGTGGCCGACCGTGCCGGCGGTTCGTTATCGCTATCACAGGCCGCTGGGGCCAAAGAAGCCGCTCGGTGCGGGGCAGAACCCGCCTGTGGGCGCGCTGGTGCATTACTTCCTCAAGGCGAAACCGAAGGGCGACGTCACCCTGGAAATTCTTGACGACAAGGACAAGCGCGTGACGCTGCTGACGAGCAAGAAGGAGCCGGAGGAGAAGCCGACGGAGGGCGATTATTCCAGCGAGAAATACAAGAAGACGGTCTTGCCGATCGAGCCGGGACTGCACCGCGTCGTTTGGGATCTGCGCTACGAGGGAGCCGCGGTCATCAAGGGGGCGAAGGTCGATAGCGGCGAGCCGAACATGGGGCCGCTGGTCAACCCCGGCACGTTCACTCTGAAACTGACCGTGGACGGACAGACGCGGACGACGAAGTTGCAAGTGCTGCCTGATCCGCGCAGCGTTCCCGCCGGCCTGTGGGCGCGCACGGCCGCCAGACTGGCGGGAAGCGATCAACCGCTGACGCCGGAGTCGATCCTGGAGCGCGTGGAAGTGCGGCAGTTGAACGAGCAGTTAGACGAACAGATCGAGTTGGCCCTGAAGATCCGCGACGACATCACGAGTTTGGTCCGCACCGTGGAGGATCTCCGCCGGGTCAAAGGACAGCTTGTCGCCCGTAACAAGTTGCTCAAAGAGAACTCCAACGCGAAATCGCTGCGGGAAGCATCCGAGGGAGTGCTGCGAAAGCTCGACGCGCTGGAAGAGAAGCTGCACAATCCAAAGGCGAAGATCGCCTATGACATCCTGGCGCAGAAGGGCGGCGCTCGGTTGCATTCACAGCTGGTATGGCTGTTTGAGATGCTCAAGGATAGCGACGGCGCGCCGGCGCAGGGCATCCACGATCTTTTCGCCGAGCAGAGCGAGCTATTGCGGAAATATCAGGACGAGTGGCGTACGCTGACGGCGAAGGATCTGACGGCGCTGAACGATCAGGCGAAAAAGCTGGGCGTGCCCGGCATTCTCATCCCGCCGACGAAGAAGAACTAACCACAGAGTCACAGAGAAAACAGAGAAAACACAGAGGAGAATAAAGAGCAAACCGGTTTGCTCAACTCGTTCCCTTGTTTTTTCCTGATTTTTTTCTCTATGTTTTCTTCTCTGTGTCCTCTGTGACTCTGTGGTTAGTTCTTTTGGAATCGGTCTTGACATCGAACATCCGACTTCTTATCTTCCGCCCCCTCTAACGGCTTCTTTTTCGGATCGGGGAGGTGGGCCGGGGTGGCATCCGGCTCGTACGGGGTGCCATCCTTCGGGGGCGGAGCCATGAAGCGTCGTGCCGGGATCGAACAAGGGCGAGGCTGCGGCCAGTGGGCCGTGCAGGGGGTGCTGGGGGCCGGGCTGCTCGCGGTCATCGGGCTGCTTGGATGCACCTCCCTGCAGCCTCGCCTACAATCGGACGATGAGGGCGAACACTACTACGTCGATACCATCCGGGACAAGGCGACGGTCGGCAATGCCGCGCCGATTCCGGTCAGCGGCATCGGCCTGGTCGTTGGGCTGGAAGGCACCGGCGGCGATTGTCCGCCGGAGTACCATGCCAAGATCGTCAAGGAACTGGAGCAGCAACGCGTGCGCAACGTCAAGGACGTGCTGGCCTCACCCAGTTGCGCCGTGGTGCTGGTATCGGCCCTGATTCCGCCCGGCGCCAACAAGAACGACCGCATCGACCTGGAAGTGACACTGCCGCGCGGCAGCAAGGCCACCAGCTTGCGCGGCGGCCGTCTGCGCAAGTGCAAGCTGTACAACTACGATTTCGCCGAACGTCTGGCTCCCAGCCGGGACGCGAGCGGGCCGCACGGCTTGCTCATCGGGCACCCGCAGGTCGAGGCCGAGGGGCCGCTATTGGTCGGTCTGGGCAGCGGCAACGACGAGACGGCAGCCCTCAAGCACGGACGCATCTGGGACGGCGGACGCTGCCTGATTCCGCACGCCTTTAGCCTCGTGCTGAACCCCAACAATCAGTACGCGCGCGTCGCCGCCCTGGTGGCCGACCGCATCAACGAGACCTTCCAGGCCGGCTACCGCGGCGAACCCGGCACGGCCGTGGCCGAGGCCAAGGACAATCAGCAGGTCTTCCTGCGCGTGCCGGCGCAGTACAAACTCAACGCGCCGCGCTTCCTGCGCGTCGTCCTGCTCATTCCCTACACGATCGACCCGCGCCAACTCGACGTTCCGCTCGGCAAGGGCGACAATCAACGCTCTTATCGACAGCGGCTGTCCGAGGATTTGCTCGATCCGGCACGGACTGTGACGGCCGCCCTGCGCCTGGAGGCGCTAGGCGAAATGAGCAAATCGGCGTTGCGGAAAGGCTTGGAGAGCGAGCATCCGCTGGTGCGTTTCTGCTCGGCGGAGGCGATGGCGTACCTGGGCGATCGAGCGTGCGGCGAAGAGTTGGCGGCGGCAGTGGCCCGCTCGCCCATTCTGCGGTCGTTCGCCCTGACGGCGATGGCGTCGCTGGATGAGGCCATTTGTCACGTCAAACTGCGCGATCTGCTGACGACGTCGCAGGACGACGAGACGCGCTACGGCGCGTTCCGCGCCTTGCGGGCGCTGAACCCGCGCCACGAACTGGTACAGGGCGAACTACTCAACGAGTCGTTCTGGCTGCATCGAGTGGCGCCGAACACGTCGCCGCTGGTCCACATCTCCAGCACGCGCCGGGCGGAGATCGTGCTGTTCGGCGAGGAGCCGACGTTGCGGCCGGGTTTCGCCTTCTCGGCCGGCGACTTCGTCGTGACCACCTCGAAGGACGACGATCACTGCAACATCAGCCGGGTGCCGCTGCGCGGCCGAACCACGCGCCGCACCTGCCCGCTGGAAGTGTCGAAATTGTTGCATACCCTGGCGGAGATGGGCTGCATGTACCCGGAAGCGGTGGCGCTTCTGCAACAGGCCGATTCCGCGGGTGTGCTGTCCTCTCGGCTGCGCTGCGACGCGCTGCCGCAAGCCGTCACGGTCTACGAGCTGGCGCAACTAGGCCAGAACAAGTCCAACGCCAAGGAGGCGGACGCCGAGCTGGTGCCGGCCGGTCAGGATCTCGGGGCGACGCCGACATTGTTTGAAAAGGGGCTGCCCTCGCAGATGGACCGCGTGCGGCAGCAGCAACTGCTGATGGAAGATCGAAAATCGCCGCGGGAACGGCAGACGGCCGATCTGAAGCAGTAGACGCTTTTCCCGTCAAGTGCGAGAATTAAAAGGAGATGCCGCTTGCGGTTTGGCGAGTCGCGCCAAACCGCAAGCGGTTGTTTTCCGTCCGACCTGCCTGGGTGACTGTTCATGCTCAAACGCCTGGAACTGGTGGGCTTCAAATCGTTCGCCGACAAGACCCAATTCGAGTTCGCGCCGGGCGTCACGGGCATTGTGGGACCAAACGGATCGGGTAAGTCGAACATCGTCGATTCGGTGCGCTGGGTACTGGGTGAGCAGAGCGCCAAGAGCCTGCGCGGCGGCGAGATGGCGGACGTCATTTTCAACGGCTCGGCGTCGCGGCGAAGTCTAGGCCTGGCGGAGGTCACGATGACCTTCGACAACAGCCGCCACGTCCTCGCCACGCCTTCGGAGGAAGTGCAGATCACGCGGCGCGTCTACCGCGGCGGCGAGGGCGAGTACCTTATCAACAATCAAGTTTGCCGTCTGAAGGACATCAAGGATCTTTTCCTCGGCTCCGGCGCCGGCAGCGACGCCTACTGCATCATCGAGCAGGGCCGCGTCGATGTGCTCTTGCAAGCCTCGACCAAGGAACGCCGCACCATCTTCGAGGAGGCGGCCGGCATCAGCCGGTTCAAGGCGAAAAAAATCGAGACGCTGCGCCGCCTGGAGCGCGTCGATCAGAACGTCGCCCGCTTGCGCGACATCCTCGATGAGGTCGAGAAGCAGCTGCGCAGCGTCAAGCTGCAAGCCGCCAAGGCGCAGCGCTACCAGGAATATTCCCAGCGCTTGAAGCAACTCCGCGTCGCCCTGAGCCTGCAAGAGTACCATCAACTGAGCGAGCGCTTGCAGGCGGAGACGGCCGTGCTCGATCGAATGCGGGCAGAGTTGACGGAGCAGATGGCGCGGGCCGAAGCCTGGGAAGGGGAATTGAAGCAACTGGAGGAGGCGCTGGGGCGGTTGGACGGTTCCATCCGCGAGCAGGCGGCGGAACTGGCCGAGGCGCGCGAGCAGATCGCCGCGCACGAGGCGACGCTGTCGCACGAATGGACGCTGGCCGACGACATCGACAAGGAGCTCGCTCGCGCCCGGCAGCGGCGAGCGGAGTTGGGCCAGCACGTCGCGGTGCTGGCGGAGGCGGCCGGCCGCGTCGAGGAGGAACTGCGGCAGGTCGAGGCGACGTGCGAAGCGCAGCGCCAGGACGTGCAGCAGCGCGAGGAGCAGTTGCGCGCCACGGAAACGCGGCTGAGCGAGTTGCGCCAGCAGGTGCAGCGCGAGGAGAACGAGCATATCGAATGCATGCGCCGGGCCGGCCGGCTTAAGAACGACGCCATAAGCTACAAGGCCCAAGTCGATAATCTGACGCGCGAACGCACTCGCCTTTTGCAGCGCAGCGAGCAAGCCGCTGAACACCTGGCGTCTCTCGATCTGGAATTGCAAGAACTGAGCGCCGCCGAGGCGGAGTTGCAAGCGCGTCTGGGCAGCGCCCGTCAGGCGCTGAGCGACCTGCGGCAAGAGCGCGACCGTTTGCGGCAGGTGCGCGACGAGACGACACGTCGAGCCGGCGAACTGCGCGAACAGCGCAGCGGCTTGACCAGCCGCGTTGAGGTGCTGGAGGGATTGGAGCGCAGCCATGAGGGGCTGGGCACCGGACCGCGCGAACTGTTCGCCCTGTTGGAGCAACCCGACCCCGGCCCGTGGCGCACGGTATTGGGCATCCTCGCCGAGTTTCTGACTGTGCGCCGCGAGTTCGCCCCGCTCATCGATCTCGCCCTGGGCGAACGCGCTCAGCGCTTCCTGGTGCGCGATCCCGACCAACTCGCCGAGGCGCTGCGCCAGCGCAGGCAACCTTTTTCGAGCCGGGTGAGTTTCCTCCCTCTGTCGCCCCCACCTCCGCCATCGCTGGCGCGACGGCCGCGCCCCGGGACGACTTCGTCGATTGCTTCCGGCCGGGGGCCATTGTCCATCGAAGGCGTGCCGGCGCATCCGGGCGTGGTCGCGCTGGCCGAGCAGGTGGTGCGCTGCGACAAACCGGAGTTGGTCGATTTACCCGCTCGCCTGTTGTCCGGCACGCTCATCGTCCGCGATCTCACCGCGGCGCGGGCGCTCGCGCCGCACCTGCCGGGCCATCGCTTTGTCACCCTGCGCGGCGAACTGCTCGAAGCGGACGGCACGCTGACCATCGGGACGCACCACGCCGAGACGGGCATCCTTTCGCGCAAAAGCGAGCTGCGCGAACTGCGCGAGCAGGTGGCCGATCTCGACCGCCGTCTGATGGAACTGGCCCGCGATTTACTCGATCTGCGCGAGGCGCTGGCGCTGCTTGACAGCCGGGCGGAGAACGGCCAGCAGGAAATCGACGTGCTGTCCGAGCAGGTGGCCGACCTGCGTTCGCGCATCGGTCAGCACCGTCAACGGCGCGAGGGCTTGCACGAGGAAGTGCAGGTCAGCCGCAGCGAGATCAGCGGCCTGGTCCAAGAGATCGCGGATCTCGAACGCTCCTGGAATGAAGCCCGCGATCAGGCGGCGCAGGCCGACGCGGAAGTGCAGCGGTTGCACGAACGGCTCGACGACGCCAAGCGCGAGATTCGCGAGCACGAATCGCACCGGCAGGGCCGGCAGCAGGAAGCGATGTCCGCGCGTGTGGCGCTGGCCCAGGTGGAGGAACGCCTGACCGCTCTGCAAGCGCGGCACGAGCAAGTGGCGACCGACCTGCATCAGCGCCTCCAGGAGCGCGAGCAGACCGAGCGCCAGCAGACCGCGACGCGCGCTCGCCAGCAGGAGAACCAACGGACCTTGCTGGAAGCATCGTCGTCCTTGGCGATTTGCTATCTCCGCAAGGAGGCTGCCGAGCGTCAACTTGCCGAGTGGGGCCGTGAACGTGCCCGGCTCAACCAGGAGCGCCAACAGCGCAACGAGCAGGCGCAGGCCAGCCGCAATACCTGGCGCGCCCAGCAGGAGCAGGCCCACGCCCACGAGATGACCGCCAACGACCTGAACCACCGCCGCGATTCGCTGTGTACGCGCCTACGCGAAGAGTACGAGATGGATCTCGCCGCTCTCTACGCACTGCATCAGAAATCCGAAATCCGAAACCCGAAATCCGAAGGAAATGTCAAAGACGAAGTAGAAATATCGAAACCGGCGGAGGCGGACGTTTTGGAGTTGAAAGTGCCAGAGGGGATGACGGCGGAACAGGAGATAGAAGAGTTGCGCCGCAAACTCAGCCGGCTCGGCAGCGTCAATCTCGACGCGCTTCAGGAACTGGCCGATCTGGAAGCGCGGGCCAGCGCCTTGCAAATCCAGTACGACGATCTGACCTCGGCTCAGAAGGCGTTGCAGGACATCATCGCCAAGATCAACGGCGACAGCCGCATCTTGTTCAGCGAAACCTTCGCCACGATCCGCACGCACTTTCAGGAACTGTTCCGCAAGCTGTTCGGCGGCGGCATGGCCGACATCGTTCTGGAGGACGAAGCGGACATTCTGGAGTGCGGCATCGAGGTGATCGCTCGTCCGCCCGGCAAGGAGCTACGCAGCATTTCGCTGATGTCCGGCGGCGAGAAGACGTTAACGGCGGTGGCTCTGCTGTTGGCCATCTTCCGCAGCAAGCCGAGTCCGTTCTGCATCCTCGACGAGGTGGACGCCGCCCTCGATGAGGCGAACATCGGACGATTCACCTCGGTGCTGAAGGACTTCCTCGATCGTTCGCAATTCATCCTCATCACGCACTCGAAGCGCACGATGGCCTGCGCGGACATGCTGTACGGCATCACGATGCAAGAGTCGGGCATTTCGCGCCGAATCGCGGTACGTTTCGAGGATTGGCCGGACGATGAACAGCCGACGGAAGCGAAGGAAGCGTCGTGAGAAGCGACGAGGGCTTTTGGTTTCGTGGTGGCTTGCCCCCCTTTTATGTACCAGTCCCTGTGAGAGTCGGACCAATCGCTACAGCGGACATCCGGTTCCCGATAGAAACGCTCGCGCATGTCTTGCGATAAATCATTGTCAATTCAATCGTTATGACGTGACACCGTTGCAATGGCTGAGGTGCATACCGGCAGCTTGAGGAGGTCTTCTCGACCTGTTGCCGAAAAAAAAACGAGAGTTTTCTGTAGACAGACGGGACTCGTTCGCGGATACCCTAGTATGGGACTCCTTATGAGCGAGGACTTCAGCGAACACGCCGACTTGCTGCGCCGGGCCAAATCCGGCGACGATCGCGCTTTGGCCGCCCTTTTCACCACGTTCCGCGAGCGGCTCAAACGGATGGTGCGCTTGCGCCTGGACCGCAGACTGTCCGGGCGCGTCGATGCCTCCGACGTGGTTCAGGAGGCCTACCTGGAGGTCCACCGTCGCTTCACCGAGTGGACCCGCGACGAGCAACTACCGTTGTTTCTCTGGATGCGGCTGGTGACGGGCCAAAAACTGATGGACGTTCACCGCCACCATCTCGGAGCGCAGATGCGTGATGCGAGCCAGGAGGTCTCCCTTTATCGCGGAGCCTTGCCCCAGGCGAGTTCCGCATCTCTGGCCGCTCATCTCTTGGGGAAAATGACATCGGTTTCCCAGGCGGCGATCCGGGCAGAACACAAACTGATCGTTCAGGAGGCGCTTAACAGCATGGACACGCTCGACCGCGAGGTTCTGGTCCTGCGACATTTCGAGCACCTCAACAACGAGGAGACCGCCCTGGCGCTGGGTGTCAAGAAATCGACCGCGAGCCAACGATACATTCGGGCACTGAAGCGGCTCAAGGAAATCCTCTCCACGGTCCCTGGACTTGGGAACATCCCGTAGCAAAGGGACCGCCGAATACTATCCGTTCGATTCCCGGCATCGCGTGACGCCATCGATGTGAGACGATCGTTCCAAGTCGAGAGGCTCGTCGTCGGTCCATTGTCCGGGTACACGAGGGAACCCCCATGACCGAGTCCAGCGGCGAACGCAACCCTGTGGAACTTCTGGCCGAAGAGTTCATCGCCCGCAAACGCCGCGGCGAGAAACCGACCCTGTCCGAGTACACCGACAAATACCCCGACCTGGCCGACGAAATCCGCGAAGTATTTCCGGCCTTGTTGATGATGGAAGAGCTGGACGACAGCTTTCCAGGCCCGACGGGACCGCACCTCGGAGGCGGGTTGACCGTCAGTCAAATCGGCGACTACCGCATCCTTCGCGAGGTTGGCCGCGGTGGCATGGGCGTCGTCTTTGAAGCCGAGCAGTTGTCGCTCGGTCGCCGAGTCGCGCTCAAGGTTCTGCCGCCGTACATCCTCAAGAACGAGCAGCATGTGCGCCGTTTTGAGCGCGAGGCGCGGGCCGCCGCTCGGCTCCACCACACGAACATCGTGCCGATATTCGGTGTGGGCCACCACGAGGACACGCATTATTACGTCATGCAATTCATCCAGGGTCTCGGTCTGGATGGCGTGATCCAAGAACTTCGACGTTTGCGCGCGGGCGCGAACAGTTCCTCACCGCGGGAGAACGGCGCGCTGGAGGAGCGTTCAGCCGTCGAACAAGTCGCCCATTCGCTTCTCACCGGCATTTTTCAACCGGATGTCCCGTCGGGCGATTCGGAAAACAAGGCCGCCACTTCCAAGGGAACGGACAGCAGGTCCGATTCCTCGGTGCCGCGTTTGCCCGAAGGCTCCGATTTATCCAACGTCTCTGGGTCCGACCGGCGTTACTGGCGCAGTGTCGCCCGCATCGGCGTGCAGGTGGCTGAGGCGCTCGAACACGCTCACTCGCAGGGCATCTTGCACCGCGACATCAAACCGTCGAACCTGCTGATGGACACCAAAGGCACGGTCTGGGTGACGGACTTCGGACTGGCCAAGACGGGCGAGGAGGACGCCTTGACGGACACCGGCGACGTGGTCGGCACCGTTCGCTACATGGCGCCGGAGCGGTTCCGAACCGCTGGCGATGTGCGTTCGGACGTGTACTCGCTGGGACTGACGCTTTACGAATTGTTGACCTTCCGGCCGGCCTTCAACCAGCGCGACCGTCCTCAGCTCATGGAACAGGTGCTTCAAGGCGAGCCGCCTCGTCTGCGCGACCTCAACCGCGCCGTGCCGCGCGATCTGGCCACCATCGTCCACAAGGCCATCGCCAAGGAACCGCGCCAGCGTTATGCCCGGGCTGCCGACCTCGCCGCCGACTTGCAGCGCTTTCTCGACGACCGGCCCATTCAGGCGCGTCCGATCGGCAACCTGGAGGTAATGCTCAAGTGGTTCAAGCGCCGTCCCGCCATCGCTACTCTGCTGGCCCTTGTGCTGCTGGTAGCACTCGCCGGCCTAGGCGCCTTCGGCTGGCAATACGCGGAAGCCCTCAAGGAGAACCAAAACGCCCGGGAGCAGGGGCATCTCAAGGATGTGGAAGCAGACTTGAAGGAGCAAGCCCTCCAGCAAGCCAAGCAAAAGGCCAACGAGGCGCGGGAGAAAGAGGAGACGGCCCACGAGAAGGAAAAAATAGCGCTCAAGAGTTTGGACAGCCTCAAACGCACGCTTTTCACGGCCCAACTGGTACGTGCCGGCAGTCTGGCGGCCAGCGATCCGGAAGGCGCGCAGGAGCTTCTGGAGGATCCCGAGGCCTGTCCGTCGGCGATGCGCGATTTCGACTGGGGATTCTATTACGGCCAGGCCAGCCGCTCGCGCTGGGCCTTGCCCGACCAGACCGGTTCCGTCGATGAGTTCGCCCTGAGCGCGGACGGCAAGATGTTGGCCACGCATTATGACGCGGGCACGATCGCGGTGTGGGATCTCGACTCCGCCAAGGTGCGCCTCACGCTGCCGGGTAAATGGTCCGCGAAATGTTTCCTCCTCCTTTCGCCCGACGGCAAGGTGCTCTACACCTGCGGTACGGATCGACTCGTGGGCGACCACCACGGACTGGAGCGGTGGGACACGGCCACCGGCCGCTCGTTGGGAATCGTGCAGCCGATGGTGATGTATGGGATGCCGCCCGCCCTCAGCTCCGATGGTCGCTGGCTGGCTGCGCTGGGAGATGAACTCAAGGTCTGGGAAGTAACCAAGACCGGATGCCGGGAGCGGTTCGCGTCCAAGGTGGAGGTTAGCGCTACCAGCTCCAATAAAATGCTGGCCATCTCGCCCGACGGCGGAACCATTGCTCTGATTGTCGAGAAACCAAAGCCAATCAACCGTTCGGGCAGCGAAGTCGTGCTCTGGGACGTAGCGGCCAGGAAAGAGCGGCTCCGACTCGACGACACCGGCTCTGTCACGGGGTTCGTGTTCAGCGGAGACGGAAAAGTCTTATACACCGCCAACGGAGGAGTGGTGACAGGGTGGGACACGGCCACGGGGAAACGCATCGAATCGTTGGAACCCGCCACGGTGCACGTCGCATCCCTGACACTCAGCGCCGACAACAAAATCCTGGTTGGCGGAGGCTCCTATGGCGGCGCTGCCGTATGGGATCTCCAAAACGGCAAAGTACGCACCGTTCTGCGCTCCGCACGCACTCCGCTCGTGCTCACGCCGGACGGCGTTACCCTCCTTACCCTCTCCCCCAACGGTGCGGTCCTGCGCTCGAACATCTCCCCCGAGGCGGGCAGACCGGTCGTCGAGAAAGGGAACCCCACATTAGACGAGACCGGACGGCGCATCCCAACGATCCAAACGCCCGATGGCAAATACCGGGTTCACCTGCCCATTGGGACAACCATCGGTTTACACGACACCCACACCGGACAGTTGAGTGGCAGCGTCCACGACTTGCCGAGGAAGCATGAGGTTGTCATCAGTCCCGACGGCAAAACGATGGCAATCCTGATGGACGGCAGCGTATTGCTTTGCGACGCTAGGACCGGAAAGAGCCGGGGCACGTTTACCACCCTGACGGGTGACCTCGCTTTTAGTCCCGGCGGTTCCTTCTGTGTGGCGGAGATAGGTACGCGCGTCCGCGAACCGCAAGGGAAGTATGCGGACGCAGTCTTTCATAACTACGTGGAAGGTCTCAAAATCTGGGACATGGCGGCCGGCCGGGAGGTCGCCCATCTGAAAGAGGCTCAAGCTCCGGTGATCTTTTCAGCGGATGGCAAGTTGTTCGCCGGCGTGGAAGGTGGACCGCGTGATCCCAAGGCAGCTGTCAATATTCCCCGGAGAAATCCTGTCTGTGTGAAAGTGTGGGAAGCCGCCACCGGCCAGGAACGAAACACCCTCGACGCGATCGAACCCGTGGCCTTCAGTCCCGATGCCGCCGCCCTGCTTGTCCGTGGCAGCGACGGCTCGGCCCCCGTCTTGTGGGATCTGGCAACGCATCGAGCAAAGTTCACGCTCGCCGGTGTGGACCTACGGCAATGGTCGCCCGCTCGGACGAAGATGGTGGTGGACGAGAGCAAGGTTCCCGCCGTCAAATCCATCCCGGCAAATCTGACAGAGCAGTCGATCAACCTTGCCTTCTGTCCGGATGGTAAGTTGTTGGCCTCAGCCAATGAGTGGGGAAACGTAATGCTCTGGGATGTGACCCAAGGTAAGGAAGCTCAGCGGCTGCGCGGACATTGGGGGCCGGTCCTCGCCTTGGCCTTTACCAGAGACGGAAAGACGCTGGCGACCGGGAGTGAGGACCGAACCGTTCGACTGTGGGACGTGCGGACGGGGCGCGCGTTGCACACCTTGCGCGGGCACACCAAGGGCATCGTGACCCTGTCCTTCACCGCCGACGAAACCGTGCTGGTATCCAGGGAGGATGAGTCCGCCGTCAAACTCTGGAATGTGGCCAACGGCCGAGAGTATCAATTCCGTGAGGGGGCGCCGGCTTGCGCAGCCGCGATCCTCAGCCCGGACGGTAAAACACTGGCCACGGCAAGCGGCCTGCAAGTTCATCTTTGGGACGCCAAATCGAGCGAATTGACGGCAACCCTGGAGGGACACTCCACCGCAGTCACGACGTTGACCTTCTCCGATGACGGCCAGGCTCTTACCTCCAAGAGCGACGTAGAAGTGAAACAATGGAATGTGAAAACACACCAGGAGGTGGCCAGCCGCCTGATCCCAGCCTCGACAGTATCAAGTTGCATGCTGAGTCCCGATGGCCGAACTCTCGTGATGAGAGAAGAAGACGTACTGACTCTGCATGATGTGCAAAGCGGAGAGCAGCGCGGACGGATGGAAGGCGTGACGGGGCTGCCTTGGTTCGCTCCGGATGGACACCACTTTGCGGTAGCGGCCCAGGTGCGGGACGGCGACGGACGGCTGTCGCCGGTGCTGCGCCTGGGAGACGCTGCCACAGCGCGCGAGTTGGCGGTCCTTGAAGGAGGGGAGGCGCCGGTCGTCTTCAGCGCCGACGGCAAGAGCGTTGCCGGTTTGGCGAATGGATCTGCCGTCGTGCTATGGGATGTGGTCACGGGGCGCGAGCGGGCCCGATTGATCGGCACCTGGGTTGCGGTATCCCTAACTCCGGCCGGTGATCGCGTGCTGGTCCAGAAGCCCGACAAAGGTCTGGCCCTCTGGAACCCGGCCGGCCACGACGAGCCGAAACCGCTACCCGAAGCCGTGCTGCCGGCAAGCTTCGCACCCGACGGCAAGACCCTGGCGACGGCAAGTCCCAAGTTCGAGGTGCAGTTGTGGGATGCGTCGGGCGACAGGCCGACCGTCCGCCTGGCGGGGCACGAGCACGCGATCCGCTCCCTCGTCTTCGCTCCGGATGGCCGGACGCTTCTCTCCACAGCCCTGGCCGAATCCGCGATCGCGCTCAAGCTGTGGGACGTAAACAACCGGCGCGTGCGCGGTTCCTCGAACCTTCCGCTGCTGCCCTACCAAAAGACCGCCCCAAGTCCTCCGCCGTTCTACACGGCGGACGGCAAGACCGTGCTCTGGAACGTTGCCGGGATCCTCAAACGACTGGACGTCGAGACAGGCAAGGAAGGCCCGATCCTTGGGGCTTTTCAGGGTGGTTCCATCTCTGCCGTCAGTCCGGATGGCCGGAGGGTTGTGGTCTCGCGCCACGGCGACCACTGGCTGTTCGATACCGCCACCAGGCGCGCTCACCCCGTTGGGGACACCTCGGCTTTCGGGTGGCACTTGTGGTGGTTCACTGGCGATGGCACAAAGGTCATCCAGGGTGTTCCGCAGCCGCCTGCCCCACTTAATTTTCCGGCGGCCGTGCCCAATCGCCGCTTCCTCGTCTTTGATGCGGTTACGGGGAAGGAGATAGCCGCCTATTATCTGCCCAGGTTGAGAGACATCCTCCTGCCCAATGAAGGTTCGGAGCAGCGCCGGATGCGGGTTGTGAAGGACTATCCATTGGAGGACTTGATTCTTGCTGATGCGGCCACCAACCGACAACTCGGCAAACTGGAAATAAACGCTGCCAAGAAATCAGCGAGAACCGGGAGAAGCAACTCGTCCGCGGTCCTGAGCGCGTTCAGTCCCGATAGTAAATATCTGGCCACCGTTGAGAATATAGCAGGTCAAACCGATATGGTCCGACTTTGGGATCTAGCCAGTGGCACGGTTCGTGAATCCTGGCGCCTGGGCGGGAATACCACGAGAATTCTGCGTCTGGTGTTCCGGGCCGATGGCCGGAGGCTGTTCGCGATAACCAACAAGGGGCTGCATCACCTCGACTTGATCGCGGGCAAGATCGAGAGCATCGCACTGCCTCTGGGATCGCGGCAAGAAGTGGCGCTCCGAAATGACGGCAAGCTGATCGCTTACCTGGACGCCGGCGAAGTGCGGTTGTACGACGTGGAAGCCGACGCCATTCGCACGCTTGTCAAACTGACTAACGTGCTGGCCCTCGAAATGGTTCCCGACGGACGGTCCCTGGCTGTCCTTTTAAAATCAGACAATCAAAAGGACAACGAATTCCGCATGATCGATCTGAAGGGCGACAAGGAACTCTGGAGGGCCAGACTTCCTATCACGTACGGAGTTTACGGACGGTCCTTCATGATGTTTTCGGCCGATGGCCGGACATGCGCGAGCTATACGAATTCCAACAAGATCCAGTTTTGGGACGTGACTACCGGTGCGGCGTGCGGTACTTATTTAACTCCCGGTTATCTACCACAATTCGCCCTGGCACCCGACGGGAAGTCTCTCGCCGTTCTCCTCATCAATCGCGAGCTAAACATCTGCGCGGTCGCCACGGGCAGGATTCTCCATTCGCTGCCCTGGACGCAAACCGGGGTTCCAAACGCCCTGCACTTCTCACCCGACGGGAAGACGGTGTTTATCTCGGCAACCGGGGGGCCTGGAACCCCACACTGTATGCTGTGGTCTCCCACTTCGGACGCCCTTCGGTTCCTGCCTTCCTCTCCGATCTCGGCCCACTCGCTGGCGATACGTCCGGACAGTAAACTGCTGGCCGTGGGCGGCTCATCGCTCTATCGCATGGAAACGGCCCTGACCTTGGCCGTACTGGATACGAAAACGGGGCGCGATAGGAACCTCGGCCTATGGCAAGCCGGCAATGGTGTTTCCGCGTTTTCTCCCGACGGCAAACTGCTGGCATTCGCCGGCGACCGCGGCACACTCATTCGCCTATGGGATTTTGAAAAGCAGGCGATGCATTCCTTGCCGCGCACCCATATCGACGGCGTGCTGGCGCTCGCGTTCAGTCCGGACGGCAACATCCTGGCCTCCGCCGGCAAGGACCAAAGCGTGCGACTCTGGAATGTTTCCGAGGGCAAGGAAAAGGCCGTGTTGGAGGATCTGAAAGGCAACGCAACGCTCCTGGGCTTCAGTGCCGACGGCAAAATGCTTATCACGGCCCGATCTCCAGAGTTCGTTCAAACATCTCGGAAGCTAATTGCGGGAGAGGTGACAATCTGGGACGTGGCGACCGCAAAGCGAGGTTCCAGCTTCGCCCTCGGAGACAAGCCCGGATGTTTGGCTCTCAGTCGCGACGGCGCCACTCTGGCGCTGGCGGCGAACGACGGCACCATTACCATCTGGGACGTGATGGCGGGCAAGCTGCGGATTACCCTCAAAGGTCCGCAATGGATTTATTGCATGGCCTTCAGTCCGGATGGGAAGAGCCTGGCGACATCGTGTCAAAACGAGCCTCCACGACTTTGGGACTTGGCTGCCGGCCGCGAGCACAAGGACCATTTCCGTTCGGACCCGGCGTGGCGTCACTCCGGGAGGGGGACAAGCCTAGCATTCAGTGCGGACGGCAAAACGCTCTACCTGGCCGGTCAATTCCATATCGAGAGAAGCTTTGTGCAACATGGACTCTGGCACTATGACGTCGTTACGGGCAAGGATCTTGGTCCATTTGGTTTGGATCTGCCGGAATCCCCGTCGCAGGCACAAGCGAGGAATACCCTGGTTGCCTCCGCGTTCAGCGGCGATGGGAAGACCCTGGTCTGCGCCTGGTATCAACTGATAGACATTTGGGATTTGAATCGGACGCCGAATTCTCCGGTCACAGGGCGCGTTCGTACAACGCTGAACTTGCCCTCGACTTTTTACACAAAACATCTGGCCTTGCGAGCCGACGGTAGGATAGCTGCAACGGCGAATTTGAAGGAGCTGGTGTATCTTTGGGACATTCAGGGAGGGAAGCAGCTTGCCATCTTGAAACTGGATAGCGAGGAGCCGATCGCCGCTCTGCATTTCAGTCCGGACGGCAAATGGTTGGCCGTCGTCTCCGGCAAAGAGATCCGCCTGTTCGATGCCGAAACCGGCGCCGCCAAGGGAGTGTTGAGCGGCCACGGTTCCCCGGTCGTTAATGTGAACTTTCGAGCCGATAGTAGTGTGTTGCTGTCGCGCACCACGGAGGGGGAGGTTAAACTTTGGGATCTCACGAAAGGCAAGGACTCGCTGACCGTTCGCGGCCGTCCCACCCTCTTGGCTATCCAAGGGGTCGAGCCGGACGGCAAGACTGCCCTCACCCGAGAACTCAAGCTCCAGAACGGGTCAACCTTCAGTCAGGTCACTCGGCGCTGGAACCTTGCCACCGGCCGTGAAGTCGGTCCGCGCGAAGAGGCGGCTGCCACAACCTTTTTCTCCCCCGATCCAAGCACTCGTCTTATTATCGACTTCGATGCCAGTATCCGCTTTCTGGACGCGGCTACCTCGCAAGAGCGCTTGCGCCTACCCCTCGACTCCAAAACGCAGAAGCCGCAGTTGTTTTTCAGCTCGGATGGCAAGCGTATGGCTCTGGTCGCCGAGGAGCCAAACGCCGCCCGCGACGGTAAACCGCGGGATCGCTTGGAGGTCGTTCCAAGGCTAATCCAGATCTGGGACTTGCCCACGGCCCGGTTGCTGGTTTCGTTGCGCAAGGTTACGGTGGAGGAGCGGCTGCACCACAGAAGTAATATGGCCGCGCCCCCCTTCGTGGTCTTCAGTCCCGATAACCGCCTGGTCGCCCTGGCCGAAAAGGATCCAACCCAGCCAACAAACCGGCTGTTGTACATGGGGAATGTGCGCGTGTTGGACCTGGCCACGGGCGAAACCAGGCTGATCGTGAAATCGCCCAAACTTACTTCACTGACCTTCAGCGCCGACAGTCGGATGCTGGCAACGGGGGACTACGAGAAAATACACCTCTGGGACGTGGCCGGCGGCAAGGAAATCCGCACCCTGGCCGTTCACCCCAAGAGCCATGTTCACGTCGTGGGCTTCGCGATGGAGGATAGTCTCCTTCTGCTCGATCTGGAAGCTCCGCGTCAGGGTCTCCCCATTCAGCCGGACAGTTTTGAGTTGGTGTTGTGGGATCTGGCCGCCGACCAGCCGCGGACAACCTTGAAGGGGGCGCAACTCCCTGCGGTCATCACCCCCAACGGTCGGTGCGTGGCCACTGTTGTCGGCAATGGTCCGAACTCGGGCGGACACATGATCCAGGTCTGGGACGCCTTCACCGGGCAGCAGCGTGCCATGCTTCGAGGACACCGCAGTCAGATCAACGCGCTAGAGTTTACTCCCGACGGCAGGACGCTCATCAGTAAGGCCTGGGATGGAACGCTTCGTTGGCAGTCGGCCTGGCCCGATCCGGCCGAGCAACACTACCTTCAGGGAATTGCTTTGTTGTGGAAGTTGCAACGAAAATTGCAAAACTTCCAAATGACTCAAGACTTGAACGTCAACCTCGTGCCGGCGGCGAAAAGCTTTGCCAAGGTTCTGGAGAGCAGGTCCGACCACCAAGGCGCTTACGCCGGACTAGCTCGCGTGGTATCGTCCCTGTCGGATCTGCCCAAAGGGGTTGAATCCAAGATCCGCTCCGACGTGCTTATGGTTCTCCGCCAGTTGGTGCAAACCTGCCGCGACCGGGCCGAGGCTCACTTCCTGCTCGCAAGCGCCCTGGAGAGCGACTCTTCGGCCGAAGCGCTGGAACAGTACCGTCAAGCTATTGTCTGCGATCCCAAACGCGCCGAGGCCCACGCTCGCATCGGCTACCTCTCGCTCGCCGGAGGGCGAGAGGAAGAGGCACGCGCGGCTTTTCAGCGCGCCGTGGAAATCAATCCCTCTTGCCTGGAATCCAGCCGTCGCGCCACCGATCCTGCTGCTTCGCACATGCTGCGCGAGGTGGCGCGCCTGTTTGAACATCATAACCGCTGGGCCGACGCCGTCGCCGTCCACCGTCTTCGCGTCGCGGCCGCACCCAAGGATCTCCGTATCCACTTCGATCTCGCTCACGCTTTGCGCCGGAACGGTCAGATGGCCGACGCCTTGATCGCTTACCGCGAGTGCCAGCAGTTGGGCGGCAAAACCGGGCTCCATGCTCCCGAGCGCTGGGCGATGTTGGAGAGACAGTTGCCTGGCGGCGCGAATTCCAAGGTCGAATCCACCGATGTCGATGAGTTGTTGGCGTTGGCCGATCTCTCGCTTTTCAAGTTGCGCTCCCCCACGGCGGCCCGATGTTACGCGGCCGCCCTGACGGCGAAACCTCAATTAACGGGGGAGCGCTACAACGCCGCCCGCGCTGCCGCCCTGGCCGGGACCAATGCCGACAAGGAAGCAACTGCTTTGACGGAACCAGAACGGGCGGCTTGGCGCAAGCAGGCTCTCGACTGGCTGCGAGCTGAGTTGGCGGCATTGAAAAAGGCTCTGGAAGCCAATCCATCCCAAGCCGCGGGTTCTGTCTACTCGTGGCTGTCCGTGTGGCGAATGGAGGTGGACCTGTTCGCGCTGCGCGACCGATTGGAAGGATCGCGATTACCCAAGGATGAACAGGCTGCCTGGACGGCTTTCTGGTCCGATGTGGAAACACTTCGGCAGCAGGCCGCTTTCGTTCCCATCGGCCTGTGGTGGGTGGACGGCACGGAGGTCGCTCAGGAGCAGAAGGCGGCTTCCCACTGCTGGCTGTGGGTGGGCGAGACGAGTTGGACGGATTATGACCTGGAGGTGGAAGCACAGCGAGTTGACGGAGCCGAGGGTTTTGGCGTCGGCTTTCGCATTGCCGACCGGGAGACCTACCTGGCGGCCAACTTCGGCGGTTGGAGTAACACACGCCACGGCATGGAGGTAGCAACAGAGGGCGAGGTCAAAGTGCTCTGGTCGTCGATATGGCCACAGAACATTGAAACCGGACACTGGTATCGGGTGCGCGTGAAGGCCCGCGCCGACCGCTTCACCGTTTTGCTGAACGACACGGAAGTGCTGAGTTTCGCCGACACCGGCCATCGGCGCGGAGCTATTGGGCTACGCTCGTACAACACGGCCAACCGCTTCCGCAATCTCAAGGTGACGGACCCCACCGGCAAGATCCTTTTCGAGGGACTCCCTATCGTCAAAGGTGTCAATCCGATCGCGCTGGCGACCGTGCTGGGTCAGCAACGCAGGTACGCGCAGGCGGCGGACCTTTTCGCCTCCGCCTTCGCCGACAATCCTGTGCTCGCCACGGGTGTCAATCGCTATAACGCCGCGTGCTACGCCGTCCGTGCCGGAACAGAGGTCACGAATCGAGACGAGAAGGCTCGTACTCACCTGCGCGGTCGGGCTTACGACTGGCTGCGGGACGAACTGGAGGCGCGGCGCGGCGTGTTCGAGAAAACTCCTTCCCTGGCCACGGCCCGCGACATGGCGTTCTGGGAGGCCGACGAGGACTTCCGCGCCGTCCGCGACACCGGATCGCTCGCTCGCCTTCCCGCCGCGGAGACCGAGCATTGGAAGAAACTCTGGGCGGATGTAGCGGACCTCCGTCGTCGCGCCGAGCGCTCCGGTTGGGGGGGCGCCTGGAAAATCGAGGGGGAGGAACTGGTGCAGGAGTCCTCCACCGACGAATCTTTATTGCTCTTCGGCGACCCGAAATGGACTGATTACGACGTCCAACTGGAGGCCAAGCCGATCCGGGGCAAAGGCGAGTTGAACGTCGTCGTTCGCGCCGCCAGCATCTACGACCTCACGGTGGCGGTCCTGGGCGGCTGGAACAACACGCGGCATGGAATCATGCCGATGGTCGGCGGACAATGGCGGCGAGCAATCGTGGGGTTCGGGAAGACCGCGCCCGACAGATGGCAGAAGATCAAGGTGGAAGTGCGCGGACGGACCTGCCGGCTCTTTGTTGACGGCTCGGTGGTGGTCACGTACTCGGACATCCCAGGGGGCGCCGGTCAGGTCGGGCTGCGCACCTTGGAAACCGCAGGCCGTTTCCGCCATATCAAGGTCACCGACCCCAAGGGCAAGGTTCTTTTCGAGGGATTGCCCGAACTGCCCTCCGGCAAGCCGGAATAGACCAAAAAAAAAAGAAGAAAACGATGTTCGTCCCGGATTCACGCCGGCCTTCAACGGATCAACGGACCGGGCAGGGCAGCTAACCGATGAAATTGCTTGACTGCTCACCGGCGCGGAGTATCATTGGCCCCGTCCTATGAGGGCAAGCATGCTTCCGCTCGAATGCCGTAACGCTTCCGTGGGCGCCTCCTCTTGCTGCTTGCTCGCGGACCAAGATTGAGGACATCGGGACGGCCAGGCGCTCCGCGGGCAAAGTGAGGTAATCTCCGTGAGCGCTTTACACCTCTCTCTTCTGTCTCGCGCACCCGTGCGCCGAATTTCTCAGATCGTGTTTCTCCTTTTTCTGTGTTCGCCGATCGCTTGCGAACGGCCAAGCGCGAAGCCGGCGGTCGAGCGAATTCAAGTCCCGGAGGAGGGAAGCGTCGAAATTGTCGCCAACGAGAAACCGGCCAACCAAAACGAGCAACCGCCGGACAAGGCCAAGGCCAAGGCGCCGGAGGAAAAGGCCGCTCCCGTTGGCGCCGTCACCGAAGATCATTTATTGCATTCCGCGGACAACAACGCTAACTGGCTCATGTACGGCCGAACCTACGCCGCCCATCGCTACAGCCCTCTGAAGCAAATCGATAAAAAGAACGTCGCGCGGCTGGCTCCCCAGTGGACGTTTCAGACCGGCGTTCTCGACGGCTTCGAGTGTACGCCGTTGGTTATCGACGGCATCATGTACCTGACGACGCCCTGGAACCACGCCTACGCCATCGACTGCAAGACGGGATCGCAATTGTGGCATTACCAGAAATCGCTGCCCGAAAACATGGCTCTGTGCTGCGACGCGGTCAACCGCGGTTTCGCCGCCTGGGGAGAGCGGCTCTACATGACCACGCTTGACGCCCATCTGGTGTGTCTGGACCGCAATACCGGCGAGGAGATCTGGGATACGCCGATCACCGTTACCGGCGACGACGGCAAGGAGATCAAGGACATTTATAAAATGGCCTACAGTGCCACCGTCGCTCCGTTGGTGGTCAAGGACAAGGTGATTATGGGTATCAGCGGCGCGGAATACGGCATCCGCGGCTTCCTCGACGCCTACGACGCCAAGAGCGGCAAACGCCTCTGGCGCTTCTACACTGTGCCAAGTCCCAACGACAAGGAGGAGCACGCCAAAAAAGCCTTGAAAACCTGGGAGGGCAAATCGTGGCTGACCGGCGGCGGCTCGGCCTGGGTCACGGGCACGTACGATCCCAAGTTGAACACGCTGTACTGGGGCATCGGCAACCCCTCGCCGGACTTCAACGGCGACGTACGCAAAGGCGACAACCTCTACACCTGCTCCATCCTCGCCCTCAACCCGGACGACGGCAGCTACAAGTGGCACTTCCAGAACAGTCCTCACGACGTCTGGGATTACGACGGCGTCAACGAGCCGCTGCTGGTCGATGTCGAAAAGGACGGTAAGCCGGTCAAGGCGCTGGTGCAGGCCCATCGCAACGGCTACTTTTATTGTCTCAACCGCGAAACCGGCAAGTTTCTCTACGGCAAACCGTTCTGCGAAGTCACCTGGACCGACCGCAAGAAAGGCGCGGACGGACTCGATCCGGACACGGGCCGGCCGTTCGTCAACCCGGCCGCGCTGCCCACGGAAAAGGGCGTGCGCGTCTGTCCCGGCGCCGCCGGCGGCAAGGAGTGGAACCCAATGGCCTATCATCCCGGCACCGGCTTCGCCTATGTGCCGGTCATCAACAACTGCGCCAAGTTCACGTCGGGCAAGGCGTTTTTCATCAAGGGGCAGCCCTATTGGGGCAGTTCGCTGACACTGATCGACAACCAGGCGTCCGGCTCGCTGAAGGCGATCGACGTGAAGACGGGCAAGATCAAATGGGACGTGGCCACGCGTTCGCCCATGGTGGCGGGAGTGCTCGCCACCGGCGGCGGACTGGTATTCACCGGCGACGCCGAGGGGTTCTTCACCGCCTACGACGCCGACACGGGAAAGACGCTGTGGAGCTTCCAGTGCGGTTCGGGGCACCATGCCTCGCCCATCACCTACACCCTCGACGGCCGGCAGTACATCGCCGTGTGCGTGGGCTGGGGAGGATGGACGGCCGGCTTCGCTGGCGACGGCGCTCCCTGGTTGCGCAACGCGCGCCGCGGCAACACGCTGTTCGTGTTCGCGCTGCCCCCCTCTTAAGACAAGGAGACAAGGAGACAAGGAGACAAGGAGACAAGGAGAAAGGGCTATGGGCGCACGAGCAACCGTGATGAGCGTAACGACTCGAAGGCAAGACGGAGCCATCATTCCTGCTACTTTGTCCCTTTGTCTCCTTATCTCCCTTTCTCCTTGTCTCCTTGTCTCTGCAAGGGCGGCGGAAGAAAAACCCCTGATCTTCTGCGCCGTGCCGGCCTCCATGCCGCGGATCGGCAAGACCCCGGACGGCCAGCCCGAAGGACTCGACGCCGCCCTGACCAAACGGCTCGGACGCCGCCTCAGCCGCAAGGTCGAATTTCACTGGTGCGGCAGCGCGGCGTGCTCGCGCAACTGTCTGCGCGAAGCCCGATGCGACGTTATCCTCGGCCAGCCCCACGAAGCCGGCCCACCGCGCGATCTGGCCTACAGCGTTCCCTACGCCGGCAGCCAGTTCGGTCTGGTGGTTTCCCGCGAAACCGGGAACGTGCGCTCCCTCGCCGAGTTGGTCGGCAAACGAGTCGGCGTGGTGGCCGGCACGGTGGCGCTTTCCGAGAAGAACCATACCGTCGTTTCCTTCAAGACGCGCGAAGACCTTCTGACCGGCTTCCGCTCCAGAGCGCTGGACGCCGCCTTCCTGGACGCCGATTTCGCCGCTTGGTATTTGCACTCCCGGCCGAAACTAGGTTTGCGGCTCGTGAAGGAGTATGTGCCGCGCGAGCACTGGAACATGGCCTTGATCGTGCGGGCCAAAGACGCGGCCTTGCTGGTGGATCTCAATCGCGCGTTGGCCCAGTTAGCCGAGTCCGGCGAGCTGCGCGAAATCCACGCCGATTTCGGCGTCCCGTTCCGGCCTCCCTTCACGGACAGCGCCCGGCGAGACGCCCGCGTCGATGCGTGGCGGCGCATCCGCGACCGAGGCGAAGTGGTGATGGCCGCGGACCCCGCCAATTTGCCCTACTCCAGCGCCAAAGGTGATCGCCCCGGTTTCGACGTCGAGATCGCTCGCGCGTTGGCCAAGGAGATGGGCGTCAAGTTACGCATCGAGTGGTTGGATGTGCAGCGCGAGACCGCGATCGGAAAACTCGTGCAGCGCGAGTGCGACCTGGCGCTCGGAGCGGCCGTGGAACCCAATGCCGTCGAAGACGATGAAGAGCTGACCGGGAAGGTGATTTACTCGCGGCCCTATTACGGCACCGGCTACTTACTGGTGCAGCGCAAGAACGGCCCGCGCGTCCGATCGTTGGCGGACGTCAAGGGCGAGAAATCGCGCCGCCTCGGCGCGGAGGCGGGTTCGATCGCCGATTATCGACTGCGTCAACGCGGCTACTTGCGCCGGCTGTTCCGCAACCAGTTGGCCGTACTGAAGTCCTTGAACGACGGCGACATTGATTACGCCTACCTCTGGGCCAACGCCGGTTGGACGCTACACACCTCTCCCGACTTCGCGCTGGAAATCGCGGCGGACTACGTGCCGGAGGACCACTGGAACATTGCCGTCGCGCTGCGGCAGGGTGACGACGAACTCAAGAAGCACGTCGATGCGGGCATCGAAAAGCTCGTCAAGGCCGGCACGGTGTCCCGCACCCTGGCCCGCTATCACATGCCCTATTTCCCGGCTTTCGCGGAGGAAATGACGGAGGAAGCGGGAACCATCCATCACAAGGTCATCGATCGCGGACTGGAGCCGCAATTGGCGCGGGTGCAAAGGTCCAAGCGTTCTTACGGCGGACTGGAGAAGGTTCGTTCGGCGGGAGAGTTGGTCGTGGGCCTGGATCAGAACAATCTGCCCTTTTCGACGGCCCACCCCAAGGCGGCCGGACTCGACTACGAAATCGCCGCCCTGCTCGCCGAGCGAATGGGCCTGTCGCTGCGCGTGTACTGGGCCTACTCCGCGCACGATTCCTATCCTTCCAAGCTGGCGACCAAGAAACAGTGCGACGTGATTCTGGGAGTGATGCCGGACGACCGCTTCGCCAAGCGCGTGCTGTACTCAAAGCCGTACCACATCGCTGGCTATCAACTCGTCGTTCGGGCCGGCGAGGATGTCCCCGCGAAGTTGGAGCAGGTCGGCGACGAGTCGCTGGCCGTCGAGCAGGGGATCGCGGTGCGCGGCCTCGAAGGGCGAAAGACGCGAAGCTATCCCAGCCTGGAAGCGGTTTTGCAGGCCGTGAGGGACAAGCACCTCAAGGCGGGCTACGTGATCTCGACGCGCGGACCCTGGCTGGCCGCTCAGCGTTGGCCCAAGGAACTCAAGTTCATCCCCCTCGCGGATTCGAGCGACCGCTTCCCCCTATGCGCGGCGGTGCGTAAGTCCGACAGCGACTTGAAGGCCGAGATCGATCGCGCGTTGGCGGAGTTGAGGCGATCAGGCCGATTGGCCAAGGTCTTCTCGCGCTGGGATGTTCCCTATGTCCCCCCTAACGAGTGAGAAGAACCATCCATATGACAGTCATTTCATTGCGCCATCGGTGGTTTCCCTGGTGCGTGCTTGTCACTGTGTTGCTCGGTTGTGCTGCGACGGCCGTAAGCCGAGGGCGTCAACCCTCTGAGAAGCGTGAACCTCAAGGAACGGACGCTCCCCGCTCTACTTCCTCGTTGACGCCCCAGAAGCAAGCGGACCTGGAAGAAGGTCAGGCGCTGTTCCGTGGGCTGTGCAGCGGATGTCACGGCGGCAACGGACGCGGCGGCAAGGGACCGGACCTGACTGACGACCGCTGGATTCACGGCGGCGGCGACGACGATATCGCCCGCGTCATCCGCAACGGCGTGCCCAAGACGACCATGAAAAAACTCGGCGAGTCTCTCAAGGAGGAGCAGATTCGCAAGATCATTCTCTACATACGCAGCCTGGCTCGCGCGCCCGGCGAGACGACCTGGAAGCCTTATCTCGCGGGTGACGCCAAAGCCGGCCAAAAGCTCTTTTTCGATCTCAAGGGCAAGGCGATCTGCGCCAAGTGTCATACCGTCGGCGGCGAAGGAGGCCGCATCGGGCCGCCCCTGGATCGCATCGCCAACCGCCGCGCCGCCGACTACATTATGCAGTCGATCCTGGAACCCTCCAAGGACATCGATCCTATGTACGAGTCCGTCCAGGTGGTCACCAAGAAAGGACTCAGTATCGTCGGTCTGCGCGTCAACGAGTCCAACTTCAGCATTCAACTCCGCGAAGAGAACGGACAATTCCATTCGCTGTTGAAACGAGACCTGGACGAAGTCGTCGTCCAGAAGAAATCCCTCATGCCGGAGAACTTCGCGGAGCAGTTGACCGTCAAGGAACTGCACGACCTCTTCGCGTATCTGATGACGTTGCAATGACGGCCGAAGGGAGTGTTGTAAGTCTGTTTTTCAAGGAATGGGAGAGCGGGTGATGAGGCTCGAACCCACGACAGCCACGTCGGTAAGGTGACGGTCTATCGTGAAATCCACTATTTTTTGAGGGTGTTGTAGCGGGATTGCACCGACTTTCACCCTACGCGGGTTACGCCGCAAACTGGACCACCGAGGGCACCAGCGGAGAGAAGACCGTGACCGAGGTGGAATGGCTCAACTGCAATGATCCAGCCGCGATGCTGCGGCATCTCCGAGCTAAAATCCCCGACAATCGGCGGTGGGTCTTCGCATACTTCCTTACCAGACCGCTCCGCTGGCTAGTAGGACTCCAGCCGAGAGCAAGTGCCCGCAAGCTGCGGCTGTTCGCCTGTGCTTGCTGCCGCGATGTTGCGTGGATCATAACACAGGACCACTACTGTCATGCGATCGAGGTAGCTGAGAGATATGCGGACGGTGAAGCTCTTCACGAGGAGCTTTGCAGACTACAGGAGATTACGGGCTTCTTGCCTGTCACGTTTTCCGAACCTTGCAGCTCCGCGAGCGTGACAGTCGAGCACTTAAGGCTCTTGGATTCGGGAAGGAAGGCGGTGATTCTCCGTGATATAGCCGGTAACCCCTTCCGCCCCGTCTCCTTCCACCCTACCTGGCTGACCTGGCACGACGGGCTGCTGGTGTCGATGGCCCAGCGGATGTACGACAGCCGGGATTTCACCGACATGCCGATACTGGCTGATGAGCTGGTGCTCGCTGGCTGCCAGGACCAGGACATCCTCGGCCACTGCCGCTCAGGGGGCGAGCATGTCCGGGGCTGCTGGGTCGTGGATTGTCTGCTTGGGAAGAAGTGACGACCGCGATCGAGGCTGTGTCGAACACTCTTGATTGAAAGAGTCGTTCACGAATAAGGAGCGGTCAGAGAGGAGTGCCTCACCATGAGCCAGGAAACGTCGAGGCGATCCCTGAGGCTCACCCTACTGCTGCTGATTGTCTCAGCGGTGCTGTGGGCCTCCGTGGTGGTCGTCCTTGTCTTCGCCGTGCCTCGCTACGAACGCGATTTCCGTGAGCAGGCAGTGCGATTGCCGGAGGCGACGGTGTGGGCGCTGGCGGCGGGACACTGGGCCAACAACTACTGGTACGTCCTGCCGCTGTTCGGGCTGCTTATTTTGCCTGTTATCTTGCTGCTATCGTGGCTGTTACGACATCAGGTGAGAACACGATGGCCGGGCTGGTTGTGGTTCGGGGCGTTGCTGGGCGTACCGCTTCTGCTACAGCTGGCGGTCTGGTGGGCTTTGTTGCTACCGTGAGCAGGAGACGATGCCGTGGACGACCTCCGCGAGGACATCGAGGACGACGAGTCTATCCCGCCGTGGGAACGGCCCGGTTGTTTTCGGATGGACTGTGAGCCACATCGCGGAGATATGCTGTGGTGGCTGGGGAACATCAGCCTGATTCTCGGTGTCCTCGCCCTGGTGCCCTGTTGTGGTTGGATGCCCGGTCTTCTCGGCATCCCCCTTGGTCTATGCAGTAAATACCTGGCGAAAGGTGACTTGGCCAAGATAAGGGCGGGGCCGATGGACCCTTACGGTGAGGGACTCACAAAATCAGCGATGAATCTGAGTAGCGGCGGGCTGTGGTGCAGCATTATCGGTACGGTTGTCTGGGGAGGGTTGGCCCTCTTTATGCGATGGCTTGTGGTGATCGGCATCGGGAAGGAAAACGTAATCGGCGTCAAAAGGAAAACGCCGGCGGGGGTGAGGTGAGGGCTATTTCCCCTTCTTGGGGTCCTTATCCTTCTTAGCTTTCATCGACTCGCGGAAGCGGTAACTTTCGCCATTCATCTCGAAGATGTGACAGCGATGCGT
>DATBGU010000038.1:0-12951 GCA_036557825.1 Gemmataceae bacterium
CGATTCCGCAAGTTGCGGCTGCGGACGGATTGGACCTTGTCGGCGCACGACGCGCTCCTGAAGTTGGCGTGCTCGCTGATCTGCCTCAAAGTCTTACTAAGCCCGTAGAGCGGAGGACTTCATTCCGCCACCGTTTCTTAGGACCAGTAAACTCGCTGTTGTTCGGTGTGGACGGTCGAAGCATAGTCACGGTCAGCGAGGACGCCACGCTCCGCTCGTGGGACTCGGCCACCGGACGTTTGCTTCGCTGTTCGGCCCGCCAGGACGACGCGATTCGGCAAGTCGCCTGCACTCCCGACGGGCGGACGTTGGCGGTCCTGCTCTCGACAGCGGAGCAGCCAATCCGTCTCTGGGACAGCCAATCCGGCGCGGAAATCCGCCGCTTCGGCGGCGATTCAAGTTTCGATTCCGTGACGTTCTCCGCCGACGGCAAGACCCTGATCGCGGCGGGAGACGAGGAAACCTTATCCGTATGGGATGCAGCCACGGGTAAGAAATTACCTCCCTTGAAAGGTAAGCAACGAGAGGAGAGGGGGCCGTTGCCGCCGGCGAACGCCCTCGCGGTTTCGTCCGATGGTCGATGGCTCGCCGCGCGTATCGGGTTTGGAGCATTGGGGAAGTCCGGAGGGGATGCCAAGATTCATCTTTGGGATCTCGCCACGGGACGAAATCGACCGCTGCGCCGGCAGCCGGACATTCTGTCCGCGCCAACCTTTTCCGCCGACAGCAAAACGCTGGCCGCGCTGGAAGAATGTTTCGACCCGCGTTTCCATCACAATGTCCTCCGCCTATGGGAAGTCGAGAGCGCTTTGCCGAGACGCCTGAAGTTGAAGGGCGTCGGCGACGTTTCCGCCTTCGCTCTCTCTCCCGGCGGCGAAGTCGTGGCGACCGCGGAGTCGCGGCGCATTCGTCTCTGGGAGATCGCCGGCGGCACGGAGCTGCGCCATTTCGACGGCCATCGCGGCGACATCAACGCGCTCGCGTTTTCGCCGGACGGCCGCACCCTTGTCTCCGGCAACGCGGACACCACGGCCCTTCTATGGGACGTGAGCGATCTTGTAAATCGTGGAAAGCGTCGCCTCGTGGACCTGTCGCCGCCGCAGCTCGATGCGCTGTGGGGCGATCTGGAAGGCGAGGATGCGGCCCGCGCCGGCGAAAGTATCTGGAAGCTGATCGCGGGTCGGCAGACTGTCGCCTTTCTCAAGGAGCATCTGCATCCGGTATCCGCGCCCGATGCCCGGCTCGTCGCCGGCCTGATCGCCGATCTCGACGGCAGCGATTTCGCCGTGCGCCAGCGCGCGACGCGGCAGTTGGAGAAACTGGGCGAGAGAGCCGTTCCCGCTCTGCGCCAGGCACGAGCGAACCATGCCTCCCTGGAGATGCGTCGCCGCATCGAGAGCATTCTGGAACGACAGCCCGTTATGGACGTGCGGCTCTTGCGAGCCATCGAGGTGCTGGAACACATCGGCGACCGCGAGGCGCGGCAAGTGCTGCAAACGCTGGCCGATGGGATGCCGGGCGTTCGCTTGACGCGGGAAGCGAAGGCGTCGCTGCGGCGATTGGAGAAGCGACCGAGCCGGCCCTGACGAGGACGGACGGTCTCGTGGTCCGTTGCCGCTGAAGCGTTTCGTAGCTGAACTCGTGAGAGTTCAGCCGGAAGCGTTTCGTCGCTAAACTCTCACGAGTTCAGCTACGGCTGCAAGGAACCACTAGCTACCTGTGGGTACAATGCGTCAAATGTGGGCCTCCTGATTTGCCGAGCGGAGCATCCATGCGCGTCGCAACTCGCGCCGGCCGAACCGTCTGGTTCCGTCCTTTCCTGGAAGAACTGGAATCACGGCAATTGCTCTCCACCGTCTTCACCGTGACCAGCGGCGCGGACGATCCGGGGACCGCCCCGCCCCCCGTGACGACCAGCACCGGCACCCTGCGCGACGGCATCCTGTATGCCAACACCTACGGCGGCGTCGGCAACCCGGTGACGATCAACTTCGCCATCGCCACGGGACCGCAAGCCGTCACCGTCCAGGCGCCGCTGCCGACGCTGACCGCGCCGGACACGGTCCTCAACGGCGAAAGCCAGCCCGGCTGGACCGTGACCGGGCCGCCTGTCATCACCCTCCAGCCCGCCGCCGGCGTCAGGGGCAACGGCCTGACCCTCGCGCCGGCCGCCTCCGGCTGCACCGTGGAGGGACTCGACATCCGCGGCTTCTCCGCCAGCGGCCTTGAGGTCGATTCCGACAACAACGCCATCTCCGCCGACTTCCTCACCCAGAACACGATCGGCATCCTGCTCGACGCGGGCGCGAGCAAGAACACCGTGGGCGGAACCACGGCCGCCGAGCGCAACGTCATTTCCGGAAACACGCAGAACGGCGTCATCCTCTCCGGCAGCGGCACAAGCGAAAACACGATCCAGGGCGACTTCATCGGCACGGACGCCACCGGCGCCGCGGCCCTCGCCAACGGTTCCAACGGCGTCCTGATTCAAGATGGGGCCACGGACAACACGGTGGGAGGCCCAACCTCGGCGGCGCGCAACGTCATCTCCGGCAACACGCAGTCCGGCGTGGCGATCACCGGCGCCGGCACGACGGGCAACGTCCTCGCCGAAGATTTCATCGGCACCGATGTTACGGGCGCCTTTGCCGTCGCCAACCACAGCGCCGGCGTCGTCCTCTCGGCCGGCGCAAGCGACAACGTGCTGGGCGGCGGCGATGTCATCTCCGGCAATGTCGCCGCGGAGGTGTTCATCGAGAACCCCGGCACGACGGGCAACGTGGTGCAAGGCGATTTCATCGGCACCAACGCCGCGGGCAGCTACGCCATCCCCGGCTCGACGGCCCCGGTCAACGGCAATGAAGGGGTCTTGATCTCGGACGGGGCGACTGGCACCCAGGTGGGCGGCGCCACGGCCGCGGCCCGTAACATCATCTCCGGGAACGGTGACAACGGCGTCGTCATTCAGGACGCCGGCAGCAACGATAATCTGGTTGAGGGCAATTACCTCGGCGTGGACGCCACGGGCCGCTACGCCATTCCCAACGCGGGAGGCAACGGCGTGAGCATCACGACGGGTGCCCGCAACAACATGGTGGGCGGCACAACCCCCGGGAGCCGCAACGTCATCTCCGGCAACGGCGAAACGAGCGTCCCGTCCGGCACCGGCGTCATCGTGCAAGGCGCCGGCACGACCGGCAACGTAATCGAGGGCAACTACATCGGCACCGACGCCGGCGGCAGCTACGCCATCGGCAACCTCGCGGAGGGCGTGAACGTCACGCAGGGGGCGGCCGACAACGTCGTGGGCGGCCCCACCGCCGCGGCCCGCAACGTCATCTCCGGCAACGGCGACAATGGGGTCATCCTCGTCGGCGCCGGCACGAGCGACAACGTGGTCGAGGGCAATTACCTCGGCACCGACGCCACGGGCAACCACGCCATCGCCAACGCCGCGCAGGGGGTGAACGTCTCCCTGGGCGCCGCCAACAACCTCGTGGCCGGCAACCTCATTTCCGCAAACAAGCAAAACGGCGTCCTGCTCACCGGCAGCGGCACGACCGGCAACGTAATCGCGGCCAACCTCATCGGCACGACGGCCGCCGGCTCCGAAGCCCTCGGCAACGGTGCAAGCGGCGTGGACATCACCGACGGCGTGGCCGGCAACACGATCGGCGGCACCACCGCAGGAGCCGGCAACACCATCGCCAACAACAGCTTCCAGGGTGTCTTCCTCGAGAGCAGCGCCGGAATGGGCAACGCCATCCTGGGGAACTCCATCCACAACAACGCGGAGCTGGGCATCAAGAGCCTGCCGTCCTTCACCCCCACCCCACCCACCTTGACCTCCGTGACGACCACGACCGGCAGCACCACGATCGACGGCACCCTCTCCGGCCCGGCCGGTTCGTACCTCGTGCAGTTCTTCGACAACCCCGCCGGCAGCAACCCGCAAGGCCAAACACTGCTCGGCTCCGCAACCGTCACAGTGAGCGGCAGCGGTCCGGCGGTCTTCTCCCTCACCCTGCGGGTAGGTCCGGCCCACCTGGTGACAGCCACCGCCACCGACGCCGGCAACAATACCTCACAGTTCTCTTCCGCTTTGGTGGCCTCCCTGGTGCCGGCCCCGCCTCCGTCTCCGCCTCCCCCTTCGTCCCCGGCGGCGTCTCCGGTACAGGAGTTCGTCCAGCTCGTCCGGGATGCCTTCGTCCTGGAGGTAGACAAGGCGGAGTTGCTGATCGATCCATTCCTCGGCCTGGACCGGCTCTCGGTGGTGGCGTCCATGTGGTCCGCGATGGCGGCCAACCCCCTTTTCGGCACGCCCGCCGGAAACGTGGCGGTATTTCTGGGAACGTCCCTGGCGCTGCACGGGCTGGGCCTCCTGTGACCGCAGCCCCGGTCGTCGTTCATTTCGTGAGAAACGCCTCGTGATTCGGGGTGGGAAGCCGTGTTCTCCTCAGCGCGACTTCGGTTTGCCCTTGCGCCGCGGCGGATTTTTTCGGGGCCGCAATCCCTTCTTGTGAAGATGGTTCTCGGCCCAATCCTTTTCCGCGCCGAGCAGCGGCGGGTACGGAGCAAAAAGGTATCAGGAACCTTTTCAGCTCTGCAATGATCTAAAATATCCCTGACACCCTTTCCTTGTCCCTTTCCTTGTTCGACTTGAGCATTTATGGCTTCCCCGTTCTCTTCCAAAACACCTCCACCAACTCCGAGGCGGAAGAAGCGGATGGTTGTCCTCCCGCCATCTTCGCCAGAAGTGTTGCCTTCCGAGCCTTGAACTTCTTCTTGAACTCCTTGGCTCGGCGAATTTGGGTCGGCTTGACGAACGACCGTCGGCGCCTTGTTTCCCAGGTCACACCCGCTCGCTCCAGCAACTTCTTGAGCCGTCGAAGCGCCAAACCGATCTGCTCTTTGTCCGCGAGAACAATCCGAACTCCCATCAGTGTGCGTCTTGTATGGCTGACGCGATGCCAGTGGAACGAAGCTAGAGAACACCCAGCCGCCGAACATCCGATTAGGTCGTGCCCTGCGCAACCTAACACGGCTGTGCGCAACCCAGCAAGAGGCTGCGCAATCTATCGCGACTCTCCTTATCTATCCTCAACCGTGCGCAAGCGTCAAGGAGAAACGCGACGAGCGGGCCTCCTCCCCGCATTGCCGTTGCCAGAAGCGCGATTAGGTTTTAGCCTGAGCGTAGAGGCGCGTCCTATCTCCCGCACGCGCCAAAGGAGGCCCGATCATGCCGCCGCTCGCGCCGTTGAACCTGCACGCCTGGATCGAAGAACATCGTCATCTACTGAAACCGCCGGTCGGCAACGCTTGCATCTGGAACAGCAACTTCCTCGTCATGATCGTCGGCGGACCCAATCAGCGCAGCGATTATCACGTCAATCCCGGCGAGGAGTTGTTCTACCAGATCGAGGGCGACATCGTCCTCAAGGTCATTGAGGACGGCCGGCCGCGCGACATCGCCATCAAACAGGGCGAAATCTTCCTGCTGCCGGCGCGCGTGCCGCACTCGCCGCAACGACCGGCCAATACCGTCGGACTCGTCGTCGAACAGCCCAAAGCGTCGCAAGAGCCGCAACACCTGTGCTGGTACTGCCGGCACTGCAACGCTCTGCTGTACGACGTCGAGTTTCAGCCGGTCGATCTGGGCAAGCAAATCAAGGAGATTATCGAGCGGTTTAGGTCCAATGCGGAGTTGCGAACGTGCAAAGCGTGTCGGGAAGTGTTCGCGCCGTGAAGCCAGGTAGCGATGAAAGTCGATCTCCATACCCATATCTTGCCGCGTTCCTGGCCCGACCTGGGCGAACGCTACGGCTGCGGCGGCTTCATCCAGTTGGAGCACCACTGCCCCGGCCGCGCTCGCATGATGCTCGATGGCCGGTGTTTCCGCGAGATCGAGGACAACTGCTGGGATCCGCAACGACGCCTGGAGGACTGCGACAAGCACGGCGTCACGGCGCAGGTGCTCTCGACCGTGCCGGTCATGTTCTGTTACGCGGCGAAAGCGGAGCATGCGCACGAACTCGCTCGCATCCTCAACGATCACATCGCCGAAGTGGTCCGCGCTCACCCCGGCCGATTCTTCGGCCTGGGCACTCTGCCGCTGCAAGCGCCGGATCTCGCCGTCCGAGAGATGGAGCGCTGCATCAAGGAACTGGGACTGCACGGCGTCGAGATCGGCACGCACGTCAACGACTGGAACCTCGATGATGCCGCCCTGTTCCCGGTACTGCAAACGGCCGCGCGGCTGGGAGCGGCGGTGTTCGTACATCCGTGGGACATGCTCGGCCGCGACCGTATGAAAAAATACTGGCTGCCGTGGCTGGTCGGCATGCCGGCGGAGACATCGCTGGCGATCTGCTCGCTGATCTTCGGCGGCGTGCTCGAACGCTTGCCGCGTCTGCGCGTCGCCTTCGCCCACGGCGGCGGCGCGTTCCCCGGCACCGTCGGCCGCATCGAGCACGGCTTTTGCGTGCGGCCGGACCTGTGCGCCGTCGAGAACGACAAAAACCCCCGCCATTATCTTGGTAAGTTCTACCTCGATTCGCTGGTCCACGACCCCGATATGCTTCGCCATCTGATTCGCCTGGTCGGGGCCGAGCGAATCGCGCTGGGTTCCGATTATCCGTTCCCGCTCGGCGAGAGCGCGCCGGGGAAACTGATCGAATCGCTGACGGATCTGCCGGCGGCGATGCGCGAGCGGATGCTGGCGGGCACGGCCCTGGAATTTCTGGGCGTCGAAGAGAAGAACTAACCACAGAGTCACAGAGGGCACAGAGAAAAACACAGAAATGGGAAAAAAAGAAGAGTAAGGCCCATCCATTTACTTTATTTCTTGTCTTGTTCTGTGTGTTTCTCTGTGCCCTCTGTGACTCTGTGGTTAGTTCTTTCTTGTCATTTTCCGTGCTTGAGGGTGGACATGAACTTCCAACCCGACGAGTCCTTCGCCCGCGCTCTCGATGACGCCGATCCGCTGCGACATTTCCGCGATCAATTTCACATTCCGATGCGTCCCGATGGCCGGCCGGCGATCTACTTTTGCGGCCATTCGCTCGGTTTGCAACCGCGAGCGGCGCGGGGACTGGTCGAGCAAGAACTCGATGCGTGGGCGAGGCTCGGCGTCGAGGCGCATTTCCACGGCAAGAACCCCTGGTACTCGTTCCACGAGAATTTCCGTGAGACGGGGGCGCGTCTGGTCGGCGCTCGGCCGGGCGAAGTCGTCTTCATGAACAGTCTGACGGTGAACTTGCACCTGATGATGGCGACGTTCTACCGTCCCACCGCGACTCGCTATCGCATCTTGATGGACGCTCCCGTCTTCCCCTCGGACCTGTACGCCATGCAATCGCAACTGCGCCTACACGGCTTCGAGTCCAGCGACGGATTGCTGCTGATCGAAGGGGACGATGTGGATCTCGAAGCCGAGTTGGCCGAGCGCGGCGACGAGATAGCCGTCGTGCTGCTCAGCGGCGTCAATTTCCTGACGGGCCGGTATTTCGACATCCCGCGCCTGGCGGAGGCGGCGCGGCGGCAGGGGTGCGTGTTCGCGCTCGATCTCGCTCACGCGGTCGGAAATGTGGAGTTGCGGCTGCACGATTGGCAGGTCGATTTCGCCGTGTGGTGCAGTTACAAGTATCTCAACGCGGGACCGGGAGCGGTCGGCGGCTGTTTCGTGCATGAAACGCATGGCCGCGACATCACACGGCCGCGCCTGGCCGGCTGGTGGGGCAACGATCCGGCCACGCGCTTTGATATGCACACGCAGACAACCTTTGTGCCGAGGCCGGGCGCCGACGGCTGGCAAATCAGCAATCCACCGATCCTGGCGATGGCCCCTCTGCTTGCCTCGTTGGCCCTCTTCGACCAGGCCGGCATGACGGCGCTGCGCGACAAATCCGAGCGCCTGACCGGCTATTTGCACTACCTGCTCGAACGTCTGCCGCGCGGCCGGTTCGAGATCCTCACCCCGGCCGAGCCGCCCCGTCGAGGATGCCAGTTGTCGCTGCTGGTCCACGACCGCCCGAACGAAGTACTTTCGGCGCTGCAAACGGAGGGCGTGGTTTGCGATTTCCGCGAGCCGAACGTGGTCCGCGTCGCTCCCGTGCCGCTGTACAACACCTTCCACGAGGTATGGACGTTCGCGCGCCTTCTTGAACGTGCTTCGTCATAGGTGGCGGAGGAACAAACCCAGCAGCGATTTGTGCCAGTAAACGCCAGCCGTCGTGCCGGACATGGGGAAAGAGCCTCTCCAGTATCGCACCATGAAGGCGAGCGTGAAGGCCATGCAAAGGAGGGCCGTCACGCCGGCACAGCGCCGCCAGCGCGGCGACAACCGGCTGAGCGCGGCGGCGAACAGGACCATGCCGAGCGGCATCAGTTCGACGAAGCCGCGATGACCGAAGCCGCAACCCAACTGCCAGGAACTCCAGAAGCCGTACAGGACGACGTAGGACAAGAGCAGCAAGCTAAACCAGGCGGCAAAATCACGAAGTCGGCGGACCGCCCAGCCGCAGATCAGGACCAGAGCGACGACAGGATAATAATTGAACAGTCCCCGGTCGTAGGAGAACAGGACCGAGAGCTGCTGGGGATGGTTCCAGAAAAAAGTCTCCTCGCCGTAGCTGGACAGGGCGAATCGGCCGCGGGCGTAATAGTTGTAGAGGAGCTGCAAGCAACCGGCACTGCCCGCTCCCAGGCAGAGGATGCCAAGATCGACGCAGCCGTCCTTGAACGACAGGATGCCCTGTTTGTGCCGGCCGTACCCGTAGGCGAGGGTCATCATCGCCAGCACGATAATGTTCGTGTTGCGAAACAGGACCAACAGCAAACACACCAGGCCCGTGAGAAGCGCGGGCAGATGGTTGTTTCGCCGCACGATGGTACGGACGCCCAGCCACAGGAGGAACGCGATCGCCAGCGCCGAATAAACGTGGCTAAAGCAAGAATCGTAGGTGCCGTAGTGAAACAATCCGGTGCCGAAAACCCCGGCGAGCAGGGCGGCGTGATTCGACGACGCATCCAAAGCCAAAAGCTGACAGGTGCGCAGGGACAGATAACAAACCGCGATCAGCGCCGCGGCCGAGAAAACGACATTCGCCCAGTGCTCGGCCTTGGAGATCGCCGAAACGCCGGGTCGCCGATCGACGAGAAAAGTCATCACCGGAAAGCGCAGCAGCGCGACGCCGGGCGGATATTTGTTCTGATAAATGTCGCGGTCGCGGTCGGAAAGAAACAGCCCCGATTCGCCCGCATGACGCCGGAAGGACAGATCGCGTTCAAGAAACGCCCGCGTCCATAGATGATATCCCTCACCGTCCGAGCGAATGGGAGGGCCATTCTTCCACGGCTGCAAACAAGCTACCGGAACGGTCACGAGCACGATGACGACCAGAGAGCGCCATCGTTGAAACCAGGCAAGGGCGGCTTCCATGCGCGAAATCTCCGATGAAGTGGGAGATTCATCGAGACGAAATGCGCATGTTGTGCAGATTATTTTGAAACAACACGTTGGAAAGCCGGTGTGCGAAGCCGCGCAGCCGGGACAACGAGCAAGGTCTTCGTCGGCCGTATCGAGCCGAGCCGTTGGGGAGTCGATAAGATGGCGGAAGCGTCGGCAACAGGGCTTCCGGTGAATTTCTCTGGAGCGACGCCATGCGCATCGATCAACTGATCTTTGTCGGTTTGCGCGGCTACGTGATTGCCCTGGACCGCGACACGGGCGAAAAGGTCTGGGACTGCTCGGAACTGAATTCCGGCCCCATCACGTTGCTGCTCGACGGCGATCGACTGATCGCCTCGACGAACGGCTACGTCTACTGCCTGGACCCGTTGACGGGCCAGGTACTGTGGAACAACCCGCTGCGGGGCTACGGTCTGGGCATCGCCCACCTTGTTTCGGCGCGCGGGCGGAGCGATCAGGTTGTGAACCAGCAGTACATCGCGGCCGAACAGGCCGCCCATCAAGCGGCGCATCATCCCGGATCGTAAGAGAGACGTTTGCACGTGAACGAACCACTCGGTATCGCCCTCATCGGCTGCGGCACGGTCGGCGGCGGCGTCGCTCGCCTGCTCCTGGAACAACCCGAACGTCTGGCGGCCCGCGCCGGCCGGCCGCTCGTGCTGCGCCGCGTCGTCGTCCGCGATCCGTCCAAGCCGCGGCCGGTGGATCTGCCGGACGAACTCCTCAGCACCGATTTGCAGCAAGTCCTCCGCGATCCGAGCATCCACGTCGGCGTCGAACTGGTCGGGGGAGTGGATTGGGCCAAGCGAGCGGTGCTGTCGCTGTTGGAAGCGGGCAAGGACGTGGTGACGGCCAACAAGGCGCTTCTGGCCCAGCACGGAGCCGAGGTGTTCGACGCCGCTCGCAAGCACGGTCGGGCCGTCGCTTTCGAGGCCAGCGTCGCCGGCGGCGTGCCCATCATCGCCGCGCTGGCCGAGTGCCTCGCCGCCAATCAGATCCAATCGCTGCAAGGCATCCTCAACGGCACCTGCAATTTCATCCTGACCAGCATGACGGAGAACAGCCAGGGCTACGCCGACGCCCTGGCCGAGGCGCAGCGGCGCGGCTACGCCGAGTCCGATCCCACTCTCGATGTCAACGGCACCGACGCGGCCCACAAGCTCGCCATCCTCGTCCAGATCGCTTTCGGCCTGTCCGTCCCCGTCAGCGCCGTTGAGCGGCGCGGCATCGCCGACATCGACGCGCTGGACATTCGCTTTGCGCGCGAACTGGGCTACACCATCAAACTGCTGGCCGAGACGTGGCTGAGCGGCAATCAACTGGCGCTGCACGTCTCGCCGGTGCTGCTGCGGAAGCTGGCGCCCTTGGCGATGGTGCGCGGCGCCTACAACGCCATTTACGTCGTCGGCGACGCGGTCGGCGACGCCCTGTTCGCCGGCCAGGGAGCGGGGCAGATGCCGACCGCCAGCGCGGTGGTGGCCGACATCATCGACCTGGCCGTGGGCCGGGCGCAGCGGACCTTCGCGACCCTGAAACTCTGGTCCGGCCAGCGCAACAGTGTCCAGTTGCGGCCGTCGGCGACGGTGCGCAGTCGATTTTATCTGCGGCTCTTGGTTGAGGACCGTCCGGGCGTGCTCGCCGACGTGACGCGCGTGCTGGCGCAGCATCAGATCAGCATCGCCTCGGTGATTCAGCACGAAGCGCCGGAAGACCACGAGGGCGGCCGCGTCCATCTGGTCATCATGACGCACACGGCCGTGACCGGCGATTTCCGTGCCGCCGTGTCCGACCTCGATCGTCTCGACCGCGTGGCGCCGCCGAGCGTGTACTATCCGGTTGGCGATTGATTGTTTGTGGATTTGGCGTCGGGCGGTTGCGACTCGGACGTCAGCCACCAGGCGTCCGGCTCGGCGGGCGGCGCCGGTTTGGCTTCGTCGGCGGCGGAGGCGTCCAGCCACCATTCCGCGGCGCGATCGGGCAGGACAACGGTGGTCGCCGGCACTTCCACCTCCGTGCGCGGCGGCACGGTGACGGGATGAGCACACATCGGGCAGTTGATTTGCGCGCCACCCTTGTGCGTCCCGATGGCGAGCAGCCGGTCGCAGTGAGGGCAGCGAAAGTGGATGAGCACGCGCGGACCTCCCCAGCAGCTCCTCTCCCCTTGTATAAGAACTATTGGATAGGTGATTGCTTGCGCGGTCAAGGGATTTTCGCGTGAGGTAGAGAATTGCGCGCGATCGGCACGTCCCTTGGCTCTCGTTCCCAAGCTCTGCTTGGGAACGAGAGGCGAACGGTACGCCGCTTGCTAATAAATTCCGACACGCAATTTCGCCTGAAAGTCCTTCTTTCGAGGATGGTGCCATGTCTATTCCGCATGCCAAGCCGGGTGAGATGGTTGACGTGCGCCCCCTGGGGCCGGCGCTGGCGTCCGCGCAGACGCGGACGTTGGTGAAAGCGAGCCAGGTGGAGGTGATTCGGCTGATCGTGCCGGCGGGGAAGGAGATCGCCGAGCATCGGGCCAAGGGCGAGATCACGGTGCAGTGCCTGGAGGGCCGCGTCGCCTTCACCGCCTCCGGCGCCACGCATCACCTCGATGCCGGGCACCTGCTTTACCTCGCGGCCGGCGAACCCCATTCGGTCAAGGGCCTCGCCGACGCCTCGCTGTTGCTGACGATCCTGCTGCCAAGCCATTGATAGGCGGCGCCTACCGCTGCCGAGCCAGGCGTTCCAGGGCCGCCTTGGCGTCGCGCGTCGCCGGCGCGGCCGGCGCGCCTTCGGCGAGCGAGGTCAGGAGTTGCCGCGCCTCGGCCAAACCGATTTGTTCGAGTATTTGAATCGCCCGCAGCTGCCGCAGAGCGTCCGGCGTCATCGCCGTCTGACAGGGCAGTTCGCGCAGCAATGCTTCGACGCGGCGGCGCATCTCCAAGGAGGGTTTGTCTTCGAGAATTCGTCGCAGCGTCGGCTCGACTTCCGTGCCCAACTTCGTCAGGTCACGAGACGCTTCCTCGCGGTGGGCGAAATCGTCGGCGTCGAGATCGGCGAGCAGGCGGCGCAGGCGCTCCGCCGCGATGCGCGGCACGGGACGCAGATGCTCTTTGAGAAACGGCACGGCCTTGTCCGGCGCGGCGGCGAGCGACCACAAGGCGGCGTGCGCTTTCGCCGCGTCCATGTCGCGCAGATCCGTCCACAGACGATCAAGATCGCGCGGCGCGAGATCCTTGATGGGGAGCTTCCGGCGCGCTGCGGACACGTCCCAGATGAGGGCGGTGCTGTCCCATTGCCCCGAAGCCAGTTTCGTGCCGTCCGGTGAAAACGCCAGACCGCGGACGAGGGAACCGGGACCCGGCAAGCGAAGGAGCTTTTCGCCGCTCCGCACATCGAAGAGATAAATGTTCCCCGTCCATGCGGCGGCGCTCACGGCGAGGGTGCGTCCATCGGGAGAGAAGGCCAGCGCGTGGATGCCATCCGGCTCCGGCAGATCC
>DATBGU010000039.1:0-16745 GCA_036557825.1 Gemmataceae bacterium
GAGAGAAGCCCTCGGGGCGCTAACGCGACCCCGCTCGCCGCTCCAACCGCTGGAGCGTCGCTCGCGCTTCCTCCGTGAGCCACGCCTCCGCCGCGCCTTCCGACAACCGGCGCAGCAGATCGCGGGCTTGCTTATCGCCGATGCGTTCGACTACCTCGATCGCTCGCAAGCAACGCAGCCGTTCACCTTCGCTCAACTCGTCCAGGAGGGCTTGCAGACGGCGGCGGGTTTCCAGTGAAAGATTTTCCTTGAGGAAATTCCGCAAGGCCGGCTCGGCCGAGTCGCCCAGCTTTTTCAGTTCCCGCGTCGCATCCTCGCGCTCGCGAAACTGATCGCTTTCGAGTTTCTTGAGCAGCTGGGCGAAGCGCTCCGCATCCACTTCGACGACGGGTTTCAACTTCTCGCTGAGGAACGGCACCGCCTGAGCCGGGGCCGCGATCAGCATGCTCATGCAACGATGAGATTCCGCCGCTGTTCCTCGCAGTCCCTTCCATAACTCGGCGAGTCTTTCCGGCTTGAGGGGCGGCGCTTCGTTCGCTCTGGGTACGGCTCGATCCGTTAGGTCCCAGAGTAGGACCGTCGTATCCTGGCCGCTCGAAGCGAGCGTGCGGCCATCGGGGGAAAAACTCACACCGTTGATGCCGCCGATATGGCCGGTGAAGCGATGGATGACCTTGCCGTCCGCGATGCGGACGAGACGAACCTGCTCCCGATTTTCGATACCCACAGGTGTGCCATCCTGATCGTAGTGGTAGCCTGTATTGGCGAGTGCCAGCAAACGGCCATCGGGTGAGAACGCGACGGAGTCCGCAAAACCCGTGCTCTTTACGACAAGGCGCGTCTGCTTGCTGGCGATTTCCCAGAGATACAATGTGCCATCATACGTCGTCAGGGCGGCGAGAGAGCGTCCATCGGGCGATAGAGCGATTTTCGCGTTCCCGCCGTCATGCTTGCCCAGGGGCGGCAGCGCTTTGCCGGTCGCCGCGTCCCAACGGAGAATGTGGAGATACCTACTCGCGTACAGGATCTTGCCGTCGGGTGAGAAACAAAGCGCGTCGAGCGTAGTGTCTCCATCATCATCGGGAGGCAGTGCGAAGCTGCGCGGTTTCGCGTCCGTGCGGATGTTTCGTACGAGAACGCGATCGTCCTTGTCGTAACTCCAGACGGCGAAGGTCGCCCTGTCCGGTGCGAAGGCGATGAGGTTGATCTGGTTTTCCGTGTTTGGGATGCGGCGTTGTTCTTGACCCGTCTTCAGATCCCAGATGCGGATCGTGCGATCTTTCATCGGCGAGCGGTGGTGAACGTGACTTTCACTCGTCGAGATCAAAGCGGTCCCGTCCGTGGAGAAGGCCAGACCCCTGACATCCGTCTCGTGACCTTCGAGGGACCGTATTCGTTCGCCCGTAGCCATGTTCCACAGCCAGATGGTCTTGCCGGAAGCCGAAGCCGCCCGCCTGCCATCGGGAGAAAAGGCGAAAGCGCCGATCAACGCATTCGGTCCTTGGGCCACCTGCCGCTCGCGCCAGGCCGCAACATCCCAGAGCCGGACTTGATTGGCTCCGCTGGAGAAAAGCGTCTTGCCGTCTGGGGAGAAGGCCAGATGATACTGTACGGAGGGAAGGGAGAGCGCTTGGCGGAGTTCCTTCCGCGAATCGAGATCCCAAAGGCGGATGGTTGCATCCCTACTCGAGCACGATGCCAGCTTTTTGCCGTCCGGAGAAAATGCCAGCGCGGACACCGTATTCTTGTGGCCGGTGAGCGTGCCCAGTTCTTTGCCGCTGCTCAGATCCCAAAGCGCGATCCAGCCCGGTTGCCCCCACGTGCCCCGGGGGACGGCCAGTGTTTTACCGTCCGGGGAAAAGACCGCCTGCCCCACGTCGGCCGGATGGACCAACTGGTGAACCACTTTGCCCGTCTTCGCGTCGCGCACCAGAAGCGTTTTTGGCGATCCCTGTGTCGATGAAGCCACGAGCTTGCCGTTCGTTGCCACATCAAAGTAGAGGTAATACCTGCCGCCTTGCTCGGTTCGCCACCCCTTGACGTCTAGCGTGCGTAGTTCTTTGCCGGAGCGCACGTCCCACAGCCGTGCGGTTTCATCGCTGCCCCAGGTGACGAGCCTTTGTCCATCGGCAGAAAAGGCCACCCCGTGGATAGAATTTCTAAAGGCTTCTTGAAAGAGGAGCGCTCGGTGGCCGGCGAAGCGCCGCAATTCCTTCCCGGAGGCAGGGTCCACCAGACGCACGATGCAGTCCCTTGTCCCAACGGCCACAGATTTGCCATCGGGAGTGAAGGCGACACAGTGCATATCATGCGTGAAAGCCACCCGTCCGGTCAACCGGCCCGTCTGGCTGTCCCACAAGGCGACACTTTTGCCGGCCGCGGCCGCGAGCGTGCGGCCATCGGGCGAAACGGCGAGCTGAAAGATCCCATCTTCATGCCGGAACCGCACGGTCCCCAGCCGAGCGATAGCCCCCGGCGGTAGCGGATCGCCGTGGACATCAACGCGCGGACGTTCCGCAGACGCGGCTTGCTTCGGCGGAGCTTTTCCGGCGGTTTCGTTGCGTTCGGGCGGTTTCGCGCCGAAGGTACGATGAGCGGCCCATCCGCTTCCCGCAACGAGGAGAGCCAGGACCAGAAAACACGCAGCCCCGCCCTTGAGCTTGGCGACGAGAAGCGTTGTCATCCCTCTGCGCACGAGCATCGCAACCTGTGGCGAAACTAGCGTCATGGCGTTTCCTCCCACGTCGAACAAACGAACCGCTTGCAACGTGGCAATCCGTAGAGAAATCGGCACCGCCTCCGCCGTGGCGCAGGCCGAGGCCAACAGAGCGGAACTCGCTCCCGTGGCGGAGAAGGCGATGCCGCGACGGAGCAACCGTTTCCGCAACAACTCGCGTCCGCGCGCTACCCAACTCCGCAGTGTTCCCAACGGCACGCCGAGATCGCGCGCGACTTCCTCTTGCGTCCACCCTTCCAGGTAACAGTACACCAGCGGCGTCCGATATTTCGCCGGCAGCTGCGCCAGCGCCTCGTGGAGCGTTCCCTCCAATTCACTCCACGCCGACGCCGACGGCGTTTCGGTCGGCCGCGCCTCGGCTGCCCGTTTCTCCGTAGCCTGTCGCTTCCTTCGCTTCGAGCGCATAGACACGGCCAAACGATAAGCGACGCTGTGCAGCCAGCTGGCGACCGATTCGCGCTTGCGAATGGTGGAGGCACGGCGAGCGAGCAGCAGAAACGTGGCTTGAAAAACGTCCTCCGCGTCGGCGTCGTTGTCCAGGACGCGGCGGGCGACGCGCAGCACCATCGGCCCATGCCGGCGGAGCAGCGACTCGAAGGCGGCTTCGTCGCGCCGGCCAACGAACCGGCTCAATAGTTCGGCATCGCACGCCCGCGCATCCGGTCGCGCCGCCGCGAGAGCGCGGATGTGTTCGAGGACGGGTTCCCACGGTCGCCGTGCCATGCGTTCACTCTCCCGGAATGAGGTTGCACCCGTATAGTGCCGAGAAGAGGGCCGAAACTATGCGGTATTTTACCGGCTGCTTTTCTTTTTGCCGCGGACCGGCGGATCGGTAAGAAGCGAGTTGGCGCTTGCTTGTCGAATTCGCCTCGCCGATAATGAGCAGCTACTGGGGAGGATTGTTCATGGATCCGCGTTTCGATTGCGGAGAGGTTGTCACGCCGGTGCGGACACCGTGCGGCCGGACGCGGCGTGAGTTTTTGTGGGAGGCCGGCGGCGGTTTCGCCGGCGTGGCGCTGACGGCGCTGCTCAGCGAGGACGGTTTCTTTACCCGCGCTGCCGGAGCCGCCGAGGACGACGCGAAGACTGACAATCCCTTGTCACCGCGCCGGCCACACCATGCCGCCCGCGCCAAGGCGGTCATCTGCCTGTTCATGTACGGCGGCGTCAGCCAGGTCGATACCTGGGACCCCAAGCCGGAATTGAACAAGCACAACGGCAAGCCGATGCCCAATCTCGACCGCGATCCGCTGTTCAAGGTGCGCAAGCCCGGCGTCCTCCTCGGCTCGCCGCGTAAGTTCCGCAAATTCGGTCAGTCCGGCATCGAAGTATCGGACTTCTTTCCACACCTCGCCCAGCGCGTCGATGATCTGGCCGTCATTCGCGGCACCTACGCCGATAGCTTCGCGCATGGCTCCGGCTTGTTGCAGATGAACACCGGCTATCTTCGCCAGGGTTATCCGTGCCTCGGCTCGTGGGTGAGCTACGGCTTGGGCACGGTCAACCGAGACCTGCCGGCGTTCGTGGTGCTGCTCGATCAGCGCGGCGGACCGATCTCCGGACCTCCCAATTGGGGCGCCGGTTTCATGCCGGCGGCGCATCAAGGCACGCAGCTGCGCGTCAACGGCGAACCGATCCTCTACCTGTCGCCGCCGGCCGGCGTCAGCTCCGCCCAGCAGCGCAACCAGCTCGACCTCCTGAACCAGTTCAATCGCCAGCACCAGCGGGCGACGCCGGACAACAGCGAACTCGCCGCCCGCATCGCCAGCTATGAACTCGCCTTCCGAATGCAGGCCAGCGCGCCGGAGGCGGTCGATTTGTCGCGGGAGACGGAGGCGACGAAACGACTCTATGGCCTGGATCAGCCGCTGACGGAGAAGTTTGGCCGGCGCTGTCTGCTGGCGCGGCGGCTCGTCGAGCGCGGCGTGCGCTTCGTCCAGGTCTATTCCGGCGGCGGACACAGCGAAGAAACCTGGGACGCTCATAAGGATGTCATGGCGAACCATACGTTGCACTGCGGCGAAACCGATCAGCCCATCGCCGCCCTGCTGACGGACTTGAAACAGCGCGGCCTGCTCGACGAAACCCTGGTGGTGTGGACGAGCGAGTTCGGCCGCACACCGACGGGGCAGAACGGTAAGGGTCGCGATCACAGTCCGCGCGGCTTCTCGACCTGGCTGGCCGGCGGCGGTGTCAAGGGCGGCACCGTCTACGGCGCCACCGACGAACTCGGCTACGCTGCCGTGGAAGATAAGGTCCACGTCCACGATCTGCACGCCACGATCCTGCATCTGCTTGGCTTCGACCACGAGCAGCTGACGTACTTCCACGGCGGCCGTCATCATCGTCTGACCGATGTGTCGGGGCAGGTCCTGGAAGATATTTTGGCATGAATTCGTTTCGACGTGGTTTCCAACCTTCCGTGGGGCAGGCTTCCAGCCTGCCATCTGTCCGGCAGGCTGGAAGCCTGCCCCACGTTGGCAAACCACGGCGAAACGAACGGTCGCCCCTATAATCATCCGCACGAACAAGTTTGGCCCGGATTTCCTCTCAAGGAGAACACCATGCGAAGTCACCGGCTCCTTTTCTCAGGAGCATTTCTGGCAATCGTGCTATGCCTGGCCGGCTCCGGCTGGTTGGTCTGGGCAGCGGAGGTCGATCCCTACGATCAGTCCGGGGTGCCGCTGGAGAAGCAGCCGACCGATCCTTCCAAGACGAAGATCGTCCTCGTCGCCGGTCGTCAAAGTCACGGGCCGGGCGATCACGAATTTTTCGCCGGCTGCGCCATCCTCATGAAGATGCTCCAACAAACGTCGGGCGTCGCGCCGGTGATGGCCCGCGATGGTTGGCCGAAAAAGGCCGAGACGTTCGAGGGGGCCAAAGCCATCGTCTTCTACATGGACGGCGGCGGCGGCCATCCCATCCTCCAGAAGGAACATCGTGAGGTGGTGCAAAAGTTGATGGACAAGGGCGTCGGCTTCGTCAACTTGCACTACGCCGTCGAGTACCCCAAGAGCCAGAGCGATCATGTGCTGCAATGGCTGGGCGGATATTACGAAACGAACTACTCGACCAATCCGCACTGGGTGGCCGAAATCAAAAGCCTGCCCAAGCATCCGATCACTCGCGGCGTCAAACCGTTCACGATCCGCGACGAGTGGTATTTCAACATTCGTTTCAAGCCGGAGCTGGACGGCGTGACGTCGATTCTCAAGGCCACGCCCCCCGACAATGTGCGCGGCACCGAGGCGGCGCGCGAACACAAGGGCCGTTCGGAGATCCTCGCCTGGGCGTTCGACCGCGCCAACGGCGGCCGTTCGTTCGGCTTCACCGGCGGCCACACCCACAAGAATTGGGGCGAGGAAAACTTCCGCCGCCTGGTCGTCAACGCGATTCTGTGGAGTGCCAAGGTAGACGTTCCCAAGGACGGCGCCAAGGTTGAGATGGACCCGGACGAATTGAAACGCAATCTTGACGACAAACGGAAGCGATAACGCCGACGCCTCGGTGTTCCTTGACCGCCAAGAGGCGATCCATCATGCCTCCGACTCGCGAGGATGGGCCGCGAAAGATCCTGGAGCGTGTCGAAATGGATGCGCAGGGCTGGGATTGCTGTATGGGGCTGGATAAGACACAAGCGGAGATGCTGCTGGACTGGCTGGAAGTCCACGGCTACGTCCGGCGCGAGATCGTCTACGTCGAAGACAAGGGCTTCACTGTCCGCTGGCGGCGCGATAAGTGAAGAGTGAATCACCACGAAACACACGAAACACACGAAAAAAACAAAAGAGAGAGGAGAAAGAGCCAAAACCATGAGCAACTATCCCTACCGTCGTCCAGTCTGCGCTTTTTGTCTTTTTTTCGTGTCTTTCGTGTGTTTCGTGGTTAATGCTTCTTCTTCGGCGCAGAAGGCGGAGCGGCCGCCGCACGGACAGGACCATCTGCCGGGTCCGGCCCTTTCGCCGACGGAGGCCATCAAGAAGATGACGGTGCCCGCCGGTTTCTCCGTGGAGCTGGTCGCCAGTGAGCCGGACATCGTCAACCCGGTGGCCATGACCTTCGACGAGCGCGGCCGCATCTGGATCACCGAGAGCCTGGAGTATCCGCGCCGCAGTGTCGGGCCCGGCCGCGATCGGATCAAAATCCTCGAAGACACCGACGGCGACGGCAAGGCCGACAAGTTCACTGTGTTCGCCGAGGGGTTGAACATTCCATCCGGCATCGCGGTCGGTCACGGCGGCGTGTGGGTGGCCAACTCGCCGGAGATCCTGTTTTACAAAATCGGTCCTGACGGCAAGGCGGCGGGCAAGCCCGAAGTGGTCGTCACGGGGTTCGGCCGCACCGATACGCACGAACTGCCCAACTCGCTGACGTGGGGGCCGGACGGTTGGCTCTATGGACTCAACGGCGTCTTCAATCACAGCCACGTCAAGCAGGGTGGCAAGGACTTCTTGTTTACCTGCGCCCTCTTTCGCATCCATCCGAATACGCGCGAGTTTCAACTGTTTTGCGAGGGCACGAGCAACCCCTGGGGCATCGCCTGGGACCGCGAAGGCAGTGCCTTCGTCAGCGCCTGCGTCATCGACCATCTTTGGCACCTGACGGAAACCGGCTATTATCTGCGCCAGGGTGGGCCGTATCCGCCGTTCACCTGGCACCTCGGCTCGATCGTCAAGCACCGCCATCAAAAGGCGGCGTACTGCGGCCTGCACTACTTCGACAGCGATGCGTATCCGTCGGAGCATCGCGAGAAGCTGTACATGGGCAACATCCACGGCAACTGCATCAACTGCGATGAACTGACGCGCGACGGCTCGACGTACTTCGCCAAGCCGCGGCCGGACTTTCTCAGCGCCAACGACGCCTGGTTCATGCCGGTATCGCAGAAAACAGGGCCGGACGGTTGCCTGTACGTGCTCGACTGGTACGACCGCTATCACTGCTACCAGGACGCCAACCGCGACCCCGCCGGCATCGACCGTCTGCGCGGCCGGCTCTATCGCGTTCGCTACAAGAACACGCCGCGCGCGGCGAAGTTTGATCTGGCGAAGGAAACGGACGATCAACTGATCGAACGTTTGCACAGCCCCAACGTGTTTTTCCGCGACCTGGCCCAGCGGCTCTTGTGTGAGCGGAACGCACCGGCGACGCGGATGAAACTCGAAAAACTGGTCCTCGACGAACAGGCTCCGCGCAAGGCTCGGATGCATGCGCTGTGGACGCTGATCGGTACGGGAACGCTCACGCCGGCTTTCCACGAGGTGCTGCTGACACATCGGGACGCAGGCTACCGCGCCTGGGGAGTGCGTGCGGCGGGGAACATGGGTGAGGTTGACGCGCCGATCCGGTCGAAGGTGTTGGCCCTTGCACATGACCCCTCCCCGGATGTGCAACTCCAGGTCGCCATCGCCGCGCGCAAGATCAAAGGTGTGGTCCCAATCCCCGCGCTACTCGACGTTTTATCGAAGTGCGGCGAGGACAAACTGATCCCCAGCATCGTCTGGCAGAACCTGCATCCCCTGCTGGAGGAACGAACCGAGCGCTTCCTGCAAATCGCAGCGACGACGGACCTGAGCAAGTCGCCCGGCCTGGCGCGGATGATGCCGCGCGTTGTCGAGCGCATCCTCGGCCGGCGCAAGTCGGATGCGGATCTGCTCGTGAAGCTGTTCGATCTGTTGACGGCGGGCAAGACGCCGGATGCGAAGGCGGCGGGACAGTGTCTCTCCGTACTGGCCGACAAGGTGCAGACCGGCGAGATCAACGGTGAGCAAACGAAGACGCTGCGCGAGCGGTTCGCGCCCAAGCTCCGCCAACTGCTCGAACGAACGCCGGCCAGCCCGCTTCGCATGGACGCGGCCTTGCTGGCGACCGCACTCAAGGAGCCGATAGGCCGCGAGCTGGTGCGTCAATGCTGCCGCGAGAACGGCCGACCGGAGAGCGTGCGTCTTCGAGCGCTGGAGGCGTTGATCGCCGCGAAGGACGACGGCGTTCTCGACGCGGCCGCGGCCATCCTCGCCGAACGCAAGACGAACTCGCTCAAGTTTCGCGGCCAGGTGCTGGGCGCATTGGGCAAACTCGATGACAAGCAGGTGTCGGCGACGATCCTCGATGCCTACGAGCGCATGGAGCCGGACTTGCAGCCGCGCGCCATCGAACTATTGACCCAGCGGGCCGACTGGGGCAAACAACTCGTCCAGGCGATTGGCGACAAGAAGATCCCGAGCGCCGCTCTGAACGTCAATCAAGTGCGCAAGCTGCTGGGGAGCAAGAACCCCGAATTGGTCAAGCAGGTCAAGACGATCTGGGGCATGGTCCGCGAAGGGCGCAACCCGGAGCGCGAGAAGGTGGTGAAGGACATGGGCGCCTTCCTGCGCCAGAACCACGGTGACGCAAAGGCCGGCGTCGCCGTCTTCCGCAATCTGTGCGGCCAATGTCACAAGATCTACGGCGAAGGATTCGACGTCGGCCCGGACCTGACCGGCAACGGCCGCGGCTCCTTCGACCAACTCATCTCCAACGTCTTCGATCCGAGCCTTGTCATCGGCACGGCCTACCAGGCGACCACGGTACAGACGACGAAGGGCCGCGCGCTGACCGGGTTAGTGGTCGAGGACAATGCGCAGCGCGTGGTGCTGAAGGTGCAAGGCGGCAAGCTGGAGACGATCCCGCGCGGCGAGATCGACGAAATCAGTGTCAGCACGGTGTCGCTGATGCCGGAAGGTATCGAGAAGCAACTGAAGCCGAAAGAGATCGCCGACTTGTTCGCCTTCCTCGCCCTCGACAAACCGCCGAGCGATCGCACCGCCAAACCCATCCCCGGCACGCCTTGGAAGTAAAGAGAATCAACCACGAAACACACGAAATACACGAAAAAAAGACGAAGAAGAATCGACGCCATGTACACCGCAGCGACTCCCGGAAAGCGTTTGCCTTTTTGTCTTTTTTTCGTGTGTTTCGTGTGTTTCGTGGTTTGTTCTTCCGGTTCCGCTTCCGAGGTTGAGTTCTTTGAGAAGCGCGTGCGGCCGGTGCTGGTCGAGCAGTGTGTTCGCTGTCACGGTCCGAAAAAGCAGATGGGGGGTTTGCGGCTCGACTCGCGGGAGTCGCTGATGCGGGGCGGCGAGAATGGGCCAGTGGTCAAGGTCGGCGAACCGGACAAGAGCGTTCTGATTGAGGCGGTTCGCCGCACCGGCGAGTTGAAGATGCCGCCGAAGACGCCGCTGAAGCCGGAAACGGTTCAGGCGCTGACGGCATGGGTGAAGATGGGAGCGCCGTGGCCCGCCGAGCGGACGACGGGACAGACGGCGAGCGAGGCGCGGAAGCGCCATTGGGCATTTCAGCCGGTCAACAATCCACCATTGCCGTCCGTGAAACGACCGAACTGGGTGCGGACATCGGTGGATCGTTTCATCCTGGCCAAGCTGGAAGAGCGCGGATTGACGCCGTCGGCGCCGGCCGAGCGGCGGACGCTGCTGCGCCGCGTCACGTTCGATCTGATTGGCCTGCCGCCGACGCCGGAAGAGATCGCTGCCTTCGAGGCGGACCGTTCGCCGGAGGCTTTCGCGAAGGTGGTCGATCGGTTGCTGGCGAGTCCGCACTACGGCGAACGCTGGGGGCGGCACTGGCTCGACGTGGCCCGCTACGCCGACACCAAGGGCTACGTCTTTTTCGAGGAGCAGGCATATCCGTGGGCGTGGACCTATCGCGATTATATCATTCGCGCCTTCAACGAGGATTTGCCCTTCGATCAATTCATCGTCCAGCAACTCGCGGCCGACCGGTTGCCGCTGGGCGCGGACAAACGACCGCTGACCGCGATGGGTTTCCTCACCCTGGGCGGCCACTTCATGAGCAACCCGCACGACATCATCGACGACCGCATCGACGTGGTGACGCGCGGGCTGATGGGTTTGACCGTGACATGCGCTCGCTGTCACGATCACAAGTTCGATCCGATTCCGTCGAAGGACTACTACGCGCTGTACGGCGTGTTCGCCAGCTCGACCGAGCCGATCGAGCCGCCGCTGTTCGAAGAGCCGCCGAAGACGCCGGCTTACGAGTCGTTCCGCAAGGAACTGGAGAAGCGCGAGCAAGCGCTGGCCGAGTTCGTGAAAACGAAGCAGGCGCAGGTGCGCGATGGGGCGCGGACACGCGCGGCGGAATACCTGTTGGCGGCGCACGCCATGCGCGATCGACCGCGCATCGACGACTTCATGCTCATCGCCGACGGCAACGATTTGAACCCCGCCATGCTGTCGCGCTGGCAGGCGTACTTGCAGCGCACGCGCAAGACGCATCATCCGGTGCTGCGACCGTGGCACCTGTTCGCCGCCCTGCCGGAAAAAGACTTCGCCACGAAGGCGCGCGAAGTAGCGACGGAAATCGGCACAGGCTCCGTTCGCGGGGAGCGTATCAATCCGGTGGTGGCGCGGGCGTTCGCCGAGAAACCGCTGCGGAACATGAAAGAAGTGGCCGAGATCTACGGCGAATTGCTGAACCGCACGGAGAAAATGAGGACCGAGGCGTCTCCGCGATCCGATCCTGCCCGCGAGGAATTGCGGCGAGTGTTCCACGGCCCGGATGCTCCGCCGGACGTGCCGCCGGGTTTGTTCAGCGAGTTGGAGTTGCTGCCGGATCGGCCGTCGCAGGGCAAGCTGCAAGAGTTGCGCAAGGCCGTCGAGAAGTGGCGGGCTGAGGGATCGGGAGCGCCGCCGCGCGCCAACGTCCTCGTGGATGCGCCGACGCCCTATGAACCGTGTGTCTTTCTGCGCGGCAATCCCAACAATCGCGGCGATCCGGTGCATCGGCAATTCCTCAGTTTGCTCGCCGGCCCGAACGCTCGTCCGTTCCAGCACGGCAGCGGCCGGCTCGAGCTGGCCCGTGCCATCGCGGATCGCAACAATCCGCTGACGGCGCGCGTGCTTGTCAACCGTGTCTGGCTGCATCACTTCGGCAGAGGGCTTGTCGGCACGCCCAGCGATTTCGGCCTGCGCAGCGATCCACCGACGCATCCCGAATTGCTCGATCACCTGGCGACGGTCTTCATGGACAACGGCTGGTCGATCAAAAAGCTGCACCGGCTGATTGTGCTGTCGGCCGCGTATCAGCAAGCGAGCGCCGACCGCCCTGACGGCCGGCGGGTTGATCCAGAGAATGCGCTGGTATGGAAGATGAACCGCCGGCGTCTGGATTTCGAGGCGACGCGCGATGCGCTGCTGGCCGTCTCCGGCCGGCTCGATCACAAATCCGGAGGACCGCCGGTGAAGGACATTTGGAGTGCATCGGGGCGGCGAACTGTGTACGGCTTCATCGACCGCTTGCAGGTGCCCGGTTTGTTCCGCTCCTTCGATTTCCCCAGCCCGGATGCCAGCAGTCCGCGGCGCGACACGACGACCATCCCGCAGCAGGCATTGTTCCTGATGAACAATCCGTTCGTCATCGACTGCGCCCGGAAACTGGTGCAACTGCCGGAGATCGCGGCGGAGAAGGATTGCTCTCGTCGTGTCGAGTACCTGTATCGACGGCTGTACGGACGCGCGCCGACGACGCAGGAGATCAACCTCGCGCGGGAGTTCACCGGCGGCATGGAATCGACGCGCTGGATACGGTACGCTCAGGGATTGTTGATGTCGAATGAGTTCACGTTCCTCGACTGACGGGAGCGAAACGATGACTGTCCCACGAGTCTTGCTCGCTGTTCTGTTGCTGATGTCCATGGGCCTGCTGCCCGTGTCGGCGGCGGAACCCGATGGCGAGGTCGAAGAACGTAAGCCCATCCCGGCGGAGGTGAAGAAGACTGCCGCCGACTACGCCGACACGATTATCGAAGCCATCCACATTCTCAGTAAGGACCACGTCAAGAAAGTCTCTCAAGCGGAGCTGGCCGGCTGGGCAATCGACGGACTGTACAAGCGAATGGGCGAGCGAATTCCTCCCGAAATCCTGAAACGCTTGTCGGCGCTTCGCGATCCGAAAGAAGCAGACTTGCGACCTTTGCTGATCGAGGCTCGGCAACCTCTCGGCAAGGGCGCGAAGCTGTCCGAGTTCCGCGACATGGACATGTCGCTGGCAGGGATTTTCGAGCGTTTGGAGCCGGGAACGAAGCTCCAACCGCTACGCGAGAGTCGAGGTTTTTGCGTGCTCTACATCAGCCGCATCGGAATCGGCGCGGAGGTCTGCAAAGACGAAGACAGCGGACTGCTCCGGGTGGTGACGCCCATCAAGGATGGGAGCGCGTACAAGGCGGGCATTCGAGCCGGCGACATCATCATGCGGATCACGCAGGAAAAGGATGAGAAGCACGACATGCGCCCCTGGAGCGTTTCCACGAAGGGCTTGACGATCGAGCAGGCGAAAGAGCGGCTGCTCGGCCCCATCGACAGCAAGATCAAGCTCACCGTATACCGCGAAGATCCGAGCAAGCCCAGAGATGTAGTAGTCGTCCGCAAGTTCGCCCGCAAGGAAACCGTTTTCGGTGTGCGGCGCAAGCCGGATGACAGCTGGGATTACCTGTTGGACCGACGCGCCAGGATCGCTTATATCCGGATCACGGAGTTTCGCGTTCAAACGCTGGGGGAATTGAAAGACGCGCTGGCTAGCCTGCGGCGGCGTCAAATCAAGGGATTGATCCTGGACCTTCGCGGCAATCCGGGCGGTCTGATCCCAGGCAGTCTCGATTGTGCCGCGTTGTTTCTCGACAAGGTTCTCCTTGTGACCGTTCGTCTCGGCAACGGAGAGCGAGAGCGCGATATGATTGAGACACGAGGACGGTTCCGGCGTACGCCGCTGGTATGCCTCCTCGACGGCGGAACGGCCCGTGCCTGTGAACTCCTCGCCGCCTGTCTGCAAGATCACCACCGCGCCGTTATCGTCGGCGAACGCAGTCGCGGCGATGTTGATATTCGGGTTCGTAAACCCCTTCCTCACGGCGACCTGCAATTCATGTCTGCGGCTTTCTATCGGCCTAACGGCAAGCCGCTCAGCAAGGTCATGACGTCCGGCAAGGACGAGGATGATTGGGGGGTTCGCCCCGACAAGGGATTTGTCGTGAAACTCGCCCCGGAAGAGCGGAAGGAATTGGTCGAGCATTTGCGCCGTCTGGAGATCATTGCTCCCTTCAACCCCCTGATGGGACCGAACAAGCCGGCATTCCGCGATCGCCAACTTGAAAAGGCGCTGGAACATCTCCAGAAACCAGTCCGCAAAGCCAACTCATGAGGAACTGCCTGCCATGTCTCTCGACACTCCGCTCCTCAGCAAGAATTGGCTGCTCACACGCCGTGATCTGCTGCGCCGCGCCGGGACCGGACTCGGTATGCTCGGACTGATCGGTGTGCTATCAGACGACAAGATGCTGGCCGCCTCCGCTGACAATCCATTGTCACCGAAGCGGCCGCACTTCGCCGGCAAGGCGAAGCGCGTCGTCCACCTGTTCATGAACGGCGGCCCCTCGCACGTCGATACCTTCGATCCCAAGCCGCTGCTGGAGAAATACCACGGCAAACCGCTGTCGAGTCCGAACCTGCGCACCGAACGCAAGACCGCCGGCGCTCTCCGCTCGCCCTTCAAGTTCCAGAAGTACGGCAAGAGCGGCATCGAAGTCAGCGAGCTGTTCGCCCGCACGGCGGCGGCACACATCGACGATATGTGTATCCTGCGCTCGATGCACGCGGACGTGCCGAATCACGAGCCGTCGCTGATGCTGATGAACTGCGGCGACGGCCGGCTGCCGCGGCCGAGTATGGGAGCGTGGATCACCTACGGCCTGGGCAGCGAGAACCAGAATTTGCCGGGTTTCATTGCCATGTGTCCGGGTGGGTTTCCGATCGTCGGTGTGCAAAACTGGCGCTCCGCCTTCCTGCCCGGCGCCTACCAGGGCACTTACCTCGACACGCAGCACAACGATCTTCGCAAGCTAATCGAGAACATTCGCAATCCCGGCGATTCGCTCGCCGAGCAGCGCCGCCAGCTCGATCTCGTGCGCCGGCTCAACGAGCAACACCTGGCGGAGCGCGGCCACGATGCGGCGCTGGAGGCGCGCATCCAAACCTTCGAGCTGGCCTATCGCATGCAATCCGAGGCCAGCGACGCCTTCGACATCAACCGCGAACCGGCAGGCGTGCGCGAGCGCTATGGTTCGCACGTCCACGGCCGGCAACTGCTCATCGCGCGCCGCCTGCTGGAACGCGGCGTTCGCGTCGTCCAGGTGTGGAGCGGCGGCGGCCAACCGTGGGACAATCACGACAACCTTGAAAAAGAACATCGCAAACTATCCCAGCCGTGGGACCAGGCCATCGCGGCGTTCCTCACCGATCTGAAGGTCCGCGGCCTGTTCGATAGCACGCTCGTCATGTGGGGCGGCGAGTTCGGACGGACGCCGGTCGCCGAGCTACCGGGGCTGAGCGGACGCGATCACAACCATTACGGATTCTCCATGTGGCTGGCCGGCGGCGGCGTCAAGAGCGGCCACGTCCACGGAGCGACCGATGAGTTCGGCTTCGCGGCCGTGGAAGACAAGATTCACGTTCACGATTTGCACGCCACCATTCTGCACCTGCTCGGCTTCGATCACGAAAAGCTGACCTACCGTTATGCGGGCCGCGATTTCCGCTTGACCGACGTGCATGGCCGCGTTGTCAACGAGATCCTGGCTTGAGGAGTTCCATCATGTTTCGCCGCGCTTTTCCGGTCACGCCCCTCGCTCTCTTCGCGCTGGGTTCGGCGGTGACGGCCGCAGAACCGCGCTCGAATCTTCCGAAGGTCGTGCTGATCGGCGACTCGATCCGGCTCGGTTACGCGCCGTTGGTGGCGAAGAGCCTCGCCGGACAGGCCGTTGTCGTAAGCCCGGCGGCAAACGGCGGTGACAGCAGTAACGTACTCAAGCACCTCGACGAATGGGTGATCCGCGAAAAACCGGATGTCGTTCATCTCAATTGCGGTTTACACGATCTGAAGCAAGTCAAGAAGGACAAGACCTATCAGGTGGCCCTCGCAGACTACGAGCCCAACCTGAAACAGATCGTCGCGCGGCTCCGCAAAGAGACCACCGCAACGCTCGTGTTCGCCAATACAACGCCGATCCTCGACGAACGGCACGCCAAGCGCGGCGCGGGGTTCGATCGCCATGAGTCCGACGTGCGGCGCTACAACGACACGGCCGTCGCCGTCATGCGGCAGGGCGGCGTGCCGGTGGATGATTTGCACACCATCGTTCAGCGAGCGGGCGCGGAGAAAGTGCTGGGTGCGGACGGCACGCACTACACGACGGCGGGTTACGAACGGCTGGCCGACGCCGTGACGGATTGCGTGCGGCGGCAACTCCTCATCCGCCGCGCTCGGCCGACGCCCGCCGCCGTGCCCGATGCCGAGGCGGGGGAACGCTATCGCAAGGCGGAAGCGGAGCGCGACGCCCTGGCGCCTCAGGTTTACAAAAGCATCAAGACTCCCGAATTCAAGGTGCCGGACAGCGCGGCGGAGTGGCGCGAGCGACGACTGCGGATGCACAAAGCGGTCGTGCAATCGCTCGGCGATTTGCCGCCGCGGCCATCGTCGCAGCGCGTCCGTCTGGTGTCGCGCGAGCTGCGCAACGGTTACACGGTCGAACACGTCGCCATCAACAACGGAGTCGACGGCGACATCTCCGCCTTGCTGCTGGTGCCTGAAAAACGGACGAAACCGGCGCCTGCCATCCTTTGGCTGCACTCGTCCACTCCCGACAAGACGCAGATCCTTACGCCGCACACCAACGGCGGGGCCGAGCCGCTGGGCGAAGTTTTCGTCAAGGCCGGTTATGTTGTGCTGGCACCGGACGCTTACTGGCACGGCGAGCGGGGCGGCACTGGGCCGGCGGGCAAGACGGAGACGGGAGTTCGGGAAGAGGAATCGCTGTTCAAGCTGCACCTGTGGATGGGCCGGACGCTGTGGGGCATGTTCGTGCGCGACGATCAGATTGCGCTGGATTACCTGTGCGGCCGGCCGGAAGTGGATAAGACGCGCATCGGCGCCACCGGCA
>DATBGU010000040.1:0-5570 GCA_036557825.1 Gemmataceae bacterium
TGGAGGATTGGAGCGACCTGCGCGACGATGAGTAGAGCTGCCCCCCTCACCCCCAACCCCTCTCCCCCGAAGCGGGGGAGAGGGGAGATCAAGGGCCGTCAATCCTTCTTGTTCTTCTTCGCCTGCCCCAGCAGCGTGTCGTATTTCGCCTTGACGCTGCGGTCCATCTGGTCGCGCGTCCGGTTCAGTTCGTCCTTGAGTTCGGCGAGTTCCTTGTCCAGCTGATCGATCTGCAATTCCAGCACCTGAATGTCCAGGTCCACCAGGTCGCGGGCCATGTCGTGCAAGTCGGACTCGACCTTCTTGCGCTCCTCCTTGGGCGCGGACAGGCGGGCGACCAGGGCGTGGGCACGAGTTTCGGTCTTCCAGATCTTCAGTTCCAGGTCGTGCCGGCGTGGATCGTCTTGCAGATCGGCGAGCATCTCCGTCACGCGAAAGACCTCGCGGATCTCCTGCTGATACTGGGCGGGGTCGCTCTTTTTCAGCTCGTCGAGCAAGGGCAGCACTTCCGGGACGTGCTTGCGGAGGAAGTGCAGCGCGGCCACCTCTCGTTCCTCGGTGAAGCGGGGCAGATTGGGAGCGGTCGATCCGGGCGTGATGGCAACAGTCAGGCCAGCGAACACGAACACGACGCACAGGAGCAAGGCGAACTTTCGCATCACATCTCCCTCATCCAATTGCCGATTGCGGATTGTCTTGGAATCCCCAATCGACGATCGGCAATCCGCAATCGTTAGTGTTTGAAGCTGGACGATCCGGGCAGGTGGAGGGCGTGGTCGGTGTGCAGCAAGCGTCGGTCGCGGCGGCGAAGCTCCTCCTCGTGGGCGCGGGCCAGGTGATCGCCGTTGTCCATGCTCGCCCATTGTTCGGCGATGTCGAGCATGTCCTCATCCGTTTCCTCAAGCGGCGCCGCGGGCGGGATTGGACTCGTCTGCTTGGCCACGGGCGCGGCCGGAGCCTGAGTCAGTGTTTGCGGTTTTTGGTCCGTCGCGAACAAAGTCCGGGAGAGAATCGACACGGCCAGCAGGGCCGCGGCCGCGCCAAGGCCGCACCAGAGCGCGGGATGGCCACGGTACGCCCGTGTCCGCGTTAACCGCTGCCACCACTTGCCGCATATCCCAAGCCGCCGACGGACGCGCTCCCGGTAATGGAGGCGCGGAACTGGGGGAGCCAAGCCTTCGAGGGTTTGCAGCAGTTCGACGGCGCGGCAGAGCGACTCGCGCAGAAGTTGTTCGTCGCCGAGACGGCGCTCGAACTCGGCCGCCTCCGGCGCGTCCATCTCGCCGCTGACGTACAGGAAAGCGAGATGCGCATCGGCGGGACCGATTTCAAGCATGCTCTTTCTCCCATAACAGGCGGAGGCGTTTCATCCCCTCGTGCATGCGCGCCAGGGCGGTGTTGAGTGGGCAATCGAGGTCGGCGGCGATCTCGCGGAAGCGTTTGCCTTCGTAAACGCGCTGGCGGATCACTTCGCGCTGGGCGATCGGCAGTCGATCCAGCAGCCGCCGCAGGCGGCACGCTTCGTCTTGCGCTTCGGCCTGCCGCTCGGGACTGGGGCCGCGGTCGGCCACGGCCGCCGAGGAGGCGTCCAGCGGCCCGGCCGGGCGGCTCTTCTGGCGCCGTCGGGTCAGCATGGCTTGATGGTAGGCGACCGTGAACAGCCAGCCGCGCAGGTGCGCGGGATCCACGCCGTCCAGGCGCTCCAGAGCGCGGACGAAGGTTTCTTGCAAAACGTCTTCCGCCTGGTGATGGTTGCGCAAGATGCCAACCAGGAATTGAAAGAGAGGCACCTCGTAGCGGGCAAACAACATCTCCAGCGCCTGCTCATCCCCCGAGCGAAAGCGTTCGAGCAGCGTCGCGTCCGTGATGTCCGGCATGCACTGAACCCGTCCCTTCTTTAATGGATGCGCCAACGGCCTGGATTATTTGAACCGCCGCGGTGGTCCCCGTCAACCCTCTACTCTTCAAACCGTTGAGTTCCCGCGAGAAAAATACTCCCCTAACACCGAGGCGGGCGGCATAATACAATACAAAGAGCCGCCCGGCCCACCGTCCGCGTTCCCTCTTGCCCTCCGAGCGCAGGGATCCTAACCACCATGAACTCCAACATCTTGCGTCTTGTCGTTCTGACTGCATGGTTCGTCTCGGCGAGCGCCGCGCTCGCCGCTTCGCCGGCCGACCCTCAGGGCGTCGAGTTCTTCGAGAAAAACGTCCGTCCGGTCCTCGTCTCGAAGTGCCAGTCGTGCCACGGCCCGAAACGTCAGCAGGGTGGACTGCGCCTCGACTCGCGCGCCGCGCTGCTCAAGGGCAGTGACAACGGAACCGTCATCGTGCCCGGCCAGCCCGACAAGAGCTTGCTCGTCAAGGCCATCCACTACCAGGGCGACGTGCAGATGCCGCCCAAGGGCAAGCTGCCGGATGAGGCGGTTGCCCACCTGACCACCTGGGTCAAGATGGGCGCGCCGTGGCCCGGCGATGAAATCAAGGTCGATCCGCACGCGTTCTCCGTGGCCGAGGTGCGCCGCAGCCACTGGGCGTTTCAGCCGGTCAAGAAACCGCCGCTGCCCGCGGTGAAGAAATCGGACTGGGTCAAGACGCCGGTCGATGCGTTCGTGCTGGCGAAACTGGACGCGAAAGGACTGGTTCCCTCTCCGGCGGCGGACCGGCGCACGCTGATTCGTCGGGTCACGCTGGATCTGCACGGTTTGCCGCCGACGCCGGAAGAAGTGACGGCCTTCGAGTCGGACCGCTCGGCCGACGCCTACGAGAAGCTCGTCGATCGCTTACTGGCCTCGCCGCGCTACGGCGAGCGTTGGGGCCGGCACTGGCTCGACGTGGCCCGCTACGCCGACTCCAAGGGCTACGTTTTCACCGACGAGCGCCGCTATCCCTTCGCCTACACGTACCGCGATTACGTCATCCGCTCGTTCAACGAGGATTTGCCCTACGACCAGTTCGTCGTACAGCAGCTCGCTGCCGACCGGCTGCCGCTGGGCGAGGACAAGCGCCCTCTGGCCGCTCTGGGCTATCTCACCCTCGGCCGGCGTTTTCTCAACAACACGCACGACATCATCGACGACCGCATCGACGTGACCATGCGCGGCCTGCAAGCGATGACGGTCGGCTGCGCCCGCTGTCACGATCACAAATTCGATCCCATCCCGCAGAAGGACTACTACTCGCTCTACGGCGTCTTCGCCAGCTCCATCGAGCCGAAGGAGCTGCCGCTGATCGGCCGGCCCGAGCAGACGGCGGCGCTGACCGCGTTCGAGAAGGAACTGACGAAGCGCAAGGCCGAGGTCGAGAAGTACCGCAGCGAGCACAAGGATGAGTTGGCCAAGGGCAACCGCAAGTTCCGCGACGGTCTGCGGGCGTTGCGGAAGAAGGTCGAGGAGTGGCAGGCGACGGCCCCCGCCGCGCCGCCGCGCGCCATGGTCCTGGAAGACAAGCCGGCACCGGAGACGCCGCACATCTTCTTGCGCGGCAATCCGCGCAACCCCGGCCCGTCCGTGCCGCGCCAGTTCCTCGAAGTGGTGGCCGGTGAAAAGCGCCAGCCGTTCCGTGAGGGCAGCGGTCGCCTTGAGATGGCCCGCGCCATTGCGGATCGCAATAATCCGCTGACGGCCCGCGTCATGGTCAATCGCATCTGGCTGCACCATTTCGGCGCGGGCCTGGTGCGCACGCCCAGCGATTTCGGTCTGCGCGGCGAGCCGCCGACGCACCCCGAACTGCTCGACTGGCTCGCCGTCGCCTTCATGGACAACGGCTGGTCGGTCAAGCAGATCCACCGCCTCCTCGTGCTGTCGAACACCTACCGGCAGGCGACGAGCGATGATCCGGTCCTGTTGCGGATGGACCCGGACAATCGTTTGCTGGCCCGCATGAATCGCCAGCGGCTCGACTTCGAGGCGATGCGCGATTCGCTCCTGGCCGTCGCGGGCCGGCTCGATGCGACGATGGGTGGCCGGGCCGTCGAGCTGACGACGGCCCCGTTCACGACGCGCCGCACGGTGTACGGTTTCATCGACCGCCAGAACTTGCCGGGCCTGTTCCGCACCTTCGACTTCGCCAGTCCGGACACCAGCACGCCGCAGCGCTACGCCACGACCGTGCCGCAGCAAGCGCTGTTCCTTATGAACAGCCCCTTCGCGATCGAGCAGGCCCGGCATTTTGTGCAGCGCCCCGATGTGCAATCGCAACCGAAGGACGAGGCGAAGATCAATCGCATGTATCAACTCGCCTTCGGTCGCACCGCCGAAGCCGACGAGATCGCGCTGGGATTGCGCTATTTGTCCGAGGCCCGGAAGAACGAGGGCGAGAAGAAGGACGGGGTTCATCTGCCGGCGTGGGAGCGATATGCTCAGGTGTTGCTGCTGTCCAACGAGTTCGCGTTCGTGGATTAAGTAGTTGCTGGCGTCCCGCGGCGTCCCGCGGAGGGAACGATGATGTCTGTTGACGTGCTAGGCATGATCGTTGCCATTGCTGCCGGCGTGGTCGTCTTCGGCCTGCTCGCCGTCGGCGCCGTGCTGATGATCCGCGATACCATTCGGCGGCGCGGCAACTGGGGCATCAACCTGAAGCCTGGCCCTTGCAGCCAATGCGGCACGCCCATGCCGATGATTCGCAAGCCGGCTAATTGGCGTCAAGCGATGTGGGGCGGCTGGACGTGCGCCGAATGCGGTCTCGAACTCGATAAGTGGGGCCGCCCCGTCGAGGGGCAAGCTCCCGGCAAGTGGGAGGTTCTTCGCGCCGTCGAGGACGCCGAGCAAAGCGAACGCCGAACGCGGCGGCCGAACGAGCGAATCCGCGAAGTGAATGACCAGACGCAACGAGGAGATGCACCATGATCCATCCGCTGAGCCGCCGCGATTTTCTTTGTCGTTCGGGCATGGGCTTCGCCTCGCTCGGCCTGGCCGGGCTGATGGCCTCGCAGGGCTTGCTGTCCGCTGCCCCCGACGGCGACCGTTCCGCCTCGCCGCTGGCGCCCAAGGGACCGCACTTCGCTCCCAAGGCCAAGCGCGTGATCCACCTGTTCATGAACGGCGGCCCGTCGCACGTCGATTCCTTCGATCCCAAGCCGTCGCTGCAAAAATACGCCGGCAAGCCGCTGCCGCGCACCAACCTCCGCACTGAACGCAAGACCGGCGCCGCCTTCCCCTCGCCGTTCAAGTTTCAGCGTTATGGCAAGAACGGCATCGAGGTCAGCGAACTGTTCGCCCACACGGCCCGCAGCATCGATGACATCTGCGTCATTCGTTCGATGCATGCCGACGTGCCCAATCACGAGCCCTCGCTGTTGCTCATGAACTGCGGCGAGGCCCGGCAGATTCGGCCGAGCCTGGGATCGTGGCTGACCTACGGCCTGGGCAGCGACAACCAGAACCTGCCCGGCTTTCTCGCCATGTGTCCGGGCGGCTATCCCATCCAGGAGACGCAGAACTGGCAGTCCGCCTTCCTTCCCGGCGTCTATCAGGGCACCTACGTCGATCCGCGCAACACCGACATCGAAAAACTCATTGAGCACGTCCGCAATAACTTCACCTCGCAGAAGGAGCAGCGCGGGCAGCTCA
>DATBGU010000041.1:0-111853 GCA_036557825.1 Gemmataceae bacterium
CGGACCACTGCGCCCGGCTGTCGTCGGTAGCGCTATTTAGCGGCGGCAACGAGGGCGTCGATCCGCCGCGCGAGCGCGGCACCTACGGCAACGTCCAGGTCTATCTGCGCCGCGATGACCGCGACGTAACCGCATCGCTGACACGCTTTCATCCCGAGATCGCCACTCCGAAGGGCAAACTGCCGAGCGAGGCCAGTTGCGTCGAGTTGGCGGCGTCCACGCCGCAGATTTTGTTCACGAACCTCGCCGTCGCCAGCGCGATGCTGAATGCGTTCTTCGCCCACACTTGCGGACGGCTGGCGTATCAGGAAGTGAAGCTCGACGTGCTGGACGCCCGGATGCTGCCGCAGATGTAAACGGGTGAGCGGCCAAACAAATCTGAAAAAATACTTGTTCACATCCTGGCGCGAGGCGATAATCGAATTCGCAAGTCTTGAGGAGGGCCGACAACAAATCTGGTGGAGGGCTTCCCATGAAAGGGCCGCACTGGGGTTGGTATGTGCTGATCGCCGTGGTGGCGCTGGCGCCGGCGGGAGCGCGCCTGTTGACCTGGCCGGAAGCGCGCCGGCAGGCGCTCGATCCGCAAACGGTGCAGGCGGGCCAAATGCTGTTCCATCACGACTGGAAAGCGAACGATCCTCTGGCGAACGGCGGCGACGGCCTGGGGCCGGTCTACAACGCCACCTCGTGCGTCGCGTGTCATCACCAGGGCGGACCCGGCGGCGCCGGCGAAGTCGAACACAACGTCACCACATTCACTGTCATTGAGCAAACTCGCGCCACCTCGCAGACACGGGAGGGCGTCGTCCACGCCCACGCCGTCAATTGTCCGCAGGACACTCTGTATCACGTCGATTCCCGACTGCCGAACGTAGCTCAGCCGTCGCTGCCTATGCTTGTCTCGCTGCCCGGCATGGACCGCAGTCGCATTTCCTTTCCGGCCGGCGTCCATCTGTCGCAGCGCAACACGCCCGCCCTGTTCGGGGCCAACCTGATCGACGCCTTGCCCGATCGCATCCTCATCGCCAACGAACGCAAGCAGCGCCTGAAGTGGGGTCTGGCCTCGACCAAGAGTGAAACACTGCCCATCGGCCGCGCCTTGCGACTCGCCGACGGACGCATTGGACACTTCGGCTGGAAGGCCCAGAGCGCCACCCTGTCGGCGTTCGTGCAAGCCGCCTGCGCCAACGAACTCGGACTCGGCAACCCCGGACAGGCGCAGCCGCGCCCGCTCGGCAAGCCGTCGTATCAGCCGGTTGCCCTCGACCTGACGAAAGAGCAGTGCGATCAAATCACGGACTTCGTCGCCTCGTTGTCGCGCCCGGTCGAACGAACTCCCGTTGCAAGCACCCTGGACGGAGATCGGGCCATCGCCGGCAAACGGTTGTTCCATCGCATCGGCTGCGCGGATTGTCACACGCCGGACGTCGGCGGGATCGAAGGATTGTACAGCGATCTGCTGCTGCACGACATGGGCCAACAACTGGAGGGCGGCGGCTCCTACAACGATCCGCCACCGCAAACCGTGCCGGACACCACTCCGGGCGATGGTCCGTCGCCGGGCGAATGGCGCACCCCGCCTCTGTGGGGCGTGGCCGACTCCGCGCCGTATCTGCACGACGGCCGAGCGCACTCGCTCGAAAAAGCGATCGAACTGCATCAGGGCCAGGCCGCCAAGTCGGCGCAGAACTTCGCCTCCCTCGGCAAAAACGAGCAAGCGTGGGTCGTCGCGTTCCTGCGGACGCTGCGCGCCCCATAAGGCCGGGGCGGTGGATCATGTCCATCAAGTTCATTTGCAGCTGCGGCAAGCATCTGCGTGCCCGCGATGAGATGGCGGCGCGCCGCTCCATGTGTCCGCGCTGCGGCGCGCCCGTGGGCATTCCATCGCTGCGGCCGACGCACGCCGGCACGACCGCCGCTCCGCTGACGCCGCAGGAACGCCGACGCCTGCGCGGCGGCGCACCGACGGACTCATTGGGCACCGAGGGTGCCGCGACCGTCACCGCCGATCCGCCGGCGGACTCGCCGTTCAAATGGTCGGCAATCCCCTTCTCGATCCCGTGGCGCGCCCCGCACGTGCGCCGGCGGCGTCAACTGGAGACGCACTGGTATCAGTGCCTGGCCTATCCATTTCTCAACTGGGGATTGCTGTCGTCGCTGGCGGTGGGGTTGGCTACGGGGAGTTTTTTCCTCACCCTGATGATACCGGAGTTGCCCCGTTTCTCCGAACTGTCCCGAAGGGAATGGCTCCCCTACGCCGTCCTGCTGCTCGGGTCGCTGCTGGCTCTCAGCTTCACCTACATCACCGTGGAGTGCGCCCTGCTCACCGCGCTGGCCGGCGAGGGACCGGGATTGTACTGGCCCAGCCGGAGCTTCCTCGCCATGCTGAAAAGCAGTTCACGCTGGCTGATCTGCTTTTTCGCTGGCCCCATAGTCCCCCTGGTGTTCGCCGGATGTTTCTGGCTTTACGGCGGCGATCTGACGACTTTGGATCGCGCGATTGTTGCCGAGCTGATCGTGCTGGCCCTGGGGTACTGGTTCTTGGCCGTGGTCTGCTCGGCCCAAAGCAATCGTCTGCGTGACGCCAATCCCGCGCGTATTGCACAACTCCTGTGCCACCTGCGTTACCGTTCCATCGCCCCGGTCCTTGTTGCCCCCGTCCTGGCGTGCGTTCACGGCTATGCCGCTTTCCTCGTCCTCGCGGGGCGGCACCAACCTATTTTCGTCTGGCTGCTTCTGATAGGCTGCTGGACCAGCGGGCTATTCAGTATCACCTTTATGTTCCGCTTGCTCGGTGTCTGGTGCCACCGCGCCAAGCGCTCGCTTGTTGCCGACTAGCCCGGAGCGCCAGCGACGGGCGCCCGTCGCTGGCGCTCCGGGCTAGTCGTTCGTTCGTTTACGGTCCCCGCACGGGTTCGGGGCGCGGCAACGAGTTGAAATTGCAGTGGGCCAGACGATCGAGGATCACCTGCTCCAATTTGAAATCGCGGCCGATGGGGATCCAGTTCGATTCGTAGATGGGCTGCTCGATCACCTCGAACTGCCGTTCGATGGTGCTGTTCAAACGGAAGCTGGCGGCGCCCGCGGTGGCGCGCATCGGACTGGGTAGGTCTTCCAGTTCCTTCAGCACTTTCACGTCGATGTAATAGCCGCCGTTGTCGGCCGGGGAAATGACCAGGATGCAGCGATGGCGGATCGACTGGAAGAACGCCAGCAAGCGCTGATAAAAGTCGGGACTGCCCGGCTTCCACGGCTGTTCGAGTCCGGGAGCGACGCTGGGGTGCGTCTCGATGCGGCCCTCGTAGCGGTTGGAGTAGGCGATCTCCCAGAAGTCATCGACCACGTCGAGCGCTTTCTGAAACACCTTGTCGTAGGCGTCCGGCCCCTGCGGAATGTACAGCGGGTTCTCCTGGGGGACGAGCAGATCGGGGCGGATGAGGGACGGGTTTTCCTGCAACGGCCCGGTCGAGCAGCCGGCCAGCGCGAGGGCCGCCGCGGCGATGCATGCCGTTGTCAGAGTTCGCCGCATTCCTACCCCCTCGCCGCAAGCCGCGCCCGCGCCGCCCTCGGCGCAGCAGCATCTATCGGGGCCGAGGTTTCGCCCCGTCGCTGCGCACGGCATCACCGGATCCTGTACCGGCACTGGTCGTTCAGACTAAGGGGCGGCGTTATGCCAGGTGCGGCGGCGCATGTCAAGGGGAGATCCCTTGGACCCCGTTTAGCGGCTCTTGACAGCGCAACGGCTATCATGATAAGACTTCGCGGTTCCAGTGCGGTAATTTCGCGGCAGGAAGCTCCTGGCCTGCCCCACGGATGGGGAAGATCATGATCCATCAACGCAGCCAGTTGCTCGCCTCCTCCTTTCTTGTCACCGACTTGACTCTAACGACCGCCGCCTGGTTTTTGGCCTATTATCTGCGCTTCGAGTCCGGCTGGCTGCAAATGGAGAAGATGGCGCCGGCCTTCTACCTGTGCTGGCGGCGCGTGCCGCTATTGTGGGTGCTATGCGCCGTCGCCTACCGGCTGGCCGGACACTACAACGTCGGCCGCCTGCGCCGCTTCCGCGAGGAAATGGTGGCCGTGTTCAAGGGCAGCCTGCTCTTGTCGCTGCTGGTCATGGCGACCATCTTTTTCCTGCACGATCCCTACGAATCGCGGGCCACGATCCTGATCTTTTGGGTGGTGAACGTGGCCCTGGTGGTAGTCGGCCGCCGCGCCGCGTGGGCGGTCATCCGCACGCTGCGCAGCCGCGGCTACAACCAGACGTTCTCCATCATCGTCGGCGCCGGTCGTGCCGCCCGCAAAATGTCGCGCGTTTTGCAGCGCGTCAACTGGCTGGGCATCAAAAACATCGGCTTCGTCGATGAGCAGACCAACCGGCTGTCCGGCGATCTGGATGTGCTGGGCGGCTTCGCCGATCTGCCGGAGTTGATCCGGAAATACGGTGTGCAACACGTCTTCGTCGCTCTGCCGCTGGACCGTACTGACGACGCCCGCCGCGTCTTCGCCATCCTCTCGCGTTCGTTGGTCGAGGTGCGCATGGTTTGCGACGTGCCGAACCTTGCCGGCCTGTCGCTGACGACCACCAACCTCGACGGATTGCCGTTGATCGGTTTGCGCGAAAGTCCGCATTTCGGCCTGAACATCGTCGTCAAGCGCGTCATGGACGGCGTGTTGTCGGCGATCGGTCTCGTCGTGTTGTCGCCGTTGTTGGGGCTGATTGCGCTGCTGGTGAAGCTGAGCAGTCCGGGTCCGATCTTCTATCGCCAGGAGCGCTGCGGGTTGAACGGCCGGACGTTTCACATGCTGAAGTTCCGCAGCATGCGCGTCGATGCCGAGCAGCATACCGGAGCGGTGTGGGCGGTCAAGCACGATGGGCGACGGACCGGGCTGGGCGCGTTCCTGCGGCAGACCAGTCTCGACGAACTGCCGCAGTTGTGGAACGTCCTGATGGGCGACATGAGCTTGGTGGGTCCGCGGCCGGAACGCCCGGTGTTCATCCAGCAGTTCAGCAAGACTATTCCCAACTACATGGCGCGTCACTGCGTCAAGGCCGGCATCACCGGCTGGGCGCAGGTCCACGGTTGGCGCGGCAACACGTCGCTGCGCAAGCGCCTGCAATACGACCTCTACTACATCACGCACTGGACGCCGTGGCTCGACATGCGCATCCTGTGGATGACTCTCTTGCACGGCTTCATCCACCGCAACGCCTACTGAATAGTCGGCAGCGGCTTGCACCGTCTCGGGGAGATCCCATCCGATTCCCACGCTCGCCCAGCGATTGGCTACAATAATCCGCACGTCGTCGGCCCACGTCGGAGCCGCGCCTGCGGGAGCGACCGCGTGAACCCACCATCCGTCGAAGTCCTTTACGAGGACAACCACTGTCTCGCCGTTATCAAGCCGAGCGGCGTCCTCAGCACCCACTACGAGGGCCGCGAGGAGACGCTCGACCGCGCCGTCAAGGCCTATTTGAAGGACAAGTATCACAAGCCCGGAAATGTTTTTCTCGGCGTCGTGCATCGGCTGGACCGGCCGGTGTCCGGCGTACTGCTGTTCGCGCGCACCAGCAAGGCGGCGGCCCGCCTCGCCCAGCAGTTCCGCGACGGCAGCATCGAGAAGATCTACTGGGCCATCGTCGAGGGCGACGTGAGCCGGTCGGCTGGCTCGTTGGAGGATTGGTTGTGCAAGAACAAGGAAGCGGGCCGCGTCGAGATCGTCGAGCCGGGCGAGCGGGGCGCCCGGCAAGCCCTGCTGCACTATCACCGCCGCGCCGCCCACGGCGGACTGACCTGGTTGGAGGTTCGACCGCAGACGGGCCGCACCCATCAGTTGCGCGTCCAACTCGCCCATCACGGCCACCCCATCTACGGCGACGCCAAGTATGGGGCCGTCCACACGTTCGGCCGGGCCATCGGATTGCACGCCCGCGCCCTGACTTTTCTGCACCCCATCCGCTACGAGCCGATAACTCTCACCGCCGAGGTGCCGCGCGGCTGGCGCGGCCGCTTCGCTTACCTGCTGCGCGAGGCCCAACCATGAGCGATGCTCTGCTCGACAAACTGCGTGAGATCATCCAGCAGGATGTCGGCAATCGCGGCCTGGCGCGCGATCCGGTGGACAATCTTTTCACTGCCTGCCGCGACGACCTAGCCGACGCCTGCCGGAGCATTGCCGAAGCGCCTCACGCCGCCCTCGCTGTCGTTACCGGCTTTCCGATTGTTACGGGCGATCTCCCCTTCTACAACGAAACCGACGGCCCGCTCGGCGCGTTGTTTTTGGCGCGGGCCTTGATCCCGCTCGGGATCAAGGTTGCGCTGATTTGCGACCCTTCTTGCCGGCGGCCATTGGAGATTGGATTCGACGCCTGCGAACTTCGCGGAGCCACAGACGTTGCTACGTTGCCGGCTCGGAACCATGCCTGGGCCGCGTTCTTGGATCGCGATTGGAGTCCTTATCGCACGAAGATACCCATGACCCATCTCATCGCCCTGGAGCGCGTGGGACCGGGACCGGACGACCGCTGCCGCAATATGCGCGGCCGCGACATCACCGACGAGACGAACCCCGCTCATCTGCTGTTCGAGCACGCCGCTCGCCGGACACCTCCGCTTTGCACCATCGGCATCGGCGACGGCGGCAACGAGATCGGCATGGGCAAGATCCCGTTGGACACGATCTGTCGCAACATCCCAAATGGCGAAATCATCGCCTGCCGGGTGCCGACGGATCGTCTCATCGTCGCGGGCGTCAGCAACTGGGGCGCCTACGCGCTGGCCGCCGGCGTAGCCATTCTGCGCGGCCGGCGCTTGCCCTCCGCGCTGTTCGACATCGAGCGCGAGCGCGAGCTGTTGCGTGTTATGGTTGAGGAAGGACCACTCGTAGACGGCATCACTACCCGGCCCACGGTTTCGGTCGATGGCTTGTCGTTCGAGGATTACATCCAACCGCTGCGGCGGATGGGCGAACTGCTGGGGAGCGAAGATGGTTGACTTGCGAACGGCGACGGGCGAGCAAGTGCGACGACAGGCCCGCAGCGGAGAGTTGACGGGACCGACGCCCGGTCTGGCTCTGGGTTACGTGCAGGCGAACCTCGTGGTCGTGCCGCGCGACATCGCGTTCGATTTTCTGCTCTTTTGCCAGCGTAACCCGCAGCCGTGCCCACTGCTCGATGTTACCGATCCCGGCTGTCCCGAACCGCGGAAAGTCGCGCCGGGAGCCGATCTTCGCACCGATGTACCGCGCTACTGCGCCTACCGTTACGGCGAGCTGATCGACGAGCCGCGCGACCTGCTCGCCTGGTGGCGCGACGATCTGGTTGGTTTCCTGCTCGGCTGTTCGTTCACGTTCGAGAACGCCCTGCTGAAGGCGGGCCTTCCCGTGCGGCACATCGAGCAGGGCCGCAATGTGCCGATGTATCGAACAAACCTCGCTTGTCATCCCGCAGGCGTTTTCGCCGGTCCGATGGTCGTGTCCATGCGGCCGCTAACACCGCCGCAGGTCGAGGAGGCGGCGTCGATCTGCAAGCGTTTCCCGCTGGCGCACGGTGCACCAGTCCACGCCGGCGATCCCGCGGCCATCGGTATCCATGACATCTCGCGCCCCGACTTCGGCGATGCCGTCGAGATTCGTCCTGGCGAGATGCCGGTGTTCTGGGCCTGCGGCGTCACGCCGCAAGCGGTCGCCATGCACGCCCGGCCGTCGCTGTTGCTGACGCACAAGCCCGGCCACATGTTCGTGACCGATCTGCGCGATACGGAACTGGAGAACGTCTGACGGATACTCCAGGACTTCATTATCGATTCGGCATTGGAAGTGCCCCGATGGCTCGCGCCATGATATCTCTGCTCGTGATTCTGAGCGCCGGCGTCGCGGTCCACGCCGCGGAGGAACCGGCGAAGCGCTTACCCTCCGTCAAGGAGATGGCCGATTCCCGGCGAGATGTTTGGGGCGAGGCATCACTGTGCCAGCCCGACGGACCGAGCTACGAATTCTTCAAGGATTTGTTGCCGCCCCTCCGCTACGTCAACACGGCCTTCCGGCATTACCCGATTGTGCTGAGTGCTCCCAAGGCGCGTATCAAGGCGCGCTGGGTCAGCAACGGCAGCGCGATCAACGCGCGCGCCGACAAGAAGCCGATGTGGCGCGAGGTCGGCTTTCCCGTGCATTTCCATATCGGCGACAAAGCCGAGCCGTTCGGCGACGATCTCGAACGTCTGGACGGCCCTCGCTACGCCGAGGGACATCTGCCGATCGTGCGTATTGCTTACAAGCGGGGGGAGACGACTTACGAACAGGAAGCGTTTGCTCCAGTGCGCGGAGCGCTGGCCGAGCATGGGGCGGTGTGCGTGTCCTTCACGGTGCGCGGCGCCGCCGGTACGATCGCGGCTCGCATCCACCGAGACGACGCTTTGACCGCCGCGGAAGGATCGGTCCGCGATAGCGAGGGCCACGGGCTTGTCCTGTTCGATGCCGGTTGGCGCTGGGACAGCGACATGAAGGAGCTGCGCGTCCGCCTGCGACCCGGACAAACGGCGGTGCTGGTCGTGCTGACGACGCTGCTGCCAAGACCATCCGCCGTTTCCGTCACCCGTTATGACGAAGAGCGGAAAGCGTGCGTCGAGGACTGGCGAACGCTGCTGCGGCGCGGGATGACGCTGGACGTCCCGGAGCCGATCGTCAACAACGCCTGGCGTTCGCTCGTCCTCGGCAATTTCCTGATCGCCGTCGGCGACCGTATGCACTACAGCGCCGGCAACGCCTACGATCACCTTTACGAGTCCGAGTGCGGCGACGCCACACGCGCGCTGCTGCTGTACGGTTTCGCGCGGGACGCGCGCGGCATGGTCGGCCCTCTCCTCGATTTCCAGCGGCAAACCACGCGCTTTCACGTCGCCGGACACAAGTTGCAATTGCTGGCCCACTATTTCTGGCTGACCCGCGATGCCGATTTCATCCGCGCGAAGGAGCGGGCGTGGAAGCCCGTCGTGGATTTGATCCGCGATAACCGTCAGAAATCGAACGGCCTTCTGCCGCCCGATCGCTACGCCGGCGACATCAAACAGCAGGTGATTTCGCTCAGCTCCAACGCCAACTGCTGGCGCGGCCTGCGCGACATGGCCGCCGTCCTCGCCGACATGGGCGAGCGCGAGCAAGCTCAACGACTCGCGGCCGAGGCGAAGGAGTATCGAGAAGCCATCCTCAAGGCCGTGGTCAAGAGCGAGCGGCGCGACGCCCAGCCGCCGTTCATCCCAATTGAATTGCTCGGTTCGGAGCAGCCCCACAACCCACTAACGGCGACGCGCCGAGGGAGTTACTACGATCTGATGGCCCCTTACGTCCTCGGCTCCGGGATCTTCGCGTCCGGCTCGGAGCGCGAAACGTGGATGATCGAGTACCTTCGCCGCCACGGCGGCGTGGCGATGGGCATGATCCGCAGCACGCCGCACCAGGGCGAGTTCGACAATCAGCCGGGCGTCAATGTCCTGTACGGTCTGCGTTACATGCTGGCGCTGCTGCGCCGCGATGATCGAGGACACGCCCTGGCGGGTTTTTACGGCCAGCTCGCCCAGGCCATGACGCGCGAGACGTTCATCGGCGCCGAGGGAACGCGCTTCCTGCACGGCGACCGGCTCGGCCGTTCGATGTACCTGCCGCCCAACAGCGCCAGCAACGCCATGTTTCTGACCACGCTGCGTTACCTACTCATTCAGGACTGGCCGAACGACGGCAAACCGGACACGCTGCGTCTGCTTTACGCCGCTCCCGGCCGATGGCTGATGGATGGGGCTGTGCTGAAGGTCGAACGCGCGCCGACGATGTTCGGCGAGATGTCGTTTCGGATCGAATCGCGGTTGAGCCGCAGTGAGGTGGTGGCGCACATCACCGCGCCGTCGCGCCGTCCCGATCATTGGTCCCTCCGTTTGCCGCTGCCGCCGGGATGGAAAGCGATGTCGGCGAAAGTGGGCGAATCGGCCGTGACGTTGGCGGAGGATGGGAGCGTGGATCTCTCCTCACGCTCCGGGCGTTTCACTCTGCGGTTTCAGGTCGAGCGGGTGAAGCCGTAGCCGCGCTTCGTGTATGGTGTGGTGGGCCTCCTTCGTCTGCCCACCCTACAGCTTTGGCGATCGGGATAGCAAGTCCATGAACGAGCGCAATCTTGTCGAACTGCACCGCCGTCAGGCCGAGCGCCTGGGACCGCGTCCGGCCCTGCGTTTCAAGCGGCACGGCATTTGGCATGACGTGACCTGGGAGCAGTACCGGACGGAATCGCTCGCCGCCGCCGCTGCGCTCGTGGCAGCCGGCGTTGCGCCGGGTGATCGCGTCGGCATGGTCGCCGAAAACAGCGTCGATTGGCTGATCGCCGACATGGCCATCCTCACCGCCGCCGCGATCAATGTACCGCCGCACGCGCCGCTGACGGCACGGCAGATCCATTTCCAGCTCGACGACGCCGAGGTCAGCTTCCTGTTCGTGTCCAACCGCACGCAACTCGACAAGGTGCTGCAAATCCGCAGGCAACTGCCGCGAGTGCGCGCCATCGTCGTTTTCGACAACGCGGCGATAGCGGGGCACGACGATCTCATCTCCTGGCAGTCGTTTCGGCAGCGCGGCCGGCGAGCATTGCCGCAGCTGGCGGCGGAGTTGCAGCGCCGCGAGGCCGCGCTGGGGCCAGACGACCTGGCGACGATCATGTACACGTCCGGCACGACCGGCAATCCCAAGGGCGTGATGCTGACGCACGGCAACTTGCTGAGCAACGTCTGGGCCAGCCTGGAGCGCTCCGGCCAGCAACCCGACGACGTGGTGCTGAGTTGGCTGCCGTACACGCACATCTACGCGCGCACCGTCGATCACTACAGCACGCTGGGTTCCGGCACACTGCTGTGCGTCGCCGAGTCCGTCGAGACGCTCGTGCAGGATCTCGCTGACGTGCGGCCGACGCACATGGCCTCGGTGCCGCGTTTCTACGAGAAAGTGCTGACGACGGCGGCCGACCCCGATCCGCGAATCGTGGCGCAACGACTGCGCGACGTATTCGGCCCGCGTGTCAACTGGGTGTCCTCGGGGGGAGCGCCGCTGCCGTATCCGGTGGCCCGCGCCTATGCCGATGCCGGCGTGCTGGTGCTGCAAGGCTACGGACTGACCGAAACCTCGCCGGTCATCTCGTTCAACTCGAAGGAGGCGTACAAGCTGGAAACCGTGGGCCGGCCGCTGCCGGGCGTCGAGGTGAAAATCGCACCCGACGGAGAGGTGCTGACGCGCGGCCCGCACGTCATGAAAGGCTACTGGAAGAACCCAACCGCCACCGCCGAGGCGATCCGCGAGGGCTGGTTCCACACCGGCGACCTCGGCGAACTGGACGCCGACGGCTTCCTCAAGATCACCGGCCGCAAGAAGGAATTGCTCGTTCTGTCCAACGGCAAAAAGATCGTGCCGGCCTTCATCGAGGGACTGCTCACGGCCGATCCGTGCATCGATCAGGCAGTCGTCTCCGGCGAGGGCCGAAACTTCCTGACGGCGCTGATTGTGCCGCACTGGGAGAACGTCCGCGCCGCCCTCGCCGTCGAAGGCGTGACGCTCAACAGCCATATCGAGGAAGCCGTCCCTGTGGAGGTGACGAACCTGTTGCAGCGCCGCATCGCGGCGGCACTGGTCGATGTGTCGCCAGCCGAGCAAGTTAGGAAATTCCTTGTCGTGCCGAAGCCGTTCAGCGTCGCCGCCGACGAACTGACGGTGAGCCTTAAATTGCGCCGCAACGTCGTGCTGGCGAAATACGCCTTTCCGCTGGATGAACTGTATTCCGAGTGAACATTCGACAATTCGCGGACGCGGTCGAAACCGACTTGAAAGCACTGTTGGCGCGCGGATAGAATTCTGAAACATTGCTCACCTTGGCCGTCGATCGGGGAAGGAAACTCGTCGGCGCGCCGTTCGATTGCTCTGCCTCACGGAGGTGACAGGATGTCCCCCCTCTATCGAATCACGCGCCCCGCTTCGATTCCCTTCGCCTCTCCAACCTGGCTCGACCGGGGCCGCATCCCTTGCCTGGACGGGTTGCGGGCCGTGGCGATTCTCCTGGTCATCTTCGCGCATTCCCATTTTCCGGGTGACCATTTGCTGTCCCTGCGCGCGCTCCGGGGGCGTTGCGGCTTCCTCGGGGTCCAACTCTTTTTCGTCCTCAGCGGCTTTCTCATCACCACTCTGATGCTGCGTGAAGTCCAACGCACGGGCCGCGTGCATCTCGGCCACTTCTATCTTCGCCGCGCCCTCCGTATCCTTCCGGTTTACTCGGTCTACTTGTTGCTGCTGGCGATCCTTGATGTCTGCGGATCGGCTCACTTCGGCGGGCGTCACTGGCTGGCCGCGGCGACCTACACCGTCAACTTTCTGCCCGCTCCGCTGCCGTCGTTGATGAGCCATCTGTGGTCGCTGTGCGTCGAGGAGCATTTCTACCTCCTTTGGCCGCTGTTGATGGCCGTCTTGCCGCTGCGGTGGTGCTTGCGAGCCATCCCCGCGTGCCTGGCGATGGCCTTCTTGCTCCGTTGGATTCTCCTGGCCTATCCGGGTGTTCCGATTGATCTTTTGACCTTCACGCGCATCGACGACATCGCGGTCGGGTGCGGGCTGGCCTTCCTGGCCCGCGAACCGGCCTGGCGTCGCCGACTGGATGCGTTTGTCACCCCCGGCCGACTCGTCCTGCTCCTGCTGGTCTTTGCGGCGTCGCAGGTCTGCTTCTCTCGTGTGCTCGGCACGTCCCTGCTCCCCCCGGTCGTGCTGCGTCTCGGCCTTGCCGTGGCCAACGACATCAACTCCCTCACTATTGCCGTGCTCATGTGGGCCGTTCTGTCCCGACCGTCCGGCTTGTGGGGCCGCGTCTTGAACCACCCCGTGGCCGTGGGCCTGGGCGTTCTCTCCTACAGCATTTATCTCTGGCACGTCCTGGTGTGCGCGAACGATCGGCCGGCCTGGCTCTGCTCGTTTCCGCAGAACCTCCTCGTTATTTTCCTGGCCGCCTTGTTGTCCTATCGGTTGATCGAAAAGCCGTTCCTGACCTGGAAGGACCGACTTGCGGTGGACCGCCCTTCCGGCGAACGTCTTTCGGCCGGAAATCGCCTGTGGACGCTGTGGTTCCGCTTCGCCGGCCGGCGGGCGCAGCCTTCACCGAAGCCCCAATCCCAGACAGCACATTCCGCCGACTCGGCGGAGCGAGGGTGATGCGGCCTATCCTTCCCGCGCCGTGCGGGTGACGAACTGCATCCACGAGCGTTTTCGCATCAGCTTGCAGCGCACCATCGACGTGAAAAACTCGCGCGTCAACCGGTTGTGGAGCAGACGAACCGGCCGGATGGGGATGGCGGTGAAATCCACCGTCTGGAGCGGGCTGTCCGCGACCAGGCGCTCGAAGCGGCGAAGGGTCATCTGATTCAGCCCGCCGCGCACCTCGCCGAAGCGCGTTGCGCCGTCCTGGCAGTAGCGCGAACGCCAGCGCAGCAGCGCGCGTTCCGTGAAGACCAGGTGCGCCCAGGGAAACACCGAGAAACTGTGGCCGCCGTAGGGATGCAGCCACGGCGGGCCGAACGAGACGTAGGCCGTGCCGCCGGGCTTCAGGAGATCGGCCATTGTGCGCAGCACGCCGGCCGGATCGCCGAAATGCTCGAAACTGTCGAGGGAGAGGATCGCGTCGGCCTTTTCGTCGGTTGTGGTTTGGAAGCGGCAGCGGTCGGCGACGTTCGCTTGTTTCGCGGCCCGCTCGGCGACCGCCAGCGCTTGCGGTACGATGTCGAGTCCGATGACGCGAGCGGCGCCGTGACGGGCGATCTCGATACTGTCGCCGCCGGTGCCGCAGCCGAAGTCGATGACGGTGCGGCCGGCGAGTTGGTCCCAGATCGAGGCGCCCCAGTAGCTTTCCAGTTTACCCGGAGTCGGCGAGGAAGAATCGGTCAGACGCGACTGCCAGCTCGGCGGGGTGGGGAAACGCTGTAACACCCGATAGCCCAACTCACCTCCGATGACCATGACAACTCCTTGTCGAGGAGGAAGCCCCAGCGATCCCTCGCCGAGGCCGGCTCAAGTTGATTTGTGGGAATACATCTCCACGATTGGCCCCATTGTGACCAAAGCAGTCAGACGAGAAAAGAGCAACTGGCGAATGACTTGCCAGCCCGCAGCGCCAGCAAGGGATACCCTTGCTGGCGCTGCGGGCTGGCTGTCAAAAAGTTAGAATCAGATCTGCTGACGATACCAGTTCAGCGTCTGTGCCAGGCCGTCCTCGAACGCGATGGACGGCTCGTAGCCCAGATCGCGGCGGGCGGCGGCGATGTCGGCGCGCGAGTGCCGCACATCGCCGGCGCGAGACGGAGCGAGCTGCGGAGCGATGTTCGTGCCCAGTTGACGATTGAGCGCCGCAACAAGTTCGAGAAGGTTGGTAGCGCGGCCGGTGCCGATGTTGTAAACCTGCCCCGAAACTCCCGGCGCCTCGGCGGCTCGTGTCAGCGCCTGGACCACATCGGTGACGAACGTGAAATCGCGCGATTGCAGACCGTCGCCGAAAATGATCGGCGTCCGTCCCGCCGTCAGCGCCGCCGTGAACAGGGCGATCACGCCGGAATACGGACTGTCGGCCCGCTGGCGGGGACCGAAGATGTTGAAGAAACGCAGCCGCACCGTCTCCAAACCGTAAGTGGCCGTGAACGACTGCGCGTACAGTTCGCCGGCGAGCTTGGCGGCGGCGTAGGGTGAGAGCGGCTGAAGGGGATCGCGTTCGGTTTGCACATCGCCGTGGGGAATTCCGTAGGCGCTGCTGCTGGCGGCATAGACGACGCGGCGCACGCCGGCGCGGCGGGCGGCGTCAAGGACGTTGAGCGTGCCGGTGGCGCAAACGCGATGGGTGTCCTCCGGCTTCTCGACACTGCGCTGCACCGAGGCAAGGGCGGCCAGATGAAAGACCACGCCGACGCCGTTCATGGCACGATGGACTGCGGCGGCGTCGCCGACATCGCCTTCGAGTATCTCCGGGGCCGGTTGAACGTGCGCCAGGTTGGCTTGCAATCCGGTGCTCAGATCGTCGAGCACGCGCACCGGTCGGCCTTGCCGTGCCAGCGCCTCGACCAGGTGCGAACCGATGAAACCCGCTCCTCCCGTCACCAGACAAATATCGCTCATACGCCGCCGTCCTCCCCTGTCCGCGCCATCGTTGGGGCGACAAGAAAAGCATAGGGCATAAGCACAGAAATGCGAGCGCGGCCGCTATTTGGCCTTCTCTTCCGCCGACGCTGGAATCACTTTGCCGTCGCCGCCGGCAGGCTTGGCTCCGCTCGCCATCTTGTCTTTGTCCTTCGGGAGAGCGGCATCGCGAAGGGGGCCGGACTTCCAGACGGCGGGCGCCGTGACGGACACCACCGCGTAGGTCGGTTCCTTCACCTGCTTGTCCAGCATCGGCACCACGATACGCTGATCGTCGAACTCGGTGCCGTGGATCAATGTGCCTCTCTGGAACGGTCCCGTGCCGAACAGCCAGCTGTTGCGTTCGGCGGTGACGGCCTCGACAGCGCCGGATTGCCAGACCGACTCGCCGCTGACGCGGTTGTAGGCGAAGACGGCGATCTTGGCCACGGCGCGACGATTGGTCTTCTTGGCCAGGGGGATTTCCGGAATCATGCCGCTGGGGATGCCGGGCATAACGGAAGGAATCGTCATCTGCGGCACGCCGACCAGCAAGTCGTTGCGGTCCGTGCCGATACCGCCCGACCGCGCCTCCACCACATAGGTCGCGCTCTTGCGGTCCTCCTGCAAGAGACAGCCGCAAGCCAGCAAATGTTGGCGAAGAGAACTTATCAGATAGCCCTTGTCCGTTATGCCGTCGAGGAACTGCGTGTCCAGAAAGACGCGCCGGCCCGCCAACATGCGGAAGTCGAGATTGGACACAGTGTCGTCGATGGAGTGCGAGATGAGCAATTGCTCGGTGGCGGTGCGCGTCGTGTCGGAGCCGCGGGTGGTTCCGCACCCGGAGGCCAAGCCGGCGAGCAGCAACGTCGCCCCGACCCGCCAGGGTCGGAACTCCTCCCAACAATTAACATTTCGCATGGTCCCCTCCCTGCGTGAATCGGCCTTTCTTCCAGGACCGCCGTGTGGCGCTCGCTGGAGGGCGGTAAGAAAGCCGCGGCAGGAAACCTCTCGCAATGGAGGTCCGGGGTTGTAGCGATTCGCCGCGCCCTGTCAAGCCGGCTCGCTGCCGGCGGCGCGGGCTGGGCAAGTTAGGCGAACAGCGCTTCCACGTAGGAATCGGGGTCGAACGGTTCGAGATCGTCGAGCTTTTCGCCGACGCCGACGAACTTGACCGGCAGGCCGAGCTTCTGCTTGATGGCGAAGATGGCGCCGCCCTTGGCGGTACCGTCGAGCTTGGCCAGGATGATGCCGGTACACTGCACCGTCTTCTTGAAGTTCTCGGCCTGGGCGATGGCGTTCTGTCCGGTGGTGGCGTCGAGGACCAGCAGAACCTCGTGCGGCGCGCCCTCGATTTGCCGGGTGACGACGCGGTGGATCTTCTCCAGTTCGCGCATCAGGTGCGTCTGCGTGTGCAGCCGGCCGGCGGTGTCCACGATCAGCACGTCGAAGCCGCGCGCGCGGGCGCGGTCGCAAGCATCGTGCGCCACGCTGGCCGGGTCGCTGCCCTGCTGGTTCTTGACGATCTCGCAGCCGATCCGCTGGCTCCAGATGGTCAGCTGCTCGACGGCGGCCGCCCGGAATGTATCGCAAGCCGCTACGATCACCTTCTTGCCGTCCTGCTGGAGCCGGCGCGCCAGCTTGGCGATCGAGGTCGTTTTGCCGGAGCCGTTGACGCCCGCCACCATGACGACCGTCGGGCCGTTCGGGTTGTAGTTGATGCCTTCACCGGCCGTGAGCATGTCCTTCAACTGCTGCTTGACGAACGCTTCCACGTCGCCGGTGATTTCCTTGTCGAGAAACGACTGGCGCACCTTGTCGATGATCTCGCTGGTAGCGCCGGTGCCGACGTCGGCGAGGTAAAGGCGTTTCTCCAATTCGGTGAGGAAATCGCGGTCCACCTTGCCGCGCAGGCGGAAGAGCGTGGCGATGCCGGAGAAGACGCCGCGCGTCTTGGCGAGTCCGGTTTTGAACTTTTCGTACAAGCCGCGAAAGACCATGACGCACCTCGATACCATGTGGTAGGTCCGGCGAGCCGAGCCGGACCACGGGTGCCGCGAGCCGAGCGGCACCTACCGCGGGCGAAGCTGAGCGAACTCGGCGGCGGAGATGGTGCAGGAGCCGACGCTGCGCCGGCCCGGCCCGTGGCAATCGCTGCCGCCCGTCACCGCCAGGTTCAATTGCTCCGCCCAGCCGCGCAGTTGCAGAATGCGCGAACGGCGGACATCGGGATACTCGACTTCCACGGCCCCCAGACCGAGGTCGCGCAGCTCGGCCAGGTTCTCCTGCGTGCAATCATAAGGCGGGTGCGCCCACGCCGCAACGCCGCCCGCGTCGTGAACCAGGACGGTCGCCTCGGCCACCGGCAGCCGTTTCTTCGGCACGGCCACGTCGCCCCGGTCGCCGAGGTAACGCTGAAACGCCTCGCGCACATTGGCCACCCGGCGGGCGCGGACCAGCATCTCCGCCAGGTGACGGCGGCCCAGCGCCTCCGGCGACCCCTGCACGCACTGCTCCTCTTCCCCAAGGGACACGCCGCGGCCGCGCAATCGCTCGATCATCTCGCGAAATCGCTCGATGCGATGCCGGCGAATGTCCGCCAGCGCGGCGGTCAGCCCGGCGTGATCGAGGGCGACGAAGTAGCCGAGCAAGTGCAGTTCGCGCCCGCGATATTCCGAGGTGATCTCGACGGCGGGCACGATTTCCAGGGTCGAGCCGGCCGCTGCCGCGCGTGCCGCCGGCACGGCGCCGAGCGTGTCGTGATCGGTGATCGCCAGCGCCGCCAGGCCGGCGCGGCGGGCGAGATCGACGACCTGCGCCGGCGTGTAGGCGCCGTCGCTGAAGTTGGTGTGGACGTGCAGATCGACGCGCCCCGTTTGCGGGCCGCGCGCGGCGAGCTGACACAACGCGGTGAAAGGTTGACCTGCGGGCATGTTCACGCGGTAGGAGAAGGAGTTTGACACAGACGATCGAGGACGCCGTTGACGAAGGCGGGCGAGTCGGCCGAGCCGTAGCGGCGGGCCAGCTCGATCGCCTCGTCCAGCGCGACGCGGGACGGCGTTTCGGGGACGTACAACAATTCGTAAGCGCCCAGTCGCAGGACGTTGCGATCGACGACGGCCATGCGCACCAGCCGCCAGTTCTCGGCCGCTTCCGTCAGGCGGCGGTCGATGTCGGCCTGGTTGGCAAGAACGCCGTCGTACAGTCCCAGGCAGAACGGCACGAGCGTTTCCTCGCGCAATCGTTCGCGGACGAAGCGCTCGATGGGGGCGCGGTCGATGTGGGAATTGAGGTCGCGCTGAAAGAGCAGTTGCAGGGCCACTTCGCGGGCACGGGAACGTCGGGTCATGTTGAGGTCGTCCGTCTCCTTTCCTAACAGGTTAGCGAATCGGGCGGCGGCGGCCAACGCGGATTGACGCCGCTGCGCGGCAGCCGATACAACGACAGTCGCCCCAAAAGTAGGAGAGCGAGCATGCGCATCGGCATCGTCAGCGACACGCACGGCAACCGTCTGATGGTGAACCTCGCCCTGGCCGAGCTGCGCCAGCGCGGCATCGCCACCGTCCTGCACTGCGGCGACATCGACGATGTGGAAACGGTGGCGCTGTTTCGCGGCTTCACGATGCACTTCGTGTTCGGCAACTGCGATCTCGACAAGGAGGAACTGCGCGCGGCGATGATCGATATCGGTGCGACGCTGCACGATCATTTCGGCAGCGTCGAACTGGAGGGCGTGAAGCTGGCATTTCTGCACGGCGACGATCAGCGGATGCTGCGTGACGTGGAGCGCTCCGGCTATTACGATTTCCTGTTCTACGGCCACACCCACCAGGCCGAGGAGCATCGCAGCGGTCCGACGCGAATCATCAATCCGGGAGCTCTGCACCGAGCGCGGCCGAAGACGTTCGTCGTGCTGGATCTGAACAGCCGAGAAGTGGAGTCCGTGACGGTCGCGTGAGTCAAGCAGGTTACTTTTCCATCTCGTCGTTTTTGGTGAGATCCATGTCGATGTGAGTGCCGGCCTTGACGTGCACCTCACGGGTTGCCTTGATTGTTTGCCCATTCTTCTGCCATTGCGCGCGAATGGAGTAGGTGTAGCGGCGTCCGGGAGTCAGCGGCGGCGAGGCGTATTTGCGGACGGTTCCCTCCGCCGCGATCTTCGTCCCATTGAACCAAAGTTCGGCGTCCGCCGGCACCCGGAGGATGAGGTGGGCCATCAAGTCGGGGGGAGGCTTCTCATCGTGGGGGATCCGGGCCATGTGCGGAATGTGACCGTAGTACAGACGGTAATGCCCGCCATACCTGGAGCTGGAGCCATACCCGAAAAAGGGATAGGAGGTGATCGGGCGGTAAGGGGGAGCAGGGTTGTAGTAGCCGAAGTTCGGCAAGGAGCTAAGAGGGGGTTGATAGATGGGCATAGGTTGTTGAGCACTGCTCGTTGGCGGCAGTGCCAAGAATCCACCGGTTGCAACGATCAGTATCCCCCAGAAGGAAAACCCACGCCTGTTCATGGTTGTCCTCCCAAACAATACTCATCTAGCTCATTATATCCTGCTTGTCCTCTCCGTACTTCGTTTTTCGTTTTCCTATCAAAACGGGCGGCTCCGTTCGCTTCTACACCGCGTTCGCCGGCGCCGGGAACTGCTGGCACAACTCCTGCACCTGCCCACGCACGCGCACCTGCACCGCGGTATCGTCGGGGGCGGCGAGCACGTCGCCGATCCACGCCGCAATCTGCCGCATCTCCGGCTCGCGCATGCCGCGGGTCGTCAGGGCCGGCGTGCCGATGCGGATGCCGGACGGATCGAGCGGGGGGCGCGTGTCGAAGGGGATGCCGTTGCGATTGATGGTGATGCCGGACGCGTCCAGCGCCTTCTCGGCCACCTTGCCCGTCAGGCCGCGCGAGGTCACGTCCACCAGCATCAAGTGATTGTCGGTGCCGCCCGATACCAGGCGGAACTGACGCTGCGTCAGCTCGTGCGCCAGCGTGCGGGCGTTGGCGACGGTCTGGGCGGCGTAGGCGCGGAAGGGCGGTTGCAGCGCCTCGCCGAAAGCGATGGCCTTGGCGGCGATGACGTGCATCAGCGGGCCGCCCTGCATTCCGGGGAAGACCGCTTGATTGATCTTCGCCGCCCAGTCCTTCTTGCACAGCACGAAGCCGGCGCGCGGACCGCGCAGTGTCTTGTGCGTCGTGGAGGTGACGAAGTCCGACCACGGAACCGGACTGGGATGCTGATCGCCCGCCACCAGGCCGGCGATGTGGGCCATGTCCACCATCAACCGCGCTCCGGTCTCGCGGCAAATCTCGGCGAACCGGCCGAAGTCGATGGTGCGCGGATAGGCGCTGGCCCCGGCGACGATCAGTTTCGGCTTGTGTTCGCGGGCCAGTTGGGCGACCTGATCGTAGTCGATGCGCTGATCGTCGGCGCGGACGCCGTAGTGAACGACGCGGTACAGTTTGCCGGAGAAATTCAGGTGCATACCGTGCGTCAGGTGACCGCCGTGAGACAGGCTCATTGCCAGCATCGTGTCGCCCGGCTCCAGGCAGGCGAAGTACACCGCCATGTTCGCCTGCGCCCCCGAGTGCGGCTGCACGTTGGCGGACTCGGCGCCGAACAGTTTCAGCACACGCTCGATGGCCAGACGCTCGGCGACATCGACGAACTCGCAGCCGCCGTAATAGCGGCGGCCAGGATACCCCTCGGCGTACTTGTTGGTCAGCACCGAACCCTGCGCCGCCAGCACGGCGGGACTGGTGTAGTTCTCCGAAGCGATCATCTCCAGGCCCGTTTGCTGACGACGACGTTCGCCGGCGATGGCCTGCCACACTTCGGGATCATTCTGCTCGATAGGATTCATGGAAGTCTCCCGTTATCAGGAGTCGAAGGATCCAACTCGACGCCCAACCGCCGCAACTCCCGGCGCAAATCGAGTCCCGGATGATAAACGATGCCCTGCCAGCCGCAGGCGCGGGCGGCCTCGATGTTGGCCGGCAAGTCGTCCACGAACACGCACTCGGACGGTTTGGAACCGGCGACGTTGTGACAGTGGGCGTAGATGTCCGAGCACGGCTTGCGCAGGCCGACCTCGTGCGACAGGATCAAGGCGTCGAAGTGGTCCAGCGTGTCGGCGAACTGGCGGCGGAAGTGGACCGCGTGCAGCTCGTTGGTGTTGCTCAGCAGTACAAGGCGATAGCGCGGCTTCAGGGCCGGTATCAGATCGCACACCTCCGCGTTGGGCGCGAACATGTCGGCGATGGCCAGATCGAGCTGCGCATCGCTGCACGTCACGCGGCAGCGCTGGCGCACCAACGCGCGAAACGCGGCGAGGCTCATGCGGCCAGACTCGAAGTCGTCCTCCAACTGCGGATCGAGGTAGCGGTCGAGGATGTCATCGGCCGACAACGGACTGTACGCGGCCAGCTGCTCGGCGGCCTTGCGATGATTGAAAAAACCGAGCACGTTGCCGAAATCGAAAACGATCGTCGCGATACTCATATCTTCCTTTTACGAATTGTCCGCATCCTCGCAAGGTCAACCGCGACGGCGGTACAACCCACTGCGCGACAATTATCTCGTTCTCGGCCTGGGGGGTAAATGGAATGTGGCCGTCAGGCTGGGACAATCGTCAATGCCCGCGGAGGAACACAGTGAGAGAGGGAGGCGAGGAAGGTCCCGTGGAGCCCTCATCGAAGTAACGCTCTTTTCCCGCCTCGATCTCCAAACCCTCCTCTGTGTTCCTCCTCGGACATTGACGTACCTAGGAATGAAAGAACTTCACACGACGCGGCGCAGACGGCGCTGTTCGCTGTCGCGCACGGCTTGCCGCCGCTGGGCCGCCGTCTGCTCGAACAGGGTGAAGAACAATTCCGCATGAACCTCGGTCCATTCGCGCTGTCGTCGCGCCATCACCGCCGCCGCCGTGGCGAACATCTCACGCATGCCGCTGCGCTCGTGCAACTGGCCGCGCCCGTAGCGGCAGAACGACGGCACGTCACGCGGAAGCAACTCGCCGAACGTCAGCAACTGGGCAAACACGCCGACCACGGTGCCGGTGTTGAACAGTGTATTCAGGCTCGTCTTCGTGTGATCGCCGAGGTACGAACCGATTTTCAGCAGGCCCGTGTCGATGGATTGTCCGTTGTGGACCATGCGGACCGGGCCGTAATCGGTGCGCAGGTCGCTCGTGTGTGTGCCGGCGCCGAGATTGACCCACTCGCCGACGTAAGAGTGCCCCAAAAAGCCGTCGTGTGCCTTGTTGCTGTGGCCGTGGACGATGCTGGCCTCGATCTCGCCGCCGATGCGGCAGCGCGGCCCGATGCTGCCCCCGTGGATGCGGGCGCTCTGCACGCGCGTCTCGGCCCCGATATAACACGGACCCTCGAGGCGACTGAAGGCGTGGACCACCGCCTTGCTGTCGATCAGCACCGGCCCATTGGTCGTGTCGATGTGCACCATCGGCTCGATTTCGGCCGTCTCCGCGATCAGGCAGCGCTCGGGCGGGCCGCTGAGGGAGACGCCGCGCGCGACGGGCACGCCGGCCTTCTGCCAGTGCCGATAATCGTCTTCGAGAGCCGCGCCGTTGTGCTCGACAAGATCCCACGGGTAAGCGATCATTCGACCACCGGCGGCGCGGGGGAGCAGCCTCTGCCTCCACTCTGCCAGCCGCCACGACAGATTGCTCGGCGACAGGCCGCGGGCCTCGGCCGCCGGCACGACCACGTACGCCACCTCCTCCCCGACCAGACCCACCGCGCTCGCGTCGGGCAGAGCGATGCGCTCCGACGGCGCCAACCAACGCGCGTTGATAAGCACGACCATCTCGCGCGCCTCGGCGTCTTCGATCCACGCGGCGTCATTGACCTGTAAACGCGGATGAGTCAACCGGCACAACTCCGCCATCTCCGAACGCACGAGGACCGCGTAGGCGCGGGACCGCAGGCCGCGCTCCTGTCGTTCCAGCAGCGACGCCGCGCCGCAATGGAGATCGAACGCCGCCCGCGTCAGGGTCAACGGATACAGGTTGCTCACACGGCTATCTTCAAATACACAGATTCGCATGGGCGTTTCCTCCTCTTCACTGGTCCCGTTTTCACTCCACGGTTCCTTGCACCTGGAATGTAGCTGAACTCGTGAGAGTTCAGTCGTCTGAACTCTCACGAGTTCAGCTACAAAACACTTCAGCTGCAACGAAACACTCGTCCCGTTTTCACTCGACGGTGACGCTCTTGGCGAGGTTGCGCGGTTTGTCCACGTCGCAGCCGCGCAACAGCGCGATGTGATATGCCAGCAGTTGCAGCGGCACCACCGACACCAGCGGTTGCAGATAGTCCGGCGTCTGGGGGATGTAAATCACATCGTCGGCCCGCTCGGCCGCCGCCTCGTCGCCCTCCGTCGCCACGGCGATAACCGGACCGCCGCGCGCCTTGATCTCTTCGAGGTTGCTCATCACCTTGTCGTAGACGCTGCCGCGCGGCAGCAGGAAGACCGACGGCGTTTCCTCATCGACGAGGGCGATGGGTCCATGCTTCATCTCGGCGGCCGGATAGCCCTCGGCGTGGATGTAGCTGATCTCCTTCAATTTCAAGGCGCCCTCCAGGGCCACCGGGAACAGGTATTGCCGGCCCAGGTAAAGCGTGTTATTCACATGAGCATACTTCTCCGCGATGTATTTTACGCACTCGTGACAATCGAGCGTGCGGCGGATCAACTCCGGCATGGCTTGCAGCTCGTCCACCATGCGGAGTCCTTGCAAAGTGGACAGATGGCGCATGCGTCCGAAGTAGAGGGCGAGCATGGCCAGGACGGCGACCTGATTGGTGAAGGCCTTGGTGCTGGCCACGCCGATCTCCGGGCCCGCGTGCAGATAGACGCCGCCGTCCGCCTCCCGCGCGATGCTCGAACCGACCACATTACACAGCGCTAGAGTCGGATGCCCCTTCCGCTTCGATTCGCGGAGGGCCGCGAGGGTGTCGGCCGTCTCGCCCGATTGGGTCAGGGCGATGACGATGGTGTTCTTGTCGATGGGCGGATTGCGGTAGCGAAACTCGCTGGCGTACTCAACCTCGACGGGGATGCGGGCGAACTCCTCGAACAGATACTCGCCCACCAACGCGGCGTGATAGCTCGTCCCGCACGCCGTCAAAATGATGCGCTCGATCTGCCGCAAGTGCTGCGGATCGAGGTTGAGTCCACCGAAATGGGCACAGCCTTCCACGTCGTCGAGCCGGCCGCGCAGGGCGTTCTCCAGCGCTTCGGGCTGCTCGTAGATCTCCTTGAGCATGAAGTGCTCGAACTCGCCCGGATCGATGTCGTCGGCCGTGGTTTCCAGGGCATGTATCGACGCTTGCACGGCCTCGCGCTCGCCGTTGAGGATGCACCAGGATTCGGCGCCCAGCACGCACACCTGCCGATCGTCGAGGTAAACCACCTTATCGGCGTAGCCGGCCAGGGCGGACGGGTCGCTGGCCAGGAAGCACTCGCCCTCACTGAGTCCGATCACCAGCGGGCTGCCGAGGCGGGCGCCGACGAGCACGTTGGGATCGTCGAGACTCATCACGGCAAGTCCGTAAGTGCCTTTGAGCAACGGCAGCACGCGCTGGACGGCCTCGGTCAGATCGCCGTCGAGATGGCGAGCGATCAGGTGCGCGATGACCTCGGTGTCGGTTTCACTGTGGAAGACGACTCCCTGCTGCCGCAACTCGTTTCTGAGTGCGACGTAATTCTCGATGACGCCGTTGTGGACGACGACGACGCGCCCGTTGCCGCCGAGGTGCGGATGGGCGTTGCGATCGTTGGGCGCGCCGTGCGTGGCCCAGCGCGTATGACCGATGCCGGCGCGGCCGGGCGCCGGCTCGTGGCGAAGATGATCGGTCAACTCGGCGATGCGGCCGGTGCGCTTGCGGACGTGCAGATGCGAACCCGTCAGCGTCGCCACGCCGGCGCTGTCGTAGCCGCGATACTCCAGGCGGCGCAGACCTTCAAGGAGAACGGGTTCCGCTTCCCGATGGCCGACGTAGCCGATGATGCCGCACACGATGGAAGCCCTCCTCGTTCTCCTTGATTCCAGCCGACGACAATGTCCCGTTTAGAGAGGGGAAGTATCGAAAGAGATTCATTCCGTGAAGAGAGAACCCGCCTCATTCAATGCAAACACGATGCCGGGAGGGAAAGAGGGTCGGCCGGCGGCGAAGCGAGCCATTCGCAAGAAGCGCGAATCGCCGCAAAGCCCGTCTCCAATGGCGCTTACCTTCCGGCTCGACGAATAGTCCGTCCCCGGCGAGAAGGATGGGAAGTGTAAACAGTGTTAGGCGAGTGTAACGCCCTGTTTCCAAAGTGAACAGGGTTTACAGAGATGATCCGAAGACGCCGCACAGGCGAAGATGCTGTTCCAGGTCAAGCGCCTCGGCGCGGATGGCCCCGTCGATGCCCAGGTCGGCAAGCCGCGCGTCCACGTCGCTCTTGCTGAGATCGCGGTTGGGCAGAGCGGCGAGGGCGCCGCGCAGGTTCTTGCGGCGATGCACATACAGGTCGCGCAGAAAGGCGCGGAAGCGGCGTGGATCGCCGACGTGCCGGCGCTTGTCGGCGTTGGGCCGAATGCACACGATGGCCGAGTCCACCAGCGGCCGCGGCCAAAACACCTTCGGCGACAATCGCCGTACCAGCTCCACGTCCGCCAGGCTCTGCATCAGCACCGTCAGCGCTCCGTAATCCTTGGTGCCCGGCGACGCCAGCAGGCGCTCGGCAATCTCCCACTGCACCGTCACCACCATGCGCTCGACGGCCAGATCGCCGATCAGCAGGTTCGTGACAACCGGCACCGCCACCGCGTACGGCAGGTTGGACACCAGCTTGACGCGCTGGGTGCCGCAGCGCTGACCGAGGTCGGCGACGGCTTGCAGCACGAGGGGGCTTATTTCGTTCTTGTTCTTCAGCACGTCGGCGCGCAGCAGCGCGATGCGATCGCGCTGCGTGACCTCCTCGTCGGTGAGGGCAGCGAAATCGGCGTCGATCTCGACGCTAACCACGGCACCGGCCTGCTCGACCAGTCGCACCGTCAGGCTGCCGGTGCCGCTGCCGACTTCTAGAACCAGATCGTCGCGCGTCAGTTCGGCGCTGCGCAGCACCAGGTCGAGCAGGTTCAGATCGATAAGGAAATTCTGACCGAGTTTGTTCTTGGGCTTGATGCCGCGCTCGGCGAACAGGTTGCGCAGGTAGGAGAGGGTTTGCCGGGTTGAGGGAGTCGCGGGTGTCATGGCTTGGTGCATTCGAGACATTTCCAAACGTATTTCGCCAACAAATCGGTTTCCAGATTGACCGCGGCTCCCGGCCCCTTGAATCCGAGCGTCGTGTGGGCCAGCGTATGCGGGATCAGGGCGACGCTGAAACGGTCCGCGCCGACTTCCACTACCGTCAGACTCACCCCATCCACCGTCACCGATCCCTTGGGCACCATCTGCGCCGCCAGGTCCGGCGAACAGCGGAACCACACCGTCACCCAATCGCCCTGCGTGAGGCGCTCGGCCACCTCGCCGACGCCATCGACGTGGCCTTGAACGAGGTGTCCGCCCAGGCGATCGCTCAGGCGCAGCGATCGTTCGAGATTGACGCGATCGCCCACGCGCAGCTGGCCAAGGTTGGTGCGGCGGAGCGTTTCGGGTCCGAGTTCAAAGGAGCACGTCTCGGCGTCGCGCGCAACCACCGTGAGGCAGGCGCCGTTGACGGCGACGCTTTCGCCCAGGCTCAACTCGGCGGCAATCGACGGAGCGACCACCGTCAGCCGGCAGCCCGCGCCCTCGGAAACGAGATCGCGGACGACGCCCAGAACTTCAACCAATCCGGTGAACATGAGATCAAGGGTGAATGCCGGGTTCCTGCTTCGTGTCCAGTTCCGTCAGCGATGCCTTGTCGCGCGCCATGCGAAACAGCAGGTAGCGTGCCACGCCGCTGACGGCGTAGCCCCAGAAAAGGAGGAAGCAGGCCAGTTCCGGCAGCAGAGCGATGATGAACAGGGCCAGCACCAGCTGGACGATGACGCTGAACGGCCGCCGGCCGCGCAGGATCTGCTTGGTGATGTGCGGATAGGACACACGCGAAACCATGAGCAGAGCGGCGGCGAGCGTGCCCAGCGGCGCCCACACGCGGACGAACATTTGCATCATCTCGGCGTTGAGACCGCTCCACGACGCCGAGCGCAAGATGGCCAGCGACACGACGCAGCCGGCCGCGGCCGGCGAGGGCAGCCCCTTGAATCTCTTGTGGCTGGCCGCGTCCGGTGTGTTCTCCAGGTTGAACCGCGCCAGCCGCAGCACGGCGCAGACGACGTACAAGGCGGCGATCATGGCCACCGCCTGACGCACCAGCGGCCTCTCCCAATCCAGGCCCAGACGCAGCAGCAAGAACGCCGGGGCGGCGCCGAAGCTGATGGCGTCGCAAAGACTGTCGAGTTGGCCGCCGAAATCGCTGGCCGTTTTCGAAAGCCGCGCCGCGTAGCCGTCCAGGGCGTCGAAGACCATGGCGGCCAGGATCAGACAGGCGCTGAGAAGAAAATAGTAATCCATCTCGCCGGACCGGGACGACGAACTGATCTTGCTGGCGTAGGCGATGGCGGCGAAACCGCAAACACCGTTGCCCAGCGTCAGAAGCGTCGGCAAAATGGCGATTTTCTTCACGATGCGGCTCGCTGTTGCCGGTCAAATGGTGGTGGTATCTTGGAGAATAGGAATACCATACCAGGATGTTCCCTGCATTTCCAGGCACTACCCGAAAAACGATGTCACGGTTTCCTGATCGCCGGCAGTTGGCATTTTCCTGGCGAGCGGCTCGTCCTGGCCATACGATGAGAGGATACGGGTGCGTTAAGACGCGGTTCTCCAACCAGCCCGGAGCGCCAGCGACGGGTCATCTGCCCGTCGCTGGCGCTCCGGGCTGGTTATCCTGAAATTGCTTCTCAAGCGGATCATTCTGAACGGGGGGTGTCGTGGTCTATCCCAAGATCGTCCGCATTCGTCAAAACTTCGAGCGGCCGAAGATCGGCGATGTCCCGGCGGCCGTGACGTCGGCCCTGGACAAGCTCGACCTCGGCCGGCGCATCAGGCCCGGTCAGTCGGTTGCGCTGACGGCCGGCAGCCGCGGCATCGCTAACATTCCCCTCATCCTCCGCAGCACGGCAGCCTTTCTCAAGAAACTCGGCGCCAAACCGTTCCTCGTGCCCACGATGGGCAGTCACGGCGGCGGCACCGCCGAAGGGCAGCGGCACATCCTCGAAAGCTATGGCATCACCGAGGAGTTCGTCGGCGTGCCCATCCGCGCCTCGATGGACACCGTTCAAGTGGGCGTCACGGCCGAGGGGTTCCCGGTCCTGTTCGACCGCATCGCCTCGGAAGCCGATCACATCGGCGTGGTGGCCCGCGTCAAGCCGCACACCGGCTATCACGGACCCATCGAGAGCGGCCTGATGAAGATGATGATGATCGGCCTGGGTAAGCACGCCGGCGCCCTCGCCTATCATCGCATTCTGCTCGATCACCCTTACGATCGGGTCGTCCGCTCGATCGGCCGGACGCTGATGGCCGCCGCCCCCATCGCCTTCGGGTTGGCCGTGGTCGAGAACGCCTACGACGAAACCGCCCTCCTCGATGGCGTGGCCCCGGAAGCCTTCGAACCGCGTGAGGAGCAGCTGCTCGTCGAGGCCCGCCGCTTGCTCGCCCGTCTGCCGCTGCGCCGGGCCGATCTGCTCATCGTGGACGAGATCGGCAAGAACATCAGCGGCTCCGGCATGGACACCAACGTCGTCGGCCGCAAGCGCGCCTTCCGCACCCAACCGTCGCCGGAGGGCATTCCCGAAATGCGTCTCATTTATGTTCGCGGCCTGACCGACAAGACGCACGGCAACGCGGCCGGCATTGGCCTGGCCGACTTCACCTCGACGCGCCTGGTGCAGCAGATGAACTACCGGGCGACGACCATCAACTGCCTGACGGCCGGCTATCCCGAAGGGGCGTTCTTGCCGGTGCATTTCGCCGCGGACCGCGAGGTGATGGACGCCGCCCTGGCCATCATCGGCACCCGCACGCCGCAAGAGGCGCGCATTCTGCGCATTCAAAACACGATGCACCTGGATGAAATGGAAGTGTCCGAGCCGTGCCTGGCGGAGCCGGATCGCCAGACCGATTTCGCCCCGATTGGCCGGCCACGCCCCCTGGAGTTCGACGCCGCCGGCAATTTACCGTCGTTGTGAGTTCTGAGTTCTGAGTGCTGAGTATTGGCACTCAGAACTCAGAACTCAGAACTTATCTTCGGGCCAGCTGTTCGCGGCGGGCGTGTTCGAGGATCTCGGTCAACTCCTGGGTCAGATGCTCGATCTGCTGGCGCGTTTCGGCGTTGGTTTCGACGGTCTTGTGCAGAGCGTTCTGCAAGGCTTGCAGGGTGGGATAATGGCTGCGTTTACGGATGGGCCGGCTGAGGTCGCGCAGGTCGGCGACGCGAGCCAACCAGGTGACGGTGAAGTGCTCGATCAGGTCGCGCGCCCGTTTCTCGGCATCGGTAAGTAAATCGCGCAGCGGCAGACGGCGAAAAGAACGTTCGGAGATCATAACAGACTCCTCCCCGCAGCGGTGGGGGGACAGGGAGTAGGGAACAAACGCTGCCTCGCGGAGACACCCCCGGCGTTCGGAGGTTCCGCGGTGGAATGCACCGTCTCGCCTCCTCCGCGCGAGTTACTGAGAAAAGCGTGGTGAGACGGCGAGTGTCCTTGGCACAAAGTCGGCCGGGAAGGAAAAAAGCGGCAGCCGTGGTTCCCCTCGGCGAACCTTCTTGTGTATACTCCACTCTAAGCCTCGACGTCAAGCACGGCCGGGCCGATTTTCTCACTATTTTCTCATGCGCATTCTAGTCATCGCCGACATTCACGCCAATTGGCCGGCCCTGCAAGCGGTCGCCGCCGAGTCGTTCGACGTTTGCCTTTGTCTGGGCGATCTCGTGGATTACGGACTCGACCCGGTCCCATGCATCCATTGGGTGCGCGACAAGGCCCAGCACGTCGTCCGCGGCAACCACGACCACGGCGTCGCGCAGAACGTCGTCATTCAAGCACGCTCGGGCTTCAAATACTTAACTTCCATCACTCGACCCCTGACGCGCGAACGGCTGGGCGAGGGCGAGATGCGCTTCCTGTCGCGGCTGCCGGTGTCGCGGCTGGTGACACTGGACAATACGCGCTATCTGCTGGTCCACGCCACGCCGCGCGATCCGCTCGACGAGTACGCGCCGCCGGACGCCGACTTCTGGGAGCGCCGCCTGGAAAACGTCGAAGCCGACGTGATCTGTGTCGGCCACACCCATCAGCCTTATGTGCTGGAGGTGGGCGATAAATTGGTCATCAACCCCGGCAGTGTCGGCCAACCGCGCGACGGCGACCCGCGCGCCTCCTGCGCCGTCATTGAGGAATTCAAGGTCGATCTCAAGCGGTTTGAATATCCCATCGAAGACACCGTCGCCACGATTCAGGGCAGTTCCCTGCCCGACAATGCCAAGGACTTGCTCGCCGAAGTGTTTCGCACCGGCGCCCCGTCGCCCAACGGACAGAAAAACCACTGAGATAAGGTATTCATCCGAGGAGCCGGCGGAGGAACGAGACGCCGGCAGCGACATCGGCCAGACGGCTCTCGCCCGTCTCGCGCTCGACGGTCAGCCAACCGCGGTACTCGACTTCCTCCAGCGTGCCGAGGTACTTCATCCAGTCGATGTCGCCATGTCCCAGCGGCACCTCCTGAGCGGCCCGGCTGGCGCTGGCCTGGCGAGCGTCCTTGGCGTGCGTGTGAACGATGCGCCGGCCGAGGGCGCGAATGCCGGCGTAGGGATCGAAGCCGTGCAGCAGCAGGTTGGCGGGATCGAGGTTCACACCCAGTGCTCCGGTGTCAAAGCCGTCGAGGAACGCGGCCAGCACGGAGCCTTCCTCCAGGCCGGTTTCCATCGCCAGGGTAGCGCCGACGCGGTCGCCGTGGCCGACCAGTGCAAGCAGCGACTCGCGCAGAATTCGCATCCGCGCGTCCTCCGGCTCGCCGGACACCGTGCCGGCCTGCACGATGACGATGCGCGGCCCCAGGTCGAAGCTGAGGGTTAGCACCTTCTGGACGTGCTCGATTCGCGGCTGCTGGTTCTCGGCCGCGTCCAGTCCTCGGCGCAGAGGACAGCCCAGCGCGGTCAGTTCGAGGTTGTGCGCGCGCAGCAGATGACGGAACTCGCGCCGGCCGGTGTCCGACAGGGCGTTGGGCGCCAGGTCGCCGACCGCGTCCACCTGCACGCCGGACACGCCCAGCCGGCCCGCTTCCGCCAGCGCGCGCCGCAGCGGCAAACCCAACGATTCCAGATGGATGCCGATTTTGAGACGATTCATGGTTGGAGTCGGCGCCGCCTCCGGTGGTTCCTACATCACTCAATCCCACAAATTATCGCATCCTGGGAGGCTGGACAAGAAGAAGTGTCGTTCGCTCGAACGTCCTCTACCGAAGGAAGGCAGGCCACGGAAGCCGAACGGGGAGACTCTCGCCCCGTGGGATCATAAAATGATTCCTCGACAGGGGGCCGCCAGCCGGCGTTCGCGGCGGCGGATTGAGCCATCGGTCCTACGTGGGAACAATCATGTTGATGCGACACGGTCTCGGGGGCATGTGCCTGGCCATCGGCCTGCTGGTCGTGCTGTGGAATCCCAATCGAGTAGCGGGCGAAGACAAAGAGAATCCGATTATCACCTCTATCAAATCGCGGCTGAAAAATCCGGACAAGCCGTTCACACTGATCGTCCGCGTCCAGGTGAAAGAGGGAGCCGAGAAACAATTCGAGGCGGCGTTCGCCAAGGCCATCCCAGCGTCGCGCAAGGAGAAGGGCAACCTCGCCTACGACCTCAACCGCGATACGCAGGATCCGTCGCGCTACCTGGTTTACGAGCGTTGGAAGGATCTGGCCGCGCTGGAAGCCCACCTCCAGACCCCCTACATCAAGGCACTCTTGGCGGAACTGCCGAAAGTGACCGTCGGCGCGCCGGAGTCCCAGGTTCTTCTTGCGGCGGGAGAATGATGACGGCTTCGGACTTCCACCGGAGGTTCCGCTTCGCCGACGAGTCCCTCCCGCGCAAGCGCCGGTGTGCCATCGGACGAAGAGCCGGTGGGGTTCCGTGAAGAACCCATCGTGGCGATGTCAGGAGGATGTCAGCGGGCGGAAAAATCTTCTTGCATTTTCTTCCCAACCATATAAACTCATTCTTTGCAACCTCTCATGTGTAAAGAGGAGAGGAAGCAGGCAACGAAGCCTCGGCGCGACCCCACGGTCAGCTGAGGCTTTTTTTATTCCCCTGCACGCCTGACGATGGGTGGCTGGGGACCGTTCAAGACGGACCACTTCTTCGGACCGCCCACCGCAACCGCCCTCCGTGTACTCATTCCCGTGCAAAGCCGCCGGCACAGATGCCGCTGCGCGCGGCCCATGACTGGAGTTTGTTTTGCGCGCTTGTTGTGCAGCACCCCCCTCCACGGCGCGGGGGCCAACTCGCGGGCGAACGTGTCGCCGGGGCTGCAGGGGAGAGCTGAGCAATGCATACCTGGCTGCATCGTGACGAGGTCGAGCAACTCATTGCCGCCGCTGTCGCGGAGGCTCTTGAGCGCGCCGCCGGGGCCGTGGCGGCGCTGCGGACGAAGCAGTTCCCAGCGCAGGAGAAGGCCCTGGTGTGGTACGCGCTGGCGCTACGTCAGGCAGAGCAGGCCGTGCGGGCGGTGACGAGGGAAGCAGCGATGGCACGCGAGGAGTGGGAGCGACTGGCAGCCTGGGCTCGCCCCTTGCAAAACGCGGAAAAAGGCGACCGCTTTGGCGGATAGACTCGCCTTGAAAGCAGAGAGGCTCCTCTGCGTGGAGGGGCCGAACAGGCTCGGAGGCTTGACAACTTGTTTTTCTTGTGATCGGGAGGAAATCAGATGTTCACGAAATGGTTTAGGACTCACACGCCCCGTTCGCCCCAACGCGATTATTCCTTTCGTCCGCAGTTGGAATGCCTCGAAGGCCGCCTGGCACCGTCGAGCCTGGTTCCCATGGGGGATAAAGGCGACGGGAATAGTCAGGGCAACGAGAACGGGCAGGGCAAGGGTCACGATCACGACCACGGCGGGCCTCCTGCCGCGGTGAGCAGCGGCGGCATCTCGACCGGCGCCAACGCCCACGGTTCATTCAACAACAGCACGTTCACCAACTCGTTCAACAGCACCATCAACAACACCATCATCTTGATGCCGTCGCAGCAGGCCGCGGTTGGAGGGATGCAGTCGCTTGCCTCCCTCCTCGCTGGCGCACTGAACAGCCCGCAGCTGGGTTCGCTGCTCAACGACGAAATCGCCTTGGGGGTCGATATGTACCTTAATACTCTGGGCTTATCCAGTGTCATACCGACCCTATCGGGGGACATCACCACACTGAAGGCCGCCATCGCCGCCAACCCGCTGGAAAGCTCGCCAATCGGCCAAGCGCTCGGCATGGTGGCGCTCGACGTGACCATGAACGCGTTAACGGCGGCGCAACCCACGATCTAGGAGGGCCGTGCAACCATTCGTTTAGCCGCGCCACGGAGCGGGCATGGTCGCGCTCCGTGGCGCATCGCGTCCGCCGCTGCTCCGCTGGATGTCGGCGATCATTTGCCCATTCTTGAAGACACTCACCGTTCCCGTCGATTGCGACACGCACACCGACACCGCCGCCGTCGAGGCCGTGATGCCCGCCGCCGCCGCATGACGAGTGCCCAGCCCACCAGGCAACCGGACGTACCCGCCGGCGGGAACCAGGTGCGTGCCCGCGGTCAGCACCACGCCATCGCCCCGCACCACGAAGGCACCGTCCAACGCCGAAAACTCCTTGATCGTTTCCTCCACGGCCGGGTCCAGAATGTTCCGACCCGACTCCGGGTGGCCCTGGAAGGGGTTCAACACCAGGCTCCGCGACTGCGACAAGACGCTCCCACTGTCGCCCAGAATGAACAGGGCACCCAGCGGACGGCCCTCCCGCCCCTCGACGGCCAACTGGGTTGCCAGAGTCAAGACCCTCTCGAACACCTCGGGGGCCACATCGCCCGTGAACACCGACGGGTTGAGTAGGGGCGACAGCCCCGGAATGCTGCCGAGGTCGAGCACCAAAAGCGTGTCGAGGACGCCGGAACCATCGACGCCGGTCAGGCACACGACCCGGTCGCCCTTTTGAAGAACACCCCGGGCCAAACAAACCAGGAGTGCCGCCTTGACCTGACCGGCCCGCGTCATCGCGACATCGGGCACGCGGACCCAGACCGGAGGCTCCGAGCCTGCGGAGACATCCGGCGTGCCCGAGCGGGTGGCGAACACGGTGGGGAAGTCCATCGCCTGGAGGAGTTGCCGGAGTTCGCCGTCCTCAAGGAGGGCGTCGGCGTAGACGAGAACAGCTTGGGCGGCGATCTCGCGGGCCAGTTGCTGGGCATGCTGCATGAGGTGGCGGGACAGAGACTGCATCGTCGGGTCCCTTCTCCGAAAGCCGAGGGAGCGTAAGGATCCTGAGTGGAGTCGCGGTGCGGTCGATGCCTGGCCTCCCTGGCCCGCGCCACGCCGAGCAGGCGTCGTTACTTGGAGACGGTCAGCACATCAACTCCCCACCACGGGGCGACGTCTTGGTTCGATTCTCGGCGGACGCCCTTCGCCAGTCCTTTGTACACGAGGACGCAATGCCGTCCACGGCGTCCCTTTGCTACCGGCCAGGGGATCGGCGCAGCGATCTTTAACTTTTATTCTCGGCTGGATAAAAAATTGACCGAGAGGTGTCCATCAAGGCGAAGTTTCCACGTTAAGAGTAGGTATAGGCTGACGATCGTAGCCCGCCGCCTAATCTTCTCGCCCCGTACCGCTCGAAACGTTGACGGGCCGGAGTTATAAGTCCATGCGTGACACCATCGACCCCCGCCTCCCCTGTCCCTTCGCCCCCGGTAGCCGCGGCAAGGTTGCCTGGCTCCGCGCCCGCGTCGCCGCCCGCCTGCCGCTTTGGCACCCGCTGGATAATTGCGCGGAGGCGACTCCGACTGACCCCAAGAGTCGCAATAGGCGTCGGCTCGACTCCCGGCACCGGCTCCGGCTTGCGATTTGAGCGGAAACGGACGACGATTGATTTCGCGCAAGGCGTCCTTTTTCTCCAGCTAGGATTTCAGGGCGGCATCCGGATCGTCCCACTTCCCAAAGTAGTGCAGTTTGCCGCCAATCTTCTTGGCCCACACACCGGCAGCAATGGTGTCCGTTATGTTGGCCAGCGCGTAAAGCGGAACAATCCAAGGTACTCACCCCCACCAAAAGCGATTGGCGGCCGACTCATCGCGGATGACGGTGGGCCGGTAGTAACATGAACTTCGCCTACCGCTTGCGCTCGGCCATCATCCCCTGAGTTTTCCGTTACGCGTACCGAAGGCTGCGAACAGGTTCAACGCTCCCTTCCGTTCGGACATGGGGTCCACACGACCCCGCCTTGCTTGCCTGCCCGGAGAAGTCGGCGAAGCCGAGACAAATAATTGTGCTCCCCGCTCTTATGCGTGCGAGTAACGCGTCAGGTCGCTCGGACAATTCGGCTTGGCCGGAAAAAAAGTGCCTCCCCCTACTTGTATATAGCGGTAGCGCGTCAGCGCCCGGCTGCTGCCCGCCCATGCGGCTCGACTCCCACCTGGGTGTTTTTCCCGTCGAGGAGTTACGAACATGTCCATTCACTGGTTGCGTGTGGCCGCTGCCGTGGCAGTGGTTCTGGGATTGGCGGCGCCAGGGGTTGCCGGCGAATCCTCCGGGAGAATCCATACCGCCGAGACGGGCGTGCGCGGCAGCCGTTCCTGCCGGTTGGTGATCGTCGCCGATGTCAGTGGCTCGATGGCTCAGGACCAGCGCTGGCAAAGGCTGGCGGCCAGCACCGCCGCCTTGATCGTAAGCCTCCCCGACGGCAGCGAAGTGGGCATCGTGCTCTTCCACCACAGCGCCCGCGTCCTCGTGCCCCTTACGAGGCTGACCGCCGACAACCGCGACCGTCTGCTCGCGCCGCTCGACCGCGTCAAGCCCGACGGCGGCACCGACATTCTCGCCGGTCTTGAGCAGGGATTAAACCTGCTGGACGGCGGCGGCAGCGTGGTCCTCGTCTCCGACGGTCTTCAAACGGGGGACAGCGACACTCCGCAGCCCGAGAGCGTCTGGCGGGAACCGGCGCGGGCGCTGGCGCGGCGCGCACGAAAGCTCGGTGTGACCGTCCACACCATCGGCCTCGGACCCGATGTCGCCGCCGACCCGCTGCTCCGTCTGTTGGCCTCCGGGTCCGGCGGCCAGTTCTTCAGCGTCCGCGAAGCGCGCGATCTGCTCGCCCAGTTCGTCGAATTGGCCGGCCAGTTCGGACAGTTCTGGGCTCGCTCTCGGCAAGGCGAATTTCGCGTTGCGCTGGAGGAAGAAGTCGTCCTGGTTGCCGTGGCCGAAGCGGGACGGCTCCGACCCCTAAAGGACAGCCGCTCCGAAGCGGTTGAACCCGTCCTCCGCATCAGCCGCGGCGGTGTGCGGGCCGAACGGTTCCACCTGCTCCCCGGCAGCTACCGCTTCGAGCCGGGCAAAGCTGCTCCCGCTCACCTGCTCCGCCCCATGCGGCTGTCCTGGACATTTCCCGGCGCAACGCTGCCGGCCGGGCGCAATGTCTCTCTTGTCTTCCGGGCAAGGGCGGCGCGGGGAGAGAAGGCGCAAGTAAGCGACCTCGCTCTTTCGTTCCAGCCGCGCTTCGGCGAGGACAAGGCCGAGGCAACGATCGAGGCGACCGGCTCGGCGGACGGGGAGGTTGTCGTGCCGCTGCGAACGCCGGCCGGAATCCAGCCGGTCCGCGCCGCCGTGGGGGCCGAACAGCAGGGTTGGCGTTACCGCGTCGGCGTCTGGTCCGGCCAACTCGTCTTGCCGCCGCCCCTCGAAGTGACGCTCGCCGAACCGACCCCCCGGCTGACCTCCCTGGTCACGCGCGGGAACGAAGACTCGATCGTGGCTCAGGCGGAGGCCACCTGCGAGACGCACGGTCACACGGTCGAGCTGCGGGCATCCACGTCCAGCGCGCACATTCGCGTCAGTCCATCACGAATCCGGCTGAAAGGCGGGAAACAGACCATCGCGTTGACGCTGGTGCGGCAGGCGAATGCTCCTCGTGACCTGGAAACCGCACTGCGGTTCCAGGTGCAGTCCGACGATCTGGTCGCCGCGCGCATCAACAAGATCCAGGCGGTCGAATGGCCGCTGCGCTGGAGGCATCGACGACCTTCCTTGCGGATTCAAGGGCTGAGGGACGGCGAGCCGCTGCACATCATTCGCGGCCGGCAAGCGCTGCTGCCCTTGGTCGTGGAAGGAACCGACCTCGACAGCGGCACGGGGGTTGTGCTCTCCGCCCAGACCCCCTCCGGAATCGATGTCGTCTGGGGTTCTGTTTCGGTTGGCGGCGTCCGGTCGGCGTCCGTCCTGAAGGCAGGCGAAGACGCGGCGCTGCGAATTCAGGTCGGCAAGGATGCGTTGCCCGGCCGGCGGCTGCTGGAACTCATCGCCCGCCCCAGCAATCCCACGGTGCCGATCAACAGCCGTCGCGAACTCCGTTTCCGCATCCCCATCGTGATTGCGCCGGTGGAAGTCCGCGTGCGGCTGCTCCCGGAGTCCGCCGACTGGTCCCTCCTCGCTCCCATCGAGGCCGTCGCCCGCCAGGCGGTCGTCGAGGTCGTCGCGGCGGACGGTGGGGCGCTGCCGCCGTCGATCGACCTGATCGTCGCCGCCGAAGCTCCTGTCGCCTCCGTGGTCCGGGAGGAGGGGCAATCCGCGGCCGCCTGGCCAGCGCGGTATACGCTGACCGTCCCGGCTCAGACGCAGCCGTCCACGGGAGTCGTTCGCTTCCATGCCGCCGGCGATCAGGTGCGCTGTCTCCAGGACGCCGTGGTCCGCGTGCGTGTGAAGCCCATCGTCCTGAAAGTGGCCGTGGGGCCGGTGGAGCCGCCACGCTTCGCCGGCGCGCTGGAGACGCTCTTCGCATGGCTCCGGCCGGCGCATCGCTTCTCTCCAGAGGTCCGCGTCGAGGGAGATGGCGCGGCCGAAGCCGGCTGTCGATGGGATGTCGTCGCTCACCGGAGCGACGGCGCGGAGGAGATCTTGCAGCCCGCGACGGCCCAGAGCGAGTTCACCTTCACTACCGGAGCGGACTACAACGTGCGACTGTCGTCTGCCTACAAGCACACAGTGTTCTTGCCCTCGGCGGAACTGCGGCTGCCCGTCCGTGAAAAGACGGTGGCTCCGCCGCCGTGGATGTGGATCGCGGCGGGCGCCGCCGGGTTCCTGGTCCTGGCGTGCCTTGTCCGCCCTTTTCCCGTCCGGGTGTTGGCTGAACCCGGAGGCATGCGCCGCGCCCTGGGCAACCTGCCGTTGAACCGGGTGACAACCTTGCGCGGCTTGAAACTGCGGCTGACTCGCGGATGGCACGGCCAGACCCTGCTCCGCTCCCGCAGGGACGCCAGCGGCGCGCGAGTGGTTCTCGACTCCGCCACGCTGGGCCGGGTGGACCTGGAGCCTGGCAAGTCTTGCCACGTCCATCGCGGCGACACCATCGAGGTGACCCCGCCGGAAGGCGACCCTTGCCTGATCGAGGTTCTTTCCGGAGGACCACCGCCGGGCCTCTCTAGCGATCCGCTGGTCGCCGACGACCTGGATTTCGATCGCGACGCCAATTTGGAACCGTGAGCGGCGGCCGTTTCGCTGCCGACCTCCGGTCTTCCCGTACCACAAAGGAGATTTCCCATGCTTCTGTCCACGACCCTCCGCTCGACGCGGCCTTTCTCAAACTCCCGGCGCGCGGGCCTGATCGCCGCCGCGAGTCTCCCCTTGCTGCGGTTTGCCGAGCACCGTCACCTCGAGCACGCTATCATCGGCCTGGGAGGCACGGCCTGCGTGCTCAATCCGCTGCCGGTCCTGTTCCCCGAGTTGGCGGACAGCCTCTTGGGTGTCGATAGCGACGTCAAGATGGAGGTCGATCTGGCTGCCGTGCCGGACCGCTTCCACCTCAGCGCCGGCGGTTTATCGGCCGCCCTCCTCGACCGCCTCGATCGCTACAGTTACCTGCGCAATAGCGACATCATGAAGGGGTTGACTCCCCATAACACCGACAACGGCGTCGGCAAGAGCCGTCCCGTCGCTTCGCTCCTCTTGGGCTTCCAGCTGGACGACTTCAAGGTGCGCATCCGCCGCTTGGCGGAGCGCACTCTTTCCCGGTGCCAGGGACCGATGCCCAAGCGGTTGGTTCTGCACTTGCTCTTCAGTCTCGCCGGCGGCACCGGCTCCAGCTTGGCTCTGCCGACCGCCCTGCTGTTCCAGGCGGCCGCGCAATCCATCGCCCCCAGCCTCGGTCTTCGCCTCGTCGCGCATGCCATCGCGCCGTCGCTGTACCTGAGCATGCTTTCGACGCCGTCCGACCGCGAGCGTTGTCTCGCCAACGCCGCCATGTGCCTGCGGGAACTGCACCTCGGCCAGCGCCCGGACGCCCTTGGCGATCTGTGCCGCGCCCTGGACGTGCCCTGCCCGAACCGGCCCGCCTTGGACGAATTGTTGTATTACGACGCGGCCGACAGCGGCAACGGCGTCCGCGACCTCGCCGAGGTTTGGGAGCGCATCGGCGTCAATGTTGCGTCCAGCACCAACCAGGCTCTGCAAACGCTCCAGCTCGCCCGCGAGATCAATCCCCTCCAGACCCGACGCGAGCAAGGGCACGATCTGGCCGAGTGGTTCATCAGCACCGAACACAGCGCCATCGCGCGGGTGCCGGTGGACAAGCTCGGCGAAGCCTACGCCGCCCGCCAGCTGGTCCTTCGCCTGCGCGCCGCCACGCAGCCGGCCTCCGGCCAGCAGGTCGATGTTCTTCTTCAGCAGTACTTGCCCTCGCTGGGCCTGGAGGAGGCCCAGCGCCGCGGCCTGGAGCGGCTCCGGCCGGACAACCGCGCATCCTTCGTGCCCGCTTCCGTGGACGGCCTGTCGGACCGCGAGGCGCTTGACATCTGCGAGCGGGGATGCAAACGCTGGGACGGTCGGGGGCGAGAGGAACTGCTCAACCGCTCTCGCGCCCAACAGCGGGAGACGCAGCGCGACGCGGCGGACCGGATGCGCGAGTTCCTTGCCGGCCTCAGCGGGCGAGCGCGCCGTCTGCCCGAGTACCTGACTGTGCTGCGCGAGACGATGGTGCTCGTGGAGGAACGACGCACTCGGGTCCAGCGCGATCTGGAGGCGTTGGCCTCGACCGACGCCCGGAGCGGCTACCGCAAAGCGCGGGAGCGGCTGGAGAGGTCGCCGCGGCGGTTCTTCCGTCGCCGCGAGCTGCGCGAAGAGGTTTGCCGAGGGTTGGGCCGGGTGATCGACAACGATGCGCGGGCAGCGGCCCTGCGCGTCTTCCGCGACGAGATGCTGGCGCCGTTGCTCGCGGTGCTGGCCGAGCAGATCGAACGGGCGGAGCGTCTGGAACAGGCTCTGCACGCGGCGCGGGAGCGCCTCGAGGACTATGTGCCGGCGATCGAGGCGACGATCGGCTGCCGCAATCGCTACTTTACCGACGTGGTGAAGGCGGAGGAGCTTCCCGCTATGCTTCAGCGGCTTGAACGCGCCGTCGTGGAGCGGCCCGGCGAGGCTCCCGCAATCACTCTCGGCCAGTTGTTGAACTGTCGAGGAGAGGAACAGCTCAAGCAGGTGCTGGAGGAGGCGGCCCAGGCCTTCCGCGCCCGCGCCCTGTCCTTCTTTGAGCACACGGTGAAGGATGTCAAGCGCTTCGCGGAGTTCTTCGGCTTGGACTTCGCGCTTGAGCAGTGGCTGGCGGACAACCTTGAGGTCACGCTGCCGGCCAAGCTGGACGTTACGGTCTGCGGTCCGGGCAACGCGCCGCAGCGCGGCTACCTGGTTGCGGGGAAGTCGCTGGAGAGCGCCTGTGCGGAGGTGTTGCAGGCCGCGGGCAAGGCCGACGCTTTCGAATTCTGCCCCGGCGACGATCCGTTCCAACTCATCCTCAAGGCGCGCATCGCGCACGTTCCCTTCTCCTGCATCCCCGGACGAGAGGAGATGGATCGGAACTTAAAGCGGTTCCGCGAGACCACCAACGCTCCCCTTGAGATTCACGACGCCGTGAACGGCGCCCGCGATCTGCCCGCCGAGAACGGCTGGAGCGATAAGTGAGCCGCCGTCGGACTCGGTCCGCCGCGTCCCTTGTCCGCTCCCGACAAGGAACGCGGCCGGTTTTTTCTCTGTCCCTGCTTGAGGTCCATCATGATCTTCAACCGTGTCGCCGTTCACAATTCGTCCGGCCGGGTCCACAAGGTGAAACCGCTGCTGCCTCCGGTGGGCGCGCCGCTGCCTCTTGTGAGCCGGCCATGCTTAACGGTGGCTGTCGGCCCGATCGGGGAAACCGTCCTGGCGCGGGCTGCGGTCCTGGCCGGGATGCGTCCCTTCTTGCCGCTGACTTCCTGGCGGACGGCGACATCCTGGCGCGACGCCGTCGCGGCGGGGCTGCGCCACCCTGGGACGGACTGCCGGATCGACGGCGGCAACCGGATCGAGATTGTCGTCGTGGGCAGTCCCGATGAGATCGCCGGCGTCTGGCCCGACCTTCGGGAGCGACTCCAGGATGTCGGCGCGGAAGCGGCCATCGAGGTTGTGGTCCTGGAAGTGGGCCGTGACGCCAAGGCAGTGCGGGACGGGGCGCTTCCGGATGGTTGCCTCGGCCGGTTCCGCGTGGGCCGGGTCTACGCCAACGGAACACTCACCGAGGTGGAGGAAGTCGGTCTGGCGGCGCGGTTCCTCGGCCTGAGCAGCCATCTGTTCCGCTTCGCCCAGGACCAACGGCCGCATGGCCTGGTCACGGTCGGCGCGGTGCTGGGCTGGTTGCCGACCATCCCGCTCGGTCTGGCCCTGGCGCGTTTCTTGGAGGAGATGCTCGCCGCGGAACTGCTTCGGCGCGAGGCGTGCCCGCCGCGCCGTCTCTCACCGCTGTTCCGGCCGGCCACCCTTGGGAAGCTCGCCGCGACGTTGCGGTCCGAGCTGGAGCGGGAAGCGGCCGTGCTGGTGAGCCGGCTCAACTCGACCTACCGGCGGGCGCCGGTGCGGGAGCTGGCGGACGATGCGCACCCCGGCGAGGCCGCCGCCCTCCACGCGGCAGCGACCTGGTGCGGTCAGGCCTTCTCAACGATGACCCAGGAGTTGTGCAAGACCTCGCATGAAATGGCCGCCCTCCCGACCGCTCGGGCGATGGTCGAGCAAGCCATCCGCCAGTTGTCGGAGGCGGGACAGGCCCTGAGGATTCAAGAGCGTCTGCTGGCGGCGCGACGGGAGCGCGCGGCGCGGGAGGCGAAGGCTCAGGACGAGCGCCGTCTGCGTACCCGCAACAGCTGCATCTTGTGGCGGCCGTTCGTCTCCTGGTGGGCGAGGCAACGGACACGGCGGCGGCTGCGCGAGTTCGGTCGGGCCAGGGCTGCGGGGTTGCTGGTCCGTTACCAGGCGGTCGCCGTGGAACGACTGAGGGCCGAAATGGAGTCCCTGTCTCGACGCCTGACGCACTTGCTCGACCAGGCTCCGAGTCGGGGGAAGGATCTGGACGACCTTCTGCGGCCGGACCATCCCAGCCTGCTGGCGCTTCAGGACGTTGCGGCGCTGCGAGGGCATCTGAAGGTGCTGGCCGAATCGCTCCCGCGGCAGCGCGGCGTGCCGGCGGTGTGGGAGCGCGCTTTGTCCGGAATCTATGGGGAGAATGGCGCGGAGGAGACGGCGTGGCTGGCCGTTCGTGCTGCCGCGGAGAAGGTCGCGGCAGCAATCGACCGGGCGGCGGAGCCACTTTCCCACAGTTGTCGGGCTTTGCTGCCACGCTTCCGTCCGGCGACGCTGCGGAACCAGCTGGCACGCGCCGCGCGGCCAAGCGATGCGGGTGAGCCGGGATCCGCCTGGACGGAACAGATCGTGTTTCTGAACGAGGGGCGGAGCGAGGGCGGCACCGGCGTGGGAGCCGTTTGCTTTCGCTGGCAGTCGTGAGATCCCCGGAGCGTCGCTACGAGATTTGTGAAAAAAAGTACCTCCTGCCGCTTTATCGAGGTGTGAGCCTCAACAACCTCGCAGGAGGGTATCCCAGCCATGTCCAAAGAACACGACGTCCTTCAACGTGCGCTTGCCTCTGTCCCGGCCGAGCGCGAGCATCGCAACAACCCCACCGCGACGGTGGCCACCATTGGCGCCCCCGATAACCGCCTCTGGTATTGTACGCCCGACCGGGTGAACCTCACCCACGCCGAGCAGCTGGCCGCACCGTTCGGCCTGACCCTCGAACACCATGAGCCGCGTGACGGGGCCGTGCCCGGATACGCCATTTTGATCGACGCGGACTTCTGGTGGTCGGGCCTTGCGGATCTTCAGCGCGGGCTGGACAACCTCCTGGCCCGAGAGGACCGTTGCATCGTCGCCGTCCACGGCTGGCACCTCGACGACGACCTGATCGCCAGGCTGATCGCCGGCGGTATTCACGCCAGCAATCGCCTGGATCGCGATCTAATGGCTCTCATCGCCGGCGACCTCGCCAGCCTGCCGCCGTGCAAACCCGTACCGATTTCTATCTCCTGAACAACCGGGCCCTCCGCGAGTACGGAGGGCGCCCACCCGGACCGCCCCGGTCCTTCTGGGACCGGGGCGTGTTTGCCGACCGGCAACAAAAAAACTGCCCTCTCGACGCTTGGAAGGGGGAATCGCGGGACAGCCTCTCCCATCGCAAGTGAGTCCGGCTGCCGCAAATCCTATCCCCACAGAGCAAACTCATGAGCATCCCACCTCCCGGCGCATTGTCTTTCTCTCGCCTGCTGCTCGGACGGACACGGTCGACGCCCGGACGCCCACGGACCGTCGGCTTCGCCTCGCACTCGGTCGTCCCGGAGCCAGCCCCGACCCGGCCCCTGTTCTACTCCGGCGAGGGGCATTTGCTCACCATCGCACCCACCGGCGCCGGTAAGGGCCGGTCCGTCATCATCCCCAACCTCCTCACCTATCCCGGACCCATTTTCTGCATCGACCCCAAGGGCGAAAACGCCCAGGTGACTGCTCGCCGACGCCGCGACATGGGCCAGCAGGTGGTCATCTTCGACCCCTATCGCACGGTCACGGAACACACCGACGCCCTCAACCCCTTTGACCTGTTCGCCCTGCCCAACGCGGAGATTGACAGCGACTCCGAGATGATGACCGAGCTTATCACCGGCGGCGAACTGACCCTCGGCAAGGATCCCTTCTGGGACTTGACCGCCGGCGGACTGCTGACCGGCCTGATCGGCTACGCGGCGGAGCAAGAGGATCCGCAAAAACGCAATCTCGGCACGGCCCTCGACCTGCTGCACCATGACGACGTCGATTACAACCTGGCCGTGATCCTCGACACCTTCAAGTTCCGGACGCCGTTGATCCGCCAGGAGATAGCCGGCTATCTGTCGCATGAGGGCGACAAGTGCCGGCCGAGCGTGCGTTCGACGGCCCAGGCGAAGGTGAAGACGCTGTGCAGCGCGGCGGCGCGGCGATGTTTGCAGGGGTCCACCTTCGACGTGCGGGCGGTGCTGCGCGGCGACCCACTGACAATCTTTCTGGTGATGCCGCCGGAGAAGCTTCACAGCCACCGGGCCATCCTGCGTCTGTGGCTGGGTGTGCTGCTGACGACGGTAATGCGGCGGCAGCACCGAACGCCTCACAAGACGCTGTTCATCCTGGACGAGTGCGCCCAACTGGGCACGATGCCGTTGCTGCGCCAGGCGCTGACGCTGCTGCGCGGCTACGGCGTTCAGGCGTGGACCTTCTGGCAGGATCTGAGTCAGCTCAAGCAGTTGTACCCGCAGGACTGGCCGACGATCGTGAACAACTCGGCGGTGACGCAGGTGTTCGGCATGACGAATCACCTGATGGCCGCCGAATGCGCCGCCCAGCTGGGCGTACAGCCGGAGACGCTGCTGCGGCTGCCGCCCGGCGAGCAGATGCTGCACCGGGCGGGCAGATGCTGCACCGGGCGGGCGAGGGCGTCACGACCGCTCGCCGCTTCGACTACCTGCGCGACCGCCGCTTCGCCGGCCACTACGACGCCAACCGGCGTTTCCTTCCGGGCGAGGGGCCGGCGCGGTAGGGCGCCGCGGGCTTGACGGGGAGAGGCGAAGTCTAACTCTTGGGGGAGCCGCCCGCCGTCGCGGCAGCGAAGTCGAGGATTCGTCGCCTTGGCGAAGCCGGTAGGACGCCCTCGCGAAGCTGCTGAAGCACGATCTTCCGCACTTGTTGGAGCTGCCGCGGCTTTTCCTCCGGCGGAACTCCACTCCGGGCGGCCAAGTCCATGACGTAGTCCTGCAACTGCCCCAGATCGCGTGCCGGGGCTAGGCGGGACGTTGTGCCGGTCGTGAAAGGCCAACGCAGGATGACGACGCCCATCCACAAGGCGGTGAACACGAGTTCCCAGTAGGTCGTCGTCAGCCAAGGCGCCCGCGACGAAGCCGAGCCGGAAGGCAACTCCAAATCGCGGCCATAGCCAATGGCGAGAAATCCCTGGCGCAGCGTCCGGATAAACCGGCGCATGATGCCTCCCCTACGTTCCCAGAATTCCTCCGGCTTTTCCCCGTCGCGAAGCTTCCCGTCTGGGGAAGATTCCAAGAGCTCGCGCAGCCGCCACAAGTTGCGCTCAGCTTTGTACTGGGCGCGCAGTCGATGGTACTCCCGCCAGCGGATGACATTTCTCCGTCCGTGCAGTAAGTGGTGCAGAGCCCGACGCAAATAGCCATCCGTAATGTCGAGTTTCGTGCCGACTCGCGCCAGCGGCGGATCCGGCTCGGCGCCCGCTTGGGCCAGCGCACTTTCGGCGGCCGCCAAATCGATTTGAGCCAGAAACGTCGGCCCAGCACCCGAATCGAGCCGGCCGCGGGCAAGCTCGAGATCCCGGTACGCCTGTTTGAAAAGCTCTTCCTGCTCCGGGCCGGCCGATTCGATCAGGGCCGAGAGCCACGACGACCGGGCGTGGTAAAGCAGAAGTCTGGTCCGGTAGTGAAAGTAGGAAAACTGTTCCAGGGCCTGCTGCTCCGGCAAGTCGTTGCGTAGAATCGCGATAAACCCTTTTTCGGTGCGTTGGCGAAGCTTCTCGATGGAACCAGGATCGTTCGCGCGCAGCGACGACGGAACGCGCCGGCCGTGAAATGAGATGTGTCGCCAGTGATACTCTGCCTGCAGAAGAATAAGTCGGACGTACAAGTTGCGCTCCCGCCACTTGGGCACGGCCCGCTCAAGCTCCTGGAGCCAGCGCGATGATTCCGGGATTGTCGAAAGCTGACTTTCGGTCAAATCGAGGAGGCCTGAAAACAGCTGCTTTGGCCAGGTCGGATTCCCAGCCTTGCGCAAACGTCGCCAGAGCGCCTTCCATGCATTCTTCCTCCCGCCGTTTGACGGCGCCGCCGCGAACAGGCGCCGGATGAGGGGGACGAGTAAGTTGCTCGCGCGGGGTTCCGGGCTCGCGGCCTCTGCCGCCAGCTCCTTCAAGGTCTCCTTAAAACCGCGCAGCTCCCTCCGCAGATCCTGGATCACCTCCTTCAGCTTCTCGTCCGCGGGAGGGCCATCGAGCCATTCCTCCAGTTCTTCCAGGAGGTGCCTCAGGCGAGTCCCGCACACCTGGCGCATCGCCGCGTCGTCGCCCCGTTCCCGGCAGCAGGCAACCCAAAGTGAAAAGAAAGTGTCTTGCAACCGGGAGCGGATCGTGAAAACCCGCCGGTCGGATTCCTTGCACTTTCCCGCCCAGACGGAGGCATCGACGACCTCGCGCTCTTCCTCCTGGGCGCGACGGAGGTAGTAAGCCGTACAAAAGCGGGGCAGGTCGTCCTCGATGAGCCAACGGCACCAGCTGATGAGTTGTTCGGCGGGGACTTGAGCCGACAATGTTTCGATCGCCGACATCCAGCCGATTCGCAAGTTGGCAATTTCCCGTGCCCTTCTTATCTTGATTTCCCGATGGAACATTGCCGCGTCGGTCAGACGGATCCGGGACGACGGGTCCGCCCCGAAGTAATCGGGCGTCGCATCGTAAACGGCCCGTTTGAGCATTCGGCAGATGTTGGCGAGGACGGGATGGGGACGGGGTCGATCGAAGGCCGCGAGCAGGAGGTCCAGCTTTGTCAAGTAACGGATGCTGGAGACGCGGTGGTAGACGTATTCAAAGAAGGCGTGTGGATCCTTCGACTGGATGAAAGTCTCAAAGTAATAATGACGTGCGATGCGGTCGTGATGCAAAGCGAGAAGGATGAGCTGGGCCAGCGTCTCGTAGGGTTTCTTGAGGCCGCCGGGCGCAAACACTTGGCAAACCGTCGCCGTGTCCGTGTACCTGGAGTTGGCCGAATAAATATCATCCCGCAGCGGCCCGTTCATCCAGTACATCCCGCCCTCGATCGGGGTCAGGTACTGTTGCCGAGAATACCAGTTCAGCAGTGAATCAACCGCGCTGGCCGGACCGAACTCTTCCTTCCTTCCCCGCGAGTCCGCTCCCACGAGCGGTTTCAGGACGGACCGCAGCGCCACGAGCGTCCGTGTCCTCCGGAAGCAGCTCAATGTCAACAGGGCCAGGCGGGCCTTATCACCGCTCAAAGGGGGTGGCTCCGACGGCACGTCGTCTCTTTGCGGTACGAGGATCCCCCGGAGCGAGGGGCGTTTCGGGATAGGATCGTCCAAGTCGGAGGGTGGCGGGTCCACATAGTCCCGGTCGCTAAGCATCTCCTTGCGGGCCGCCGGCCCACACAGTTTGATGAATTCGTCCTTGTAGAAAGCGATCTTCTTTCGCTGTTCCAGTTGCGCCGGGGTCAGCGACTCCCGGGCGTGACGATCGGCGGGGCGATTAACACCGATAGCGAGACGCGAGCTTCGCAATGCCGTCTTGCCGCTCCGCAGCGGCATGCCTTTGGAGTCCTGCCCGTGGACGATCCGCTCCAAGAGGCCGAAAAGCCCTGCAAGTAAATTGACCAGTCGTTGCACGGCCCGGTCGGACGCCTCGATAGCCGCGGATTCCGCGAGGCGCGGCCGCGGAGTAACCATGCCGTGATGGGTGGTCTGTTGCCAGGCGAACGCCTCCAGACTGTCAAAGGCAACCGCGTAGGCACGGCGACTCAGGGCCTCGGCCACGCGCTCGGCGGCCAGGTCGAGAGCGGTCGGATCGGGAGCCTTATCCGGATCGAGCCCCCCCAGAGACAGCACCGACGGCCCGAGCATCGGATCATACAGCCGGCACTGATCGATTAAGGCTCCGACCACACCGGGGATCGTGTACTGCTCTTCGAGGTCAATCCAGATTGGAGTGAGTCCCTCCTGGCCGTTCATCCACGCCAGGAGGTGCTCGGACGCCGGCGGGTCCGTGACCTTGGTTGCCTCGAAGTTATCGAAAACAACGAGCGTCCTTTTGTCGTTGCTGTACCGCGCGAGAACACTCTTTTTGGAGCCTTCCGTGTAAAGGGGGGGATCTTGGTTCAGTAGATTCGGCGTGCTCGCCAGGGCACTGTACGGCTCCGCGCTGGCGGGGAATCGATTGCACAGACTAAAGTAGAGGTGGCGCAGGAACAACCCCGGACTCTTCACTCCCGCCGTGGTCACGAACCGGCGATAGGTTCCGTTATTCTTCAGGTACAGCCGCCGAACCGGCGTCGGCGGCAGATCTTCATAGTGCAGCCACACGACGGCCGGCCCAGGGTCGCGCGGCTTGTTTACCTCATCCACCAAGAAGCCTCGTTCGATCAGGTCCATGACCCGCTTCCCCTGGCCGCTGCATCCCAGCACCAGCAGCAACGGGTTCTTCGGCAGTGCCTGGCGCAGCCCCTTGAGGAAGGCCTCGTCAAGAGGCAGCTCGTGCTGCTCATCAAGGACGGGCCGGTCGGCCTGGCCGAACAGGTTGAGGACGGCGACCTTTTCGCGCAGCAGGGGCGGAGGAGGGAAGGACCGGCCGTCGCCGAAATCGTAGGAACGAAATTCAATCCCCTCGGTCGTCAAAGCCTGTTCGAGCAGCCCGTCTCGGTTGGTGGACAGAAATAGGCTCATCCCGCACACCCGAGTCAAGAAGGCGAGGAAGCGGTGGCCGAGACCCGGACGGCGGAAACGGTTGGTGCGGGTGAAAAGGCTGGCCGCGTAGCCCCGGTTGAATCGCGTGACCTGGCGGAGGAGGTCCGTCCAGTGGGCGACGACGTCCCAGCGCAGACTGCGGCGCGGGTTGGGGATTCCCGCTTCGCCCAAGGCCGCGACCCGATCCGGATGGATTTCTTCGGCCAGTTGATCCAACCGGCGAACCAACTCGTCGTCCAGCTTCCACTTCTCGTCCGGATGCGCGCGCCAAAGGCTTTCGACCAGGTCGTTGGGGTCGGGCCAGCCGTAATCCTTGATGAACTCGAGGAGGGAGTATTCGTAGTCCTTTTTGCGCTCGCTCAGGATGTGCTTGGAGGTCTCGCGCCACTTTTCCGGGAGGTAGATGCCCTCGGCAACGTAACAGCGCAGCGCGGCGAGGTAGCGGATCAGTTCCTCGGTGGTAGGCGCGCCGGATTCGGCGGACAGTCCGCCGCCGGTGAGGGGGACGATGGGCCGGCCCGCGTGGCGCGCCTGCGCTACCTGGTGGAGAGCCTGAGCGATCTCGTCTTGGTCGGGAGTCATGGGGGTGCGTCTCAAGAGGAGAGGGGAGAAGGGGCTGGCTCCGCCGCTTGGACGCCGCCCCGGCATAGTCGCAAGAAGGCTACGTTGCCGTTACCCAAGCCCACCGCCAGGCAGTCGGCGGAAAGCCATGCCGCCGCCGTGACGATGTCGCCCGCTTCGTAGGCGTCGAGCAAGCAGCGGTCGCGGATGTCCCAAAGCAGGACCATGCGGTCCACGCCGGCCGAGACCACCAGAGTTCCTTCTGGGTTGGCATCCAGGTATGTGACCGCCCCGAAATGGTCGTGGGTCCGCTTGGGGGCGAGGTCGAAGCCGCCTTCGCCGCCGAACCACAACTTTCCATTGCAGTCTCCGGCCACGAATCGGGGGCGATCCTTGGCTTGGCCGGCCACAAGGCAGCACAGAGGGTTTACGCCCTTCAGGGGCCGGGGATTGGCACCGTCTCCGTCGAGGGCCTGTAACGCGCCATCCCTGTGCCCCACGATCCAGCATGTGTTCGGTCGGCCGGCGATGCCGATCACGGCGCCGCCGGCCGCGGGTATCGGCTCCGCGCGCGACGTACTCTTGGGCCGCACGCGATAGACTTTCCCGTCGCCACAGCCCACGAGGGCGAGGGATTTGTCAAGGGTCCGCACACAGGTCACAGGCGACTTCAGCTGGCAGATCAAGTGCCGTCCATTCCGCGGAGAAACGAGGACGACGGCGCCGTCGGAGTCGCCACAAAGGAATGTGTCTGTCTCCGGGTCGAAGGTGTCCAAGGCGGTGACGGCCCCGCGCACGGTTTGGATCCCGCGCAGGAGTCGGCCGTCGGCGTCGGCGTCGGCGTCCCAGATCGCCACCTCGCCGTGGTCCGTTCCCGTCACAACCCGCTTCTGCTCTGGCCTGGCCAGTAAGCAGGTGATGGGATGGGAGTGGAAGTGCCGGCAAACGACGCGCCGGCTCTCGACATCGTCGGCAGCCGCGACGATCCGGACTTCCTCCCCCGCGCAGGCGAACGACAATTTCTCCGACCCGCCGACCGCGAGGACGGGAACCGCCGCGGAGGTCGCACGCTCCGAGGGTTGGGGCAAGACTTGCACCGTTCCCACCTCATCCCCCACCACCACCTCGCGGTCCTTTGCCCACGCCAGCCGCCCACTTCGCTCTGCTCGGCCCCGAGGAAGATTCAGCTCGATCCGTCGGCGCACGCCGGCGGCGTCCACGTAGACGACAACCCCATCGGCCGTCGTTCCGAGACCCCGAATCGGCCGCGGCGACCGTTCCACCACTTTCGCTTCCGCCATGCCCCGCTGAAGCTGATAGACGGTTCCCGTTACGTCGGCGAAGAGGGCTACACCGCTCTCCAGGGCGACGAGTTGAACGATGGCCCAGGCGTGCCGGACGCTGTCGATTGCCCCATTCGGGCCCATCCAGGCGATGGTTCCGTCGTCTCCGCCGGCGACCACGGTTCGGTCCGGCAAGGCCCACAAATGGCGGATGCGCATTCGTGGGCCCCGCAGGTTGCGCGGTCGCACTGCGGCCTGGCGGCCGCGCCCCTCGAAAGCCACGCTCAGGATCTTGCCATTGGCATGGCTCGCCACCAACTCGGTCTGCCCCGGCCGCACGGCCAGCGCCGTGACCGCGCTATCGGTTCGGTAGAGGATGTCGGGGTGCTCGTTCTCCGCCGGCAGCGCCAGTGCGACGCGGCCGTCCGCGCATCCCAGGGCGACTCGGTCGTCGCCGGGAAGCATCGCCAACGCGGTCACGTGCCAGCCTTTGGCGAGGTCGAACACCTCCCCCGTTTCCCGGTCCCAGCAGCGGACGATTCCGCGGCTGAGGGCGACGACGCGAGTTCCGTCCGCCGACAGTCCCAGCTCCTCCACCGGGCCGTGATGCAGGTGAACGACGGTGTCACTGTCCTGGGACGGGCGCAACGGCGTCCCCGCGAGTCCCACCAGCTGAAGCCAGGGGCGATTCATGAGGCGCTTGGTCTCATTCTTGAAGAGTTCGGATTCGGGGTCGGATTCACGAAGGGCGTGGTAGCACAAGGAGAAGAGCGCTTCCGGCCAGTGGTGCGCCGCAGTCCGGCGCACGGCCGCTCGCAGCTCCTTGAGGCACTCGGACTTCACCTTCCGGGGGCCGCCGTGCAACAGGTACGCGGCAACGGCCGGCCAGTCCTTCACCGGCTCCAGAGGAGCCATGCACGCCAGTAAGCGCTGGACCTCCTCTTCCGTGAGTACTCCGCCCAGGAAAAACGCGGAGTCGCGCCAGGCCGCTGGCCGCTTATGCAGCCGCTCCGCCGCCGCGGGGAACCAACCCGGTTTCACTGTAGGCTGAATATCCTGATTCGGTCCGTCCGCGCGACCCAGCGCCCACGCCCCGACGAAGTAGTCGATGAAGCTGTCATGGATGAAGCGCAGGTTAACATCGCCCCATGTGGGGCTAGTTTCGGCGACGGTGTCGCCCTCCCGCAGCAGGCCATAGCTAAATACCTTTTTTTGCGTGACGTAGCCGATCGAATCTTGGTAGTAAGGAGCCATGCACCAGTTGTAGGACTCGTGCTTCTTCGGCCACCAGAAAGGGGCCTTATCATTCCCGTCAGGTTTCTGCCAGGCTTCTTGGAGCAGGCTTTCTCCAATCCCCGCTTCCGGGCGTGCTTGCATCATCAGCGCTGCCCGCGTCAGCGCCGTTATCTCCTTTTTCGGCAGGCTCTTGGTCTCTCCAAGACGCCCTTGGATGACGTGCCTATACAACTGTGCCAGCGTATGCACTTCTGTTTTTGGGGGGAGCTGACTAATCAGATGCATGAACAGGGGGGTGCAAAGAAGGTGTCCACCCCGACCACGGCGGTCTTGCCATTTCATCAGATCGAGAAGTTCTTTTTTCCTCTTTGCCGGTTCGTAGGCCGGCACCTGGAGTTGGTCGAGGGAGAGCCCCAGTTGAGCGGATAGACGCCCGTAGCTATCCTCAACGAACTTCTCGATAGACTTCAGGTACTCTTTCACCTGACCGGGACTGATCGGCGACAGGTCGTAGGTCTGGAACGAGCCGGATTTGAAGATCTTCTCTTCCTGCGCCTGGGCCGGCGTGTCGCGGCAAGAGATCACACAGCGGTGACCAAATGACCCATAGGATTTCTGGAAGTTGGCCAAGGCCTTGACCGTAATTGCACGCGTGGGTGGTTCCGGAATGGCATTGAGGTCGGCGAACAGCAGCAGTTTCGGGCCGGCTTCAAGCCAGGCGCGCACCAGGTCGATCTTGGGAGGCGGTTGGCGGCAAGCACGGGCAAGGATCTTCAGCACCACGTCGGAAGTGATAATTTTGTCCGCAAGGCTCTCGATAACATCAGTTTGTTCATCGGAGTTCTTCGCCTGCTCATAATCCTTCTTGCCTTGCTGGATCTCTTCGATGTCCTCGTAGTCGAAGGACATCCAGCAAGGGAGGAATCCCCACAGCAAGCAGTCGTGGAAAGCCTTGCGAGCCGCCACGGTCTTTCCCGCTCCCGCCCGAGTTCGCAAAACAACGCCAAACTTGGAGCGTTTGCTCTCGAGCTGGACGAGCAGGGCGCTCAGGTCGTCCGCCCTATCCGGAACCCCGGCCGCCCGGCCGGAAGCGTTGTCCCGCGCGATAAGGGGCAGCGGCGAGTAGACCTTCGACTCGCCGCGGAAGAAGTGTTCCAGGTGCAGGGCTTGCAATACCTCTGCACTTTGTTTTTCGTAGCGGTCCTTGAGGACGTTGCGGATACGGGTGTGAAGGACTTCCACGGCCAGTACGTCATCGACGACACACCGTTGCTTCTCGATATGAGCACCGAGAAACGTGGCACGATGCCAGTCCTTCCAAACAGGGGAGGGCGCGTCAAGGCTGCGGGGGGCGACGGGGGAGAAGAACATGGGCTGTCTAGGTTAGGGTTTCCGCGGTACTTGCCGAGGCGGCGTTCAGCCGCAGCTGCTTGCGCAACATCAGGTAATGGTGGTAATCGCTCGCGATGAACACCAGATGGTCGATGCGCCCTGGGGTCGAATGGGTCCGGAGTCGGTCAATCCTCTTTTGGAGGTCTTCATAGGATTTCATAACCAGGCTCTTGCCGCAGTAGACGATCAACCACAGCTTCTCGCACTCGAAACGGACCACCTCCTGCAACAACTCGTGAAAGTAATTGTCCACCTTGAAGCTGAGGTGCTGGACCCAATCCGCGATTCCGGCTTCAAGAGCCTCGACCAAACCGTCCGCGAAGTCCTTGCTCTCCTCCCCGCACTGTTCCAGCGGGAGGAGGAGCGGCGTCGGGCATTCGGCGGCGAAGCCGTGTGGGGCGTCCTTACGTTCGTCTTGCTCCGTGATGCGGTCCACCAAGGCGTGGGCAATAATCCCGGCGACCGCGATCGGGTCGCGGTCAAACTCCGGTACGACGACCAGGTGGGTATTGTTGCAGTCGTCGAACAGCGACCGGGCCGAATCCAGGTCTTGAATCTCTTGCGGCCGCCACTCACGCACCGCCGTCCGGTAGTCGTCGAAGCAGTCGGTGAGGATGTTGGGGCGAGAGAACAGGTTGTCCAGGTGGTCCACCGGGATTTCGCAATGTCGGCGGCGACCGTTGATAACGATGTTGGACAGATCCTTGCGGACGTATAGTTGCGGACTGTTGTCTTCCGGCATCAGGAACAAGACGCGCTTTTGCCGACTGTCGAACAATTGATTCAGGGCGGAGAGCTTGTCGCCGATTTCCACTCCGGCGATTGTTCCGTCCTCTTTGACGTTCCCCGTGGCGCAAATGCGGCGCAGGCTGCGTCCCTGGTTAACGGCCCAGGCGGCCAGACAGATGGGCAGGCCGAGCGAATCGCCCGTTACCAGGAACGTCATCGGTGAATCGCCGACTTCAATCTCAAAGTCGGCCTTGGCAAGGAAAAGCTCCAGAAGGAAGCTCTTGCCGCGGCCGGAATCTGTGGACGGCGGGGCCAGCTTGATTGCCTTTTGCACGGTCTCGAAGTTACTGGCATCCAGGGTGAAGAGCGACCACGGCGCCAGCTGGACGAGCGGAGGGGTCGCGGAGTCGCCCGTCGGTTCCAGCTCCGTCAGCCGCGCCGCCCACACGCCGGCATAGCCGGTGGTCGGGAAGTAAATGGAGCGCTGCCGCCGGCTCGCCGCCCGAATCTCCGCCACCAGCGTTCGGGCCTCTTCCAGTGCCGACAGGCCGCACGGCGTGGATGCGCAAGGCCGGTTCCAGACCAAGACGATATCTTTCGGCGGATACCTGTCTCGCAAGCGCCGCCAAACCTCACTCAGCAGTCCGGCCGTCTGCTCCTGTTCCTTCGTGCGATTATCCGGCAAGCGCCGAACGTACTCAAGACATCGTGCCGCGAGAGCAGACAGAATTCGCTTGTGGGGCCCTTCCTGGTTCCGCAGCACGTTCGGAAGGAGCGTTTCTTCTAAATGCTTCAGAGCATCTTCCCACTGGTGGTCGAGTAGCTTTGGCGAGTCCGCGCACTGCTCCAGGCGCTCGAACAAATTCTCAACCAACTGACAGGGACTCATGTTGTCTTCTGTCTTGAGGTCGCCGCGCAGGTTCCTCACCAACTCGCCGCGTTCCCGTATCCCTTGTCCCTTGGCCAGTTTTTGCAGAAAAGTCATGAATTACCTCTTCCCGCGGCGGCCGGCGGTTCGTAGACGACAAGGATCCAAGTGCCGGGAGCGATATTGGGGCTGCGGAAGGGAACGACCTTCTGGGCCAAGCAGCTTCCGTCCTCGGTGATATTTCCTTCGAGATCCGGCAGTGCCGACAGGACGCGACAGACCTCGAAACTGTTTTCGAGGAATTCCTCGGTGAACAACTGCCGAATGGCGTCCTCGTCGTTCCACTCCAGCCGGCGCCCTTCCGCGGCAAGACCCTCGCGCAGCCGTTTGAGGACGTTCGCATCCATCAACAGGATCCGACACCGCGGCATCCGCGAGAGATGATCTTCCTGGCGCAACTGGAACTCCACATAGAAGCGCCCCTCCAGTTCCTCGACGCCTTGGGGGTAGTCCATGTGTTCCCATCCCACATGCCGGAGGGGATCGTCGAGGCGAATGCAGATAGGGCCTCCTCTCGCCGCGTTCGGCAGCGGAGCGGGTTGCGGCCGGCCCTGCTCGCGCTCGTATCGGAGCCAGTCGAAATAGCCCAGGAGCTTCTCATCCGGATCACAGCACGACCGCAGGCGATTGTAGCGGCTAGAGGGATCGAAGAAGCTGTGCGGCAGGTGAATGTGACTCATGACTTAGCCTCCCATCCAGAGGGCTGGGGCGCTTCATTATCGCGCGAGGCGACAAGAACTTTCAGCTCCAGCACTCGGTTCGTCAATTCCTCCCAAGATACTCCCAGTTCGTCCGGCAACTGCGTGAACGGCACACCGTCTTTCGACGCCTTAAGGATGGGTTGGAATCGCCCGGCATAGTCTGGGTGTCTCGCCGCCGCTCGGGCGACGACTCCGGGGCCGATCTTGGGGATGCTATCGTAGAAGCTCCAGGCCTTGCGCGTCGGCAGCGCCGCGCGGGTGATCTCCTCGTACCAGCGATGCAGGGTGTCCAGGTCGGCGTCGCGGCGGCGGCGTGCGTCCTCCGTGACGTCGCCGTACAACTGTCGTAAGATTTCCGCTTCGTGTGTTCCAGCCGCGTAGGCCTTCAGGAGAGCGTGGTAGGGTCGATCCGCGCAACAGGTCGCCCGGTCGAACATCAGGTCTCGCTGCCGGCCGCGGAGCCAACGCCGCCGTTGATCGTCCGGGTTCGGGCGCCGCAACGACAGGCCCGACTCGGGGTTCTCAGCTTTTTCGGACCGAGGAGTGTCGAGCGGAGGCGACAGCAACCGGCGGATGAGCGGAATCACCAACTCCGCGGTGAGATCCGGCAACAGGCGCGGCGGTGGCTGGTTCCTCGCCTCGGCCCACATTTGAAACCATTCCTCGAAAACATCGTGGATATGTTCGCGCAGAAGCCTGCGCAACCGATGAAACCGGCTCGTGAGCTGCTCCAAGGTTTTATCGCTTCCGCGTTCAAACTCTTCCTCGGCCAAGGCTCGGACCCAGGATCCTTTCACGGTTGCGACCCAACGATCCAGCATCGGCAGCATCGGTTCTTCGGCAGCCAGGCGGCGTCGCAGATCCTGGTAAAGCCGCAGGAAGCCTTCCTCCGCTTCCGAGGGAAGCCCTGGGCCGGCGCCGTCGGTCTCGTCCGGTTCGTCTCGGTCCTCGAACTCACCACGAGGCAAGTCCTCGCGACGTCCTCGCAGCCGGGCATGGGCGCGCTTCCTCGCCTCCAGAGCAAACGGTTTTTTGAGGAAAATGTCATAACACGCGTAACACACGCCGCCGAGGATCTGCCCAACGATGGTTGTCTGGGTCTCGGCAGCAATCCTTTGCACATCGATCCCCTGGAATTCCTGGCCGACGGCGAGCAAGAGACGTCCGAGTTCTTCAAAGATCCTCGTAAGGTTATTCTCCACATCCCGCGTTTCGACGTAGGCTCCAAAGCCCATGCGTGCGCGTAACACAACGCTGCGGCGGTGCAGCGCCTGAATTTCGGGACGGGGCGACGGTACGTTTCCTTGGGGGGTCATGCTGGGGTCCCTCGCGCGGGTTGTTTCCTCGGCAACGCTGCCTCTTTAAGGTCCGGGACCGATTTTTTTTCGCGCCGGACACAGCACGAGAGCGGTCGCGTCGTCGTCCGGCCACGACGCGCCGCCGTGGTGTTGAAGGGACCGCCAGAGGAGGTTGAGCAGGTCTTCCGGAGACGCCGTCGAGGACAGACCGGCAAGAAACCTTTGCAACGGTCCTTTCCCAAACAGCGGGCCGGGCTTGCCGGTTTCGGTCACGCCGTCCGTGACCGCCACGAGCCACGCATCCTCCGAATAGGAGAAGGCGATTTCGACGTAAGGGAATTCATGGGGTATCCCCAGAAATGTTTGACCTTCGACTTGCCGTGGAGCCCAGGGGAGGCCCGGTCGCCCGAGCCAGAGGTCGCGAAGGCCGCCGGCTCGGCCGGCTCGCATCGAACCGGAGGGAGTGTCGAGGAGCACGGCCACGCCTTCAACGTGGCGAGACGTCAGTGCCCAGTGGGGCTGCAGCCGGCCGTGCAAGCGGTCGAGCAGGTCGGCGGGATTGCGGTTCTGGAACGAGGGCTGTCCGAGCAAACTTCCCACAAATCCGACGGTAATGGCTGCCGGTGCGCCGTGCCCCATCACGTCGAGCAACAGCAGGTGGAGGGCGCCGTCTTCCCGATCGATCTCGACGAAGAGGGCATCGCCACAGCACGTCTCGCCGGAGGGGAGTTCCTGCCGCCAAGTCATCGTCGCGACAGGGTCGTTCAGCGGTGTCGTCGGCGTCGTCCAGGGCATAACATCGGCCTTCGCGATCCTGAGTTCTCTCCTCGCACGGAACCTCGCCGATTGTTGTGGGTATCCCCCTCAGTATCCCCCCGCACGATGCCGGTGTCAACGAACTGTCACGGAACACCACGAATCCCGTAGGGACACACCCGTGGCAACGCGGCGAGCTTGAAAGAACAACGAAATAGATTCGACAAGGTCGGACAGTCTCTTCCCTCATGTTGACGCTCCTTGTACAATCGCGGCAGTATTTCACCATCCTCACGTCGTTCTTTCGAACGACCATACCTTCTGCCGGAGCAACTGGCCTGATGATTGCGGTACGGGCTGGCGCCTAACACATCAGACTCACCTTACAGCTTGCTTCCTGGTCTGGGGGATGGAGGAGGGACCGTGGCGTGGAGAAGACCGACGAATCCGTTCTGGTGGAGTTGGTTTCGCTGTGGCAGTTCCACCGCGCCGACGGCCATGAAGCGTCCCCTGCCGAATTGTGCCGCGATCGGCCCGAACTCGAACCGGAGTTGCGGCGCCGCATCGACGCTTTGCAGCACTTCGATCAATTGGCCGCCGCCTTACCTGTCCAGGCCGGCTCATACCAGCAAGTGGAGCGTGCCTGCCAGGAGTTCACCGACGAGTGGGACGGCGGCATCCGCCCCAACCTCTCCGCTTATCTGGACCGCGCCGACGCCGACGCCCAGCCTACACTGCTGCGTAACCTGCTGCACCAGGAGATCCTCCACCGACGCCAACAGGCAGAAGCCCCCTCGGCCGAGGAGTACGCCGCCCGCTTTCCCCAGCACGCCAGTCTCATCCGGCAAGTGTTCCTGGAGTCCAGCACCTTCTCCACCCACGCCAACACCTCGGCTCCCCAGGTCAAAGGAGCAAAGATCCCGCTGGCCCGTCGTCTGGGCGACTACCAGTTGCTGGGTGAGTTGGGCCGCGGCGGCATGGGGGTGGTCTTCGAGGCGGTCCACCTGCGCCGAGGGCACCGAGTGGCGTTGAAGACCCTGCCGATGGTCGATGGCGAGGCCCTGCACCGCTTCAAGCGGGAGTTTCGGGCGTTGGCCGATGTCAGCCACCCCAACCTGATCGGGCTGCACACGCTGGAAGTCGACGGACTCCAGTGGTTTTTCACCATGGACCTGCTGCCGGGGGTGGACTTCCTGAGCCACGTCCGGCCCGGCGGCCGGCTGGACGAGGCCCGGCTGCGAGCGGCGCTGGCGCAGTTGGTCTCTGGGGTGATGGCGCTGCACGCCCGGCAGATGGTGCATCGCGACCTCAAGCCTTCCAACGTGATGGTCACCGAGCAGGGCCGAGTGGTATTGCTGGATTTCGGGCTGATCGCCCAGCTGGAGCGGGCGGAGGGCAGCGGCAGCGTTGGCAAGATAGCGGGGACGCCTTCCTACATGGCGCCCGAGCAGGCCGCCGGGCAGCGGGTTGCCCCAGCGGCAGACTGGTATGCGGTGGGGGTGATGCTCTACGAGGCCCTGGCGGGCCGGCTGCCGTTTCGAGGCTCGTTGTACCGGCTGTTGATGGACAAGCAGCGGCTCGACGCGCCACCGCTGCCGGACGACGGCTCGGTCCCGTCCGACCTCGCAAGGTTGTCCCGTCGGCTGCTGGCCCGCGAGCCGGCCGACCGACCGGACGCTTTGCAGATCGCCGGCTTCGTCTCCTCCCAGATCAAGGTGGAGACAGCCAGCCCATCGGGAGAGTCCGTTCGCCTGGTGGGACGGGAGCAACACCTTGCGGAGTTGGAAGCCGCGTACCGCACCGTGAAGGAGCGGCAAGAGCCGCTCACGCTGTTCATCGCCGGCCGATCGGGCGAGGGCAAGTCTTCCCTGGCCGATCACTTCCTCGCGCCGTTGCGCCGCAACCCGCGGCTGGCAGTCATGGCCGGCCGTTGCTACGACCGCGAGTCGGTGCCGTTCAAGGCGCTGGACTCCCTGATCGACGCTCTCTCAAGCTTCCTGCGGTCGCTGCCGTCCGAAGATGCCGCCTTGCTGATGCCCGACGACATCGGCACCCTGGCCCAAGTGTTTCCGGTACTACAGCGTGTCGAGGTCGTGGCCAAGGCTTCGGACCCCCGCCTGGCTGGGCTGGACGAACAGCAGGTGCGGGGGCGGGCCTTCCGGGCGTTGCGTTCCTTCTTGATGCGCGTCAGCCGGCGTGCCCTCGTGGTCTGGTTCATCGACGATTTACAGTGGGGCGACGCCGACAGCGCCGAGGCGCTGTTCGAGGTGTTGCGCCCGCCCGAGGCGCCGCCTTTGCTGTTCCTTGGGGCCTACCGGAGCGACGAAACGAAGGGAAGCGCCTTCCTGACGATGTGGAAGGAGTTGCAGCGTAAGCATGGCGTTTCGTTCGCCGACCGCGAGGTCAAGGTGGGGCCGCTAACGGTCGAGGAATGCACCCAATTGGTCCTCGACGTGCTGGGCAAGGACACCGAGGTTGTTCGTCGGCGAGCCGCCGAGTTCGCTCAGGAAACGCGAGGCAATCCGTTCCTGCTGATCGAGTTGGTTGGCTGCTTTGACGCCGACGCCGACTCCTTCGAGCCCATGCCGCTGCACGAGGCGCTGGCGAGGAAGCTGGGAAGGCTGCCCGCCGAGGCCGGGGCCTTGCTGGAGGTGGTGGCGATCTCAGGGCAGCCGCTTTCGCTCGAGGAGGCCTCACGCACCGCGGGACATGAACTGCCACCCGTGGCCACACTCACGCGGATGCGCAACGAGCGGCTCCTTCGCCTGGTCGGTCCCGAGAATTCGCCTCATCTGGATACCTACCATGACCGCGTCCGGGAATCGGTACTTAACCAAATGGAGGATGCACGCTGCCGCTCCCTTCACCGGGCGTTGGCGGACCTTATTGAAAAGACCGGGGAGGGCCTGCCGGAAGAGTTCGTTGCCGCCTTGGAGAGGGACGACCGGCAGTATCAGCCGGCGGCAATACCGCGCGTGTACGATCTGGCCTATCATTACGATGCGGCGGGGGAGACCCGCAAAGCTCGGATCTACGCCCTGCTCGCCGCGCAACAGGCCCGTCGTCAATCCGCCCTCGAAGTCGCCGTGAACAATTACGCAATCGCCAAACGCAATGCGGACCAGACTGTTCCCGCGGCGCGTTATCGGATCGCCGAAGGGTACAGCGAGGCCCTTATGCTGCTGGGACGATACGACGAGGCCGATGCCGAGTTGCGGGACGTGGCGGACCTGGGAGCGAAGGTCGAGAAGAAAGCGCGCATCGAGGGAATTCAAGGTGAAATTGCCAATAAACAAGGGTGCATGGACAAGAGCATCCTGTTGTACGAACAAGGGCTTCGCTGCCTGGGCAATTGGGTTCCCAAGACCTTGCCTGGGATTCTGTACGGAGTTTTGCGTGAAACCCTCATTCAAAGCTGGCACAGCCTGTGGCCGAGACGATTGCATAGGCAAGCGCTTAACGAGCAGCGCGAGTTGACCATCCTCTTCTTCGAGCGTGTCACCAATTCCTATGCATTCCAGTGCACGCCCAGAGTGATTTGGGCCAATCTCGCCGGAATGAATCGTGCCGAATTGCTGCCGCCTTCCGCGCTTCTGGCGCGCAGCTATGCTCACCATGCCTGTCTCCTCTCGATGCTCATCCGCTGGCCAACAAGGCGGGCTCGTTACGCCGAGAAGGCCAGGACACTTGCCTCCAAGTTCGATGACCTCCTGGCACGCGCCCATTGCGCGAATTTCGAGGGAATCAGCCTTTGCGCGTCGGCCCGGTACGAAGAGGCTTTGACCCATCTCAATGAAGCGATGCAAGGGTTTGAGAAGGCGGGTGATCTCTGGCAGGTCAATTTGACTCATTTCCACAAGGCCCGCTGCTACTACGGCCTTGGAAATCTCGCCGAAGCGGTCGCTGAAGCGCGCTGGACCTTCGCTTCAAGCGCGCGGCTAGGAGATTCGCGGACCCTTTGTTCCAGCTATCTCTGGGTAAGAGCGTCGAAGGGAAACGTAGCGTTTGAGGAGTTGAAAAGCTGCCTGCCGTGCCGGCCCGACGACATTATGTCCACTGTCCACGGCCTAATGGCGGAAGGGTATTGGCATTCGTTCCACGACCGAACGAAGGAGGCACTTGGGTTATTCGAACAAGCCGCGGCGTTGGTCCGGAAAAGCCTGTGTCTAAACTTTCATACCAGCGCGGTGCTGCCCGGTCTCGTGAGTGCCTTGCGACTACACGCGGACGCCGTGCAGCACAACGATGCCGCGCACGCTCAGCAACTGCGCCGCCGCGCCTACCGGCTGACGAAATGGGCGACGCGGATCACTCGCCTCTTCCCCACCGCTCACCCTCAATCGCTGCGCGAGCGAAGCTTGATCCTTTCCAAGTACGGCAAAACCAAGAAAGCGCTGAAGTATGCCGACAAAAGTTGTGCCGTCGCGGAAGCGCAGAAGGCGAAATACGAGCACGCCCAGTCCTTATTAGTGCGCGGAAGGCTCGCCAAGCAACTGGGGCTTCCTGAGGCCGACGAGCAAATCCGAACCGCCGAGGCCCGGCTCGATGCGCTGGAGCGTCCAGTCCGAGCGAGAGCAAATACTTCCCTGTCGCCAAGAGCCTGACCGAAGCGAACTCCTCACCCGGCTGAGGAAGGTGCAGCGACGGGCTGGGCCTGCCGTCGTCTTCCGGCCGCGAAGTAGAGGATGTGAAGCCCGAATCCCCGCACGGCGCAAACGATAGTTAAAGAGTAGAACAGGCCGAAGGCGACGTGCAGGCTCACGAGCAAGCCGTAAACCGCGGCGATGGACGCTCCAAAAACGACTTGCCCCCAGAGCTTGTCTGGTGTGGTGGCCGGGTCGGGGACCATGTAGAAGGTAAAAAGCATGGCCGCGACTCCCGTCGCCGGCGCAAGGCTGGGCAGGAGTGACGACTGTCCACAGACCGCTCGCAGGGCTGCCTGAAGGACGAAGCCGACCAACCAGGCCGCGATCAACGGTCCTCGCCGGGTGTAGCGGAAGTTAAGGTAACTGCCCAGCAGAAGAATCAAAGCCGGCAGGGCCCAATCGGCGGCGCCGGAAAGGTTCGCCGTGAACTGCCAGGGCGGTACCAGTCCCACCCACGGAAACAGCAGCAGTGTCACCGTGATTCCAAAGTTCGAGGGGTTGAGAAAATGCCGTCTCCCACGTCCGATGGGCGCGCGGAAAAGGGTCTTGGAAGCGATGGCCACCGCGGTCGCGAAGGCGACCACCCACAAACGGTCATTGTAGTACAGCAGCATGGCGATCGCGAGGGCGGTGATGTGCGCCGACAGAAGGAAGTTCATCAACGGCAGCAGTCCACCGGCGAACCGAGGACGGCGGCCTTCGCTCCAGGATTCCGCAAGCTCAAGAAGAACCTGCATCGCGTAGGCGGTGACGACGGCAACCAGCGGCTGGGCGATCGACTGCTCGAAGCCCAGAAAGGCGTGCCCCAGGATCGTCAAGACAGTGATGGCCACGGCGAAGCGGCGGAGCGCCGCCCCGTGACCCGTCGTATATTGCCGATCGCTCATGGTTTGCTCCCTTCCGCCCCCCCCGGCGTCTCGCCCAGAATGACCGTGTGCCAGCCCAACGGTAAACGAAGGGTCTGCGAGTGGATACGCCCATCCCCGCCTCGCCAACGCAGATCGACGGGCACAGGACCGGACTTGTCAACGCGGCTCAGACCGAAGAGCAGATCGGGGGATCGCTTCCCGGAATGGCCGTTGCCTCCGTCCACCTGGGCCACGAGTTTCCGCCCATCGGAGAGATGCACGGCGGCAACAGCACCAAACGCGGGCCGCGACCGTAGACCTTCCTTGGGATGACCTCGTAGAAAGGTCGTCACGCCCGTGGTGCGGGAATCTATCGGCTGCCGCAGATGCAAACCGAGGAAGTCTCCGGCGGCAGGAGCGGTGTTGTGGAAGAAGAAGGACGGCCCCCACTGGTTCGCCACCGCGAAGTCCAGTAGGCCGTCCCCATCGACGTCGGCGGTGGCGATGCCGCGACTGACCATAGGCTCGTCAAGGCCGAGCCGGGGAGCCAGATCATGGTAGCGCCCGTCTCGGGCACGCACGAAGAAAGGATTATGGTCGGAGCCGGCAACGTCATCTCCGGGGCCGAAACGGTGCCAGACGCGCGGGTCCGAGACGAGCCTATCGTTCACGAGCGCCACTTCTTGCAGTTCCGGCCAGCGGTTCACGGCTCCCTTGAGATACCCTGCCGCCTGGATTACCTCCAGCACTCCGTCGTTGTCGAAGTCTACGAGCTTGGCGTCCCAACCCCAACCGCTCCGCGACAGGCTCAGATCCTCGCTGGCGTCCCTGTAAGGGGCAACATCGTACGTGCGCATCCGCGAAACCTGTTCGGGACCTTCGCTAAGAAACAGAAAGTGGCTTTCCTGCAAACCGAAACGGCAGGTGATATTGCTTACGAAGATGTCGAGCACGCCATCGCCATTCATGTCGCCGAAGTCAACGCCCATGCCGTTGAACGAATCGCGGCCGAGAACCTTGGATCGTGGCGTGAAGATCGTCCGTTCCCCGTGGAGAAGAGTGAACCGCGGCTTGCCGGGTTGGGAGCGGTTGTGCAGAAGCCGATCCGGCCCGAAGTCCTGGACGAGGTAGATTTCCGGCAGGAGGTCGCCATCAAGGTCTGCCGCTCCAACCGCGAGGTTCCAACCGTTGGCCACCTCATCGTCCAGAATGCCTTCGGCCTCGCGGAAACGAACAAACGACTTCGCCCCGTCGCCCGCACCCTGCCACAGAAACAGACGACTGCGGCCGCCGTTATACGCTTGCGCGGCGGAATCCGGCATCTGCTCACGACTTGTTGCTTCCGCGTCCAGTATGCGGGCACCATCCCGGTAGTAATTGCCAACGATCAGGTCCGTATGCCCATCGCCATCGAGGTCCGCCTGCGTGGCGGCGCTGGTGTACCAGACCTGATAGGGTTCGACCAGTTCGCGAGGAACAAACCGCTCCCGCGTCAAGGCATCGGCGATTTGGGTCGCGGGGTTTGCGACCTGAAGGAACAGGACCGGGGAGCGGCCCCAATAGTAAACCAAGATGTCGGACCTTCCGTCTTCGTTAAAATCACCGACCAGGCATCCCATCGGTGCCATCGTTGACGAACGGAAGGGAAGCTGCGGAGCAAGATTCAAGTCGAATGGTGGATAGCGATCTCTCGTTCCCGGCGCGGGAGCGACAATCACCTGGTCGGTGCGTGGGTCCACGTAGATCAGATCGTTGGGCAATCCGTCGCTGTCCAGGTCCGCTAGCGCCACCGCCGCACCGACGAAGGAAACCTGTCCCGCGATGTGACGGAGACTCGGGTGGACCGCACGAACCGTTTTGCGCGCTGGGCCGGACAACTCCGGAAGGCCAACTTTGCTAAATCGAAAACGGCTCGCCAGTTCCCCAGCTTCCTGGTCCGACAATTGAGGCTGCCGACTCAGGACAAACAAAGCTCCGATCAGAACAAGAGCGAGCAGTGAAGGGAGAAAGCGGCGGAGATGTCCGGGTTTGCAGGGAAATCTTTGCCGCGTTGCGGGAGGAGTGGACGACTGCGGTTCCGGCTTGCCCACGCGCGTAGGCAACCCTTCGGGGGCGAAAGAGCCCATGCTTCACCTCGTTGTGAGTCCCAGGCTATGCGATCGGACAACACCCGCCTGATTCCACGGAAGAATAGCACTCCAGGGAATTCCAGAGCGAGTCACGAAAAGAATCCTAGCGGATCAAACGCGAGAGGCCAATCTTACACCTCCATATTTTTCACAAAGATTACCGTCCGGTTTTGACCGTTTCGAGCAAACTGTCGTGAAATGGATTGCCGGACAGGACTGGTCAAAAAGCCCAAGCGGCTTTAGTTGCTGCTGTCCACTGGGCTTTGCACGAGCCCCTGGCTTGGGACAGCCTGGCTCCGGGCAGACTTTGATGGGCCGCCAAACCGCACGGTCCCGCCGAGAACGATGGAGTCGGCGGAAACCACACTTGTTACGGAGCTACCGGGAAGGATGCCCATCGGCGAGATGATCGCGCCGGTGCTGGAGTTCTGGAAAAAGTGCAAATAAGCCAGCGAGAGACTGAAGTTCTCCGTTACGTGGTAGGAGGCACCCGCGGAGAGCGTGTTTTGCAAGAGCAGAGGCGATGCCACGTTGAAGGACGTTCGATTCGGGTCAATTGGGTTCTGATTCCAACTATACCCCAAGCGGAGCGAGACAGACTCCAAAAGCTGATACTGCGCCCCGACGGCGACGGCCCAGATGCTGCGCCATCCCAGTCCCCGAGCCGCTCCGGTCGCGTCGAAGCCACTCGCCCGGAAGCCATCGGTATTCGTGTAGTCGAGGTAATGCGTGTCGATGCCCAAGAGCAAGCGCTGAATGCCGGAATAAGCGATACCTGCCGAGGCGATGAGCGGGAGATTCACGGCGAAGTAGACATCGCGTGGATTGCCGAGTTGATCGGCGGACGAGTAGTGGAACTTCTCGAACCAGCGTGGACTCTTCAGGGAAGCTCCGAGTCTGAAACCGTTGTCGAGCGTGTAATAGGCACCGGCCTCCAAACCGAATCCCCATTTATCTTGCGTATGCGTCGCGGCGGGATAGGTGGCAAACCCATTGCCGCTGGCGTTGTCCGGCGGGGCGAAAAAGGCAGGATCGAGTTGCAACAGAGCCAGGTCAAGCGCGGGACCCAACCCAACGGAGAAATGATCGGTAAGCTGGCAACTGACCTGGGGAGCGATTTCCAAAACTTGAAGCTGGGAAAAGATCGAGCCGAGGCCGAAACCGTTGGGGGCTTGGGGCGTGAGGATGGGATTGGTGGTGCTGGCTGGGTAATTGACGCCGAAGCCGGCCACGCCGAAGATCCCCAACCCGAATGTCCAGATCTTGTCTTCGGTTTGGTACGCCAAACCGACCGAAGGAACAGGGAAGACACTGTTGTTACTGCGGTCCGATCCGGAGAGTGTGTTTCGCGGTAGAATTCCTTCGATGGCGCCCTCCGGAAGCGTTGAAGCCAGCCGCGTTTGCGAGAAAATCAACTCGGTGCCGAAGGCAAGCTCGGACCGCTCCAGACCGCTCAGAGACGCCGGGTTCCAGTACAAGGCACCGATTGAGTCCACTGCCGTCGCCATGCCGACACCGGCCATCGAGCGGTTGATAGGACCAGCTCCACTGAAAAACAAGCCATATTGTGCTCGAACCGGCACGGCGCCAGCAGCTAAAATCAGTAAAGCAAGGAAGATGCCTGTTCTGGAAGAGGGGCGATGGCTGGCCATGCCGAAATATCTCCTGGAACGATTGGCGAGCCCGTGCGGGTGATACCACCTAATTCGGTGTCTTTTTTCCGCAACTTGAGTTTTCCGGTTAAGACTTCGCACCCCGCATTCGGTAAGGATGGGAATCGGCATCGGGACGGCGGTTCTACCGCCGACTTGGTGCAAAGGGATCTTTTCCTGATGTGGGCCTTCTCGCGGGCAACTATCTCGTACCGGCAGGCGAGGGCCTGCTCGCGATTGTCTTTGCCTTTGATGGGCATGCCGTCCGCGTCGAGAACAGGCTGGGCCTTGCCGTTCACCTTCGGCATGTACCACGTATCATTAAACTTGCGATACCAGGGAGTGCCTTTGGGCCGCGTTTTCGTGCGTTACGTGGCAGGGTGCTTTCCTCCTGCGGAACATGAGTATTCTCGCGTGGGTGCAAGAGGAGTTGTTCGTGCAAGACGTAAGTTCCTACAAAGTAGTGCTATTTGACTTCGACGGCACACTGGGCGACAGTTACCCGGCCATCACCGCCAGCGTCAATCACGTCCGCTCCCGTCACCATCTGCCGCCGTTGAGCGAGCCGGAAGTGCGGCGCCACGTCGGACGCGGTCCCCAATATTTGTTGAGCCACACCGTTCCCGCCGGTGTGGTCGAGGCGAACATTGCCGCCTATCGCGCCCATCATCCCTCGGTGCTGCGCAGCGGAACGCGCCTGCTGCCGGGGGCCGCGGAAGCCTTGCAGGCGCTGCACGAGCGCGGGCTGCGTCTGGGGATTTGCAGCAACAAGCCCGTCGCATTCACCCGTAAGTTGATCGACTATCTCGGCGTGGCGTCGTTTCTCGATGTGGTGCTCGGACCGGAGGACGTGCCGCGTCCGAAGCCGGCTCCGGACATGCTGCGGGCGGCGCTGGTTCGACTGGAGGTGCCGGCGGGGCACACCCTCTATGTCGGCGACATGGTGGTGGACGTGCAGACGGCGCGGAGCGCGGGCGTTTCCGTCTGGGTCGTGCCCACGGGTTCGGATGAGATCGAGGCGCTGGAACGCGCGCGGCCGGACCGACTTCTGCGCGATCTGGACGAGTTGCGCACGCTGCTGGCGCCGCGGTGATCGCGGCATGGACTTGGGGGTCGTCTTGCGAGGGTTCCGCGGCGCGACTACAATACCCTCCTGGCCTGGCATCCTCTCACTACCCGGTAGTGTAACGGTAGCACAAGAGATTTTGGCTCTCTTTGTCCAGGTTCGAATCCTGGCCGGGTAGCTCCACACAATAGCCGCGAGTTGTCCTGCGACTTCTCTCGTTTCCAAAGGCCGCCTCCAAACCAATCCTCTTTCCGCGTCGCGCCGGCCCCACCCAGAGTCGAGAACTCCAGGCCGAACCGGCATAAGGGGTTGAAGAGACGTGAGCGGGCAGATCGACTACCCAAACGACCGCGACGTATGGAAAATGATCGTTGCACGATCGTTCCTCTCTCGAAGGGCAGCGATGCAATGACGAACTCGACCCTTGACCGTTGGCTGCTCGGGGCCGCTGGGCTGGTGGCGCTGCTGATCGTGGCCATCGGATTGACCGTCCTGAATACCTGGCGTCTGAATGAAGACGCCGGGTGGGTGGCCCACACGCACGAAGTCATGGACAAGCTGGAAGAGGTCAACGGCCATTTGCGGGAGGCCGAGACCGTCCAACGTACCTATCTCATTGTGGGCGGCGACACCATCCCGCCCGACTTCGCCGCCAACATCGAATCCGCCACGCAGAAGCTCGGAACGGTGAAGCTGTTGACAGAGGACAATCCGGAGCAACAGGGCCACATCCCGGACATCGAGAAACGGACCGAGGAATTAAAGAAGTTGTGGAGCCACACGATGGCGGTTCGGCAAACGAGGAACTTCGACGAGGTCAAAACAATCCTCACGGCGGGAGAGAGCCGCACCTCGATGGCCGAGTTGCAAGCCAAACTGCGGCAAATGGATGCCACGGAACGGGTGTTGTTGCGGGAACGCTCGGCGAAACGGAAGCGTACTTACTATTGGGCCGTCGGCACGGGATTGCTGTTGGGTTGGGCGTCGGTGGCCGGGGTCGTGGCCTTCATGGCGCTGCTGCGGCGGCATCTGGCCGACCGCCTCGCCGCCGCCACCGTCATCGCCGAGCAGAGCGAGCGCTTGCGGACCACGCTCGCCAGCATCGGTGATGCGGTGATCACGACCGACATCCAAGGCCGTATCACCAGCATGAACGCCGTGGCCGAGTCGCTGACCGGATGGACGAAAGAAGAAGCAACCGGCCAACCGCTCGACGAAGTGTTCCGCATCGTCAACGAGGAGACGCGCCGCGGCGTTGAGAACCCGGCGACGAGGGCGCTGAACGAGGGGGTCATCGTCGGGCTTGCCAATCACACCGTCCTGATCGCCCGGCAGGGCACGGAACGTCCCATCGACGATAGCGCCGCCCCGATCCGCTGCCGGGAAGGGCAGATCGTCGGCTGCGTGCTGGTGTTCCGCGACGTTACGCAACGGCGGCGGCAGGAAGACCATCTGCGGAAGTTGGCGGCAGACCTGTCCGACGCCGACCGGCGCAAGGACGAATTTCTGGCGACGCTGGCCCACGAGCTGCGCAACCCGCTGGCCCCGATCCGCAACGCCTTGCAACTCTTCCGACTCGCCACTGACCGGGAGACCAAAGAAAAGGCCCGCATCGTGATGGAGCGGCAACTGGAGCAGATGGTCCGTCTGGTCGATGACTTGCTGGACGTCAGCCGCATCACACGAGGAAGACTGGAACTCCGCAAGGAGCCGGTGCATTTGTCGGCGGTCGTCGGCAGTGCGGTCGAAACCAGCCGCCCCATGATCGACCACCTGGGCCACGAACTCACGATCGCGCTACCGGAGCAGCCCATCGTTCTGGACGCCGACCTGACCCGGCTGGCCCAGGTGTTCTCCAACCTCCTCAACAACAGTGCCAAATATACGAACCGGGGCGGTCGCATCCGGTTGACGGCCGAACGCCAGGGGAGCGATGTGGTGGTGTCGGTGAAGGATACCGGCATTGGCATCTCCGCCGAACAGCTGCCGCGCCTCTTCCAGATGTTCTCGCAGGCGGAGCACGCGCTGGAAAGGTCGCAGGGCGGGCTGGGGATCGGGCTGACGCTGGTGAAGCGGTTGGTCGAGATGCACGACGGACGGGTCGAGGTTTACAGCGCGGGACTGGGCAAAGGGTCCGAGTTCGTCGTCCGGTTGCCGATCGTCGTGGACCCCCGCGGGCCGCGGGCGGCCCGCGCGAAGGAGGAGGAGGCTCCGAAGTCGGCGCTCCGCATCTTGATCGTGGACGACAACAGGGACAGTGCCGACAGCCTGGCGATGCTGCTGCGTATCCTGGGCAACGATACCCGCACGGCTTACGACGGGCAGGAGGGCCTGGAGGTGGCCGAGACGTTTCGGCCGGCCGTCATGCTGCTGGACATCGGTCTGCCGAAGCTGAACGGTTACGAGGCGTGCCGGCGCATCCGCGATCAGTCCTGGGGGAAGAACGTCGTCCTTATCGCCGTGACGGGCTGGGGGCAGGAAGAGGACCGCCGCCTTTCTCACGAAGCGGGGTTCGATCGGCACATGGTCAAGCCGGTGGACCCTCAAGAACTTATGAAGTTGCTGGCTGGTTTGCCGCAGGGGAAACCGTGACGGACAACGGCGAGGGAGACCAGACACGCTCGGCGAGCGGTCTTGCCTCCCCAAACGCCGCGGCTTCGCCAAATTTTTTTGCGCCCTTTTATTGATAGAAATCAGTTGCTTATGCGTCTATCAATTAGGAGGTGACCCGGCGACGGGCCCGCCTCCTCCCTCCAAAGCGCCCACCCTCGTCCGCAGACATGCGGGCCATCGGAGTCTCCCCATGCTGCCTCCCATTCGCCGCATCACGGTCCGAATCGTCGCCCAGAGGCCCCGCAAGCAAACCAGTGGTTGGCCTCCGCGCTCGTTCGCCCTCTATTTCGTTCGCCGCCAGGCCGAGGCTGGCTTGCTCCGCGACGGCGGCACAACTGCCGCCGAAGTCGGCCGTTACGTCCAAGAACTGCGCCGCGAGGTCGAGACGGAGGTTGCCTTGCGGAGTCGAAAACAAACGCGCTGAAGCGCTCGTCGCTCGGGCGCTCCTCAGCGCGGCACGACGCGGCCGCCCGGCTGAATTTTGTCGCCGGGATGCAGGATGACCGTCGCGTCCGCTTCCAGGCCGGATCGGATCTCCGTCTCCAGGCTGTTGCTCCGGCCGACCTGTACCCGCGTCAGCCGAGCGCGGCCGTTCTCGACGGCGAAGACAGCCCAGTCCTCGCCCTGACGAAACAGTGCGCCGGCCGGCACCTTCAACACGTCGTCGGCCGACCAGACGACAATGCGCGCCTCCACGCGGTAGGCATCGCCGAGACGGGCGCGTTTGGGCGGTGGATCGACGAAATCGAGAATCGCGTTGACGCGCTGCTCCTCGACGCCCAGGGCCGATACCTTCATGAAACCGCTCGGCTCCACCAGCCGAACTTGAGCGAGAAGGGGACGATCGCCGCCCCAATGCTCCAAAAACGCCCGCGCCCCCGGAGCGATTTTGACCGCGTCGCTGGACAGCACGTCCACCTCCACCTCCAGGTCTGTCGGATCGCCCACTTCCAGCAGACGCTGGCCCGGCGTCACCACGGCGGAACTCTCCTGGAAGACGCGCAGCACGCGTCCCTCAACCGGAGTGAGGATCTCGAAGCGCCAGTTTTCCTTGTCGCCGGTGGAGGTCGGCCGCGTGCGGGTCAGAGCGGCGCGAGCCAGGTCCAGCTCAAAGTCGGCGATTTGCAGAGCGAACTGGGCGGTTTTGACTTCCTCCTGGGACATCCGTTCCTTGTGCTCGGCCGACTCGACATCCTGCGCGGTGGTTTCGCGGCCGACCACCATGCGGCGGACGCGCTGGAGTTCCTTGACCGCGAGGTCGTGGGAAACGCGGGCGCGTTCCAGTTTGGGGACCGCCTGTTTGCGCGTCGCCTCGGACGCCTTGACGCGCGCCTCGGCCTCGGCGCGGGCGCGGTCGTCGAGCAGGGCCGGATCGCCCGGTTCGATCACCGCCAACGGCGTCCGGCCGGCCGACACCCGATCGCCGGGGCGCAGCGCGATGCGCTGCAAACGGCCGCCCAGCGGCGCCGAAACGATGTAGCGCTCCTTGATGCGCGTTTTGCCGTCCTCGTCCACGGTGACGTGCAGCGGGCCGCGCACCGCCCGCGCCACATCGACATCGACCGGACGCGGCCAGAACGAGTAGGCCAGCAGTCCCGCCACGAGCAAGGCAGCGGCCAGTTGCACGATTCGCCTGGGCAAATTCTTCACGGCTACTCCTTCGTCTTCAGCACGGACACCAAATCGAGCCGGTCGATCTGACGGCGAACGATCAGCCCGGAGACGATAGCGGCGGCCACCGTGACCAGGGCCGCGAAACCATACGTCGAGGGAGCGATGACCAGCGGGATACGGAACAACTCGGTATTGTTGGCCCGCGCGGCCAGGGCGGCGAAGGCGCGGCCCAGCAGCAGACCGATGGGGATCGCCAGCACTGTCAGCACGGCCAGTTCGCCCAGCAGCAGACGCGAAACCTCGGCGCGGGTGAAGCCGATGACGCGCAGCGTCGCCAATTCGCGGGCGCGCTCGGCCAGGGCGATGCGGACGCTGTTATACACGACGCCAAAGGCGATGACACAGGCGAAAAGCACATTGAACACTCGCAGACGCAGCAGGTTCTCGGCGACGGTCGCACGGAAGCTCTGCACGGCGGCCTCCTTGATGACCACGCCGCCGACCCACGGAGCGCGCTTCAGCTTGGCGTACAACTCCTCCAGGTGCGCCGCATCGACGGCCAGGTAAGCGCCGGAGACGACGTGCCCCTCGCGCATCAGCCGGTTCAGCGCGTCGCGGTTCATGTACGCGCTGGTGCCGGCAAAGTCGTCCACCAGATCGACGACCGCCATCTCGCGCACCGGCCGGATGCCTTCCAGCACTTCGACGAGGACCGTGTCGCCGACGCGCGCGTCCAGCAACTCGGCGAGCTTGCGCGACAAAACCAGGCCGTCGGCAGGCAATTCGACGCGGCGGCGATAGATGTCGATGAGTTGATTCAACTCGCCGTTCCGGTCCATTCCCTGGATGGCCAACCGCCGCGAACGCGGGCCGAGGCGCAGACGCAACGGCACGGAGCGGAACGACTCGCAGCGACGCACGCCGGGCAGATGGCCGAGATCGTGGACCGCTCGATGCGTGCGCGGCTCAAGGAACGTCACGGTCACGTCCTGGCGCTGAGCGAGGTGGAAATAGGTGTCGATGACGTGATGGACGGAGCCGCCCATGAAATCGCCGAGCACGAGGATGGCGACGGACAGCGCGATGCCCAGCGCCGACAGCAGCGTCTTGATCGGTTGGCGCTCCATTTGGCGGAGGATCATGCGATCGCCGGGAGAGAAGAAACGGCGCAGGCCGAGCCGTTCGATCAGGGTGGGACGAAACGTGGCCGGAGGTTCCGGGCGCATCGCTTCGGCGGGCGGCAGGCGCATGGCCCTCCATACGGCGGTCAGTGTGCCCGCCGTCGCCGCTCCGCCGCACAACAGCAGGGCCGAGCCGATCACCGACGGTTCCAGCACGTACGGCAGCGTGGGGAAGCGAAAGAAGCGCGTGAACGAAGCCGTCACGGCCGAACCCATCCACGCTCCCATCACGGTGCCGGCGACGGAACCGACGACGACCAGCACGAGGACCATTTTCAAATAGTGCCAGCCGATCTCGACCTTGCCATAGCCGAACGCCTTCAGGGTGGCGATTTGCTCGCGCTGCGTCCCGATGAGGCGCGTCATAACGATGTTGAGCAGAAAGGCGGCGACGGACAGGAACAGCGTGGGCGTGACGACGGCCATGCCGCGGAGCTTGCGCAGCTCGCTTTCAACGAAGGCGTGCGAGGTCTGATCGGCGCGCGGGTAGGCGCCCAGTCCGCCGTAGTCGGCCGTCAGGCGATCGACGCGGCGCATCACCTCGTCTTGCGAGGCGCCGGGCATGAGGCGGAGCGACAATTCGTTGAAGGCGCTCTGCATGTCGAAGGCGGCGGCGAGGTCCGTCTCGTTCATCCACAGAATGCCGAAACGGCGGTCGTCGGGCAACACGTCGCCGGGCCGGATCTGGTAGATGTACTCCGGCGACAGGACGACGCCGACGATGCGCAAGCGCTGGCGTCGTCCATTGAGAATGACAATCAATGGATCGCCGGGGTTTAGTCCGTGGGCATCGGCGAACGGCTCGCTGACCAGCACCTCGCCGGTGCGTCCCGGACTCAACCGCCGGCCGCGCCGCAGATACAGACCGTTCAGCGCCGGCTCGCCGTAGTCCGGCAGCGAGATAAGGCGGCCGACGGTCGGTTCGGGCATGTTCGGCAAGTCGAGCGTGACGTCTTCGACGAGGCGCGCCTCGGCGCGAGCGATGCCGGGGATCTCGGCCAGTTGCTCCAGCAGCGTCCGAGGAGCACGCTTCAGATGGGCGAAGACGTGGGCGAAGTGGTAGCGCTCGTAATACCCCTGCTGGGCACTCTGTAGCGACCACAGCAGACTGAGCGACATGACGAAGGTGGCCACGCCGCAGGCCATGACGGCGCAAATCGCCAGCGCCTGGCCGCGCATCAGCCACAGATCGCGCACCAATTTGCGGTCCAGGGCGCTCATGGTTCACCAGACCAGTTCGCCGGCCGATTGTTTGCGCTCGACGGCCCGCTCGGCATGGATGCGGCCGTCGGACAGCGTGATGACGCGATCGGCCATGCCGGCGATGACGGCGTTGTGCGTGATGACCGCGGTGGTCGTTCCCAGCTCGCGGTTGACACGCTCGATGACTTCCAGCACCACGACGCCGGTTTTCACGTCGAGGGCGCCGGTCGGCTCATCGCACAGCAGCACGTCGGGACGCTTGGCGACGGCGCGGGCGATGGCCACGCGCTGCTGTTCGCCGCCGGACATTTGCGCCGGGAAGTGATTCATGCGGTCGGCCAGTCCGACCAGTTTCAGCGCCTCTTCCGGCGGCAGCGGATTGGCCGCGATCTCGGTAATCAGGGCGACGTTCTCGCGCGCGGTCAGGCTGGGGATGAGGTTGTAAAACTGGAAGACGAAGCCGACGTGCTCGCGGCGGTAGCGCGTCAGGAGCGATTCGTCCTCCGCGCGCAGGTCGTGGTCCTTGTAGCGAACCGTTCCCGCCGTCGGCACGTCCAGCCCGCCGAGGATGTTGAGGAGCGTCGATTTACCGCTACCGGAGGGGCCGAGCAGGACGACGAACTCGCTCTCGAACAGCGCGAGGTCGATGCCGCGCAGCGCATGCACTTCGACCTCGCCCATGCGATAGACCTTGGTGACGCCGCGGCACTGAAAGACAGTGCGGCCGCGCGGCAGACGCGGTGCTTGCTGAACGGCCGTGGTGGGGTCGATCATCGCTCACCACTCCGAGGGAACCCGGCAAGCCGAGAACATAAGCGACCGGCTGTCATCTTCTTCGTTCCTCTTGCCCTATTATTGTACTGCCTCAGATCGTAGGGCGTTACACCTTCGTTCAGAGATCCCGTTGGCACCCGGAGGACACGGGAGGCTCCAAGATTCGGTTGCTTGACAGCATCTCTCGCGCACTTCATAATCAACAAACATGGTTCCTTGAGCATGGCGCGGACCGAGGAGGGCCGCGCTCCTATCTCTTCTTGGATCGAACCACCCGTGCGATGGGGTTGCGCGGGTGAAACCTGCCTCTGGGGAACTGTTGGTGCACTCGACGGCGTCGGGACGCGGCCGCGTCGAAGGGGCGCGGCCGTCTTCAGGATCTTCTTTTCTCAGGAGGCGCCATGTCTTTCGTTGTGCGCTCTCTGCGGTTGGGTTATCTGCTGGGATTGTCGCTGCTCGTTTTGGTGCTGGCCCGACCGGGAGACTCGCGGGCACAGTTTCGGGGCAACGGGATGCCGCCCCCCCCTCTGATGCCTCCGGCCAATCTCGGACTCGGCGGCGGCGCGATCGCCTTCGGCGGTGTCGGCGGTTTCCCCGCCTTTGGCTTCAACGGCTTCGGGTTCAACGGCTTCTTCCCTGGGGTGGGCGTGCCGGTGGGCGTCTTTCCAGCCTTTGGCTTCAACGGCTTCGGCGGGTTCAACGGCTTCGGCGGGTTCAACGGCTTCGGTGGTTTCGGTGGCTTCGGCGGGTTTAACGGCTTCGCCTTCAATAACGTCACCGTTTTTCGCGGCGTTGGGTTCCCAGCCTTCAACGGTCTTGGGTTCAACGGCTTCGGATTCAACGGCTTCGGATTCAACGGCTTCGGATTCAATGGTTTTGGGGTCAACGGCTTCGGGTTTAACGGTTTCGGCTTGAATGGTTTCGGCTTCCCTCGTTTTGGCTTCAATGGCTTCGGGTTTAACGGCTTCGGCTTCAACGGCTTTCCGGCTTTCGCGTTCGGCGCTCGCTTCCCTCGCGGAGCCGTCGGCTTCGGTATCGCCGGTCTGCCGCCCGTCGGCATTGGGGGCTTTGGGGGGTTCCCGGTCATGGGCGGTTTCGCCGGTAAGGGCTTCGGCGGCTTCAATGGCGGCAACGGATTGTGAGCGATATGCCCGCAGTTGATGCAATGGTCGGCGGCAACTTCGCATTGCCGCATTCGCGGTTGAACGCTAAGATCGCGCGGCTTTGCTCCGGTCCACGGAGGGCCGGAGCGGCGCCTTTCAGGAAGAAAGGGGCGCGGACACGTGCAAATCACCGTTACGCAACTGGCGGAACTGGTTGGAGGACGTGTTCACGGGGCGGAGCGGACCGTTCGCGCCGCCCGGCCGATGAACGAGGCCGGACCCGACGACATCACCTTCATCGAAAGCGATCGCAACGCCCGCCATCTGAAAACCTGCCAGGCCCACACCGCCATCGTTCCGGCGGTGCTGGCTGATCGGCGGCACGAACTTCACAGCGCCGACGGCTCCCCGCTCACTCTCATTGAAGTGGCCGATCCGCTGGCGGCGTTTGTCGCCGTCGTGCGCCATCTGCACGGCGAAATCCGCCAGCCGCCGGCCGGCATCGACCCGCGCGCCGCTCTCCATCCCACGGCCCAAATCGGACCCGACGCCACCGTGGAGCCGTTCGCCTGCGTCGGCGAGGGCAGCGTCCTCGGCGCCCGCTGCCGCCTGTATAGCGGCGCGGTCGTCGGCCGCAATTGCCGTCTCGGCGACGATGTGGTTTTGCATCCGCACGCGGTCCTCTACGACGGCACCATCCTCGGCGATCGCGTCATCGTCCACGCCAACGCCGTGCTGGGCGCCGACGGTTTCGGCTACCGATTTCAGGACGGCAAACACGTCAAAACGCCGCAGTTCGGCACCGTCGAAGTTGGCGACGACGTCGAGATCGGCGCCGGCACCACCATCGACCGCGGCACCTTCCAGGCCACGCGCATCGGCGCGGGCACCAAGATCGACAATCTGGTGCAGGTCGGTCACAACTGTCAGATCGGCAAGCACAATCTATTCGTCAGTCAGGTCGGCGTCGCCGGCTCGTGCAGCACCGGCGATTACGTGGTCCTGGCCGGCCAGGTCGGCATGGCCGATCACGTCCACATCGGCGACCAGGCGGTCATCGGCGCGCGCTCCGGCTTGGTCCGCGACGTGGCCGCCGGCGAGCGTCTGCTGGGCGCGCCCGCCCGCCCGGAAAACGAGGAGAAACGCATCCTCCTCAGCCTCGGACGATTGCCCGAACTGTGCCGCGACGTTCGCCAGATCAAGCAGCAGCTCGGCCTCGACCGCGGCGCTGCCTAGGAAGAGATGAGTGACAAGGACATGTCAGCGAGTCGTCCGATCGGCCTTCTCGCCGGCTGGGGACGTTTTCCGATCGCCTTCGCGGCCAAGGCGCGCAGCCTGGGACTGCCGGTCGTGTGCGTCGCCATCCGCGGCGAAGCATCGCCGGAGTTGGCGCCCCTGGTGAGGCGCTTCTACTGGACGGCTCCCCTGCGGATCGGCCGCATGATCCGCTCCTTCAAGCGCGAGGGCGTCGAACAAATCGTCATGGCCGGGAAGGTCCACAAGGCCAACCTGATGCATCGACCGTGGAAACTACTCACCTTACTGCCCGACTGGCGGACCGTTTGCTGGTGGTATTTCCGCGGCCGGCGCGACAACCGCGATGATACGCTGCTCTTGTCGGTCATCGACGAGTTCGGCCGCGACGGTCTGCGTTTCGAGAGCGCCCTGACCCTGTGCCCGGAGTTGCTGGTGAAACCCGGAGTGCTGACCCGCCGCGCTCCCACGGCGCGCGAAGAGCAGGACATCGCCTTCGGCTGGGAGTTGGCCCGTGAGATGGGTCGGCTCGATGTCGGTCAAAGCGTCGCCGTCAAGGAGCGAGCCGTGCTGGCCATCGAGGCCATCGAGGGCACCGATCGAGCGATCCTCCGCGCCGGCGAGCTGTGCCGGGCCGGCGGGTTCGTCGTCGTCAAGGTGGCCAAGCCGCAGCAGGACATGCGCTTCGACGTGCCGACCGTCGGCTGTCAGACCATCGAGAGCCTGCGTCGGGCCGGCGGTCGCGTCCTCGCCATCGAGGCGGGCAAAACCATTTTGCTCGATCGGGCCGAAACGCTGGCGCTGGCCGATCGATACGGAATCACCCTCGTCGCGCTGTCGGACGGATCCGGGGTCCGGGGTCAGGGGGCAGAATAGTAGCTGGCGCGAAACGCTTCGTGTATAGTGTACTTGTGGATGACCATGCGCGATGGATACAAAATGTTGAGCGGCAATCGCTGACCCCTGACCCCTGACCCCTGACCGCTTATGGGCACGATGACGTTTCAGCTGCCGTCGGTCGCGGCGAATGCTCTGCGCGAGCTGAAACGTACCTGTATGGCCGGTGGGCCGGACAACATGCCCTGGCCGACCGAACTACACTTCGCGCCCAACCAACTCCGCGTCAGCCGCGCTGTGGACGAGAGCGGCTACCTGATCGTGCCGTGGGCGATCGACGGCCGCGGTCAAATGATGGGCACCTCCGCCACGCTCATCGAACGGACGCGACCGTACAACCTGCTCGTCGAACTGGCGCGCGGCAAGGTCAACCAGGTTCGCTGTCAAGCTTTCGATTGGCGGTCGGGCGGCCTACAACTCTCCGACGAGTTGGACAAGCTGATCCAGGACGCCAGCCTGGCGTTCGGCCGGGCCATCACCGGCGTTGCTCCCGAACAGGCCAGCCCGCAGGCGCAGATCGCTCTCAACCTCGCCTACAAGGCCGCTGACCAACTCGTTCGCGCCTACGTCCAGCAAGTCTTTCAGATCCGTCATCAGCGCCAGGCCCGCCTCGACACGACGGTTGCCTGCAATATGAGCGCGGCCATTCCGCCGCCGAGCGTGACGGCCGAGTTGGTTCCCGCTTTCAACGGCGTATGCCTGCCGTTCTCGTGGAACAACATCGAGAACGAGGAGGCGATGTACCGCTGGGAAGAATGCGACGCGCTTGTGGACTGGGCGCTGAAACAGAAGTTGGACGTGTCGGCCGGACCGCTCATTGATTTTTCGTCGGCGAACCTGCCGGCGTGGCTGTGGCTGTGGGAGCGCGATCTGCCCAGCCTGGCCTCGTTCATGTGCAAGTTCGTCGAGACGACGGTGCGGCGCTACCGCTCGCGCATCCGCCGCTGGCAGCTGACCGCCGCCAGCAATTGCGCCAACGTGCTGGCACTGTCGGAAGACGATCTGCTCGGCCTGACCTACCGGCTGGCCGAGTCGGCGCGGCAGATCGATCCGTCGCTGGAACTGATCGTCGGCATCGCGCAGCCGTGGGGCGAGTACATGGCCCTGGCCGACCGCACCCATTCCCCGTTCATCTTCGCCGACACGCTCATCCGCTCCGGACTCAACCTGACGGCCTTGGGGATCGAATTGGTGATGGGCGTGACGCCGCGCGGCAGCTACTGCCGCGATCTTTTGGAAATCTCGCGCCTGCTGGATCTGTACGCTCTGTTGGGCGTGCCGCTGCGCGTGACGCTCGGCTATCCGTCGTCGGCGCAGCCGGACGCCAACGCCGACCCGGATTTGCACGTCGAGGGCGGCCACTGGGGTAGCGGTTTTTCGCCGGAGGTGCAGGCGGACTGGGCCGCCGACGTGACCGCCCTGGTCCTGTGCAAGCCGTTCGTCCAGAGCGTTCGCTGGACGCACGCGCGCGACGCCGAGCCGCATCAATTCCCTCACTGCGGCGTGTTCGACGCCCAGGACGCTCCCAAACCCGCCTTGCGGAAACTCCGCGAGCTGCGCGAGACACACCTCAAATAGAACGCGGATGACGCGGATACGGCGGATCAGCGCGGATCAGATCCGTGTAAATCCGCCGCATCCGCGTCATCCGCGTTCTATTCTTTTCTTGATGACCAAGAGATTGCTACCCACCGACCGCTGGACGCGCTTCCTGCTGGTTCCGGCCTTCGTCTTCATCGCCACGGCCACGGACCGCAATTACCAGACGGACCTGTGGCACCACCTCGCGCGCGGCCGGGCCATCGTCGCGGAGGGGCGCTTGCTGAACGTGGACCGCTTCACCTACACCGTCCACGGCCGGCCGCTGCAAGACGTCAACTGGGGCTGGCAGGTGCTTTTCTATCGGCTGTACACCCTCGGCGGTCTGCCTCTGGTGCAGGTCGCGAACTCCGCGCTGCTGTCCGTGATGATGGGGTTGCTCGTCCTACTGGCCTGGCGGCGCGGCGGCGCGCTGATCGCCGCTGTCGCCGTGGGACTCTTGGCCTTCTTCGGACTGTGGCAGCTGCTCATCATTCGTCCGCAGACCTTATCGCTCTTGTTGTTCGTGATTCTCCACGGCCTGCTCGAAGAGGCGTCGCGCCGTCGCTGGTTGTTGCTGCTGCCGCCGTTGGTGATGGCGATATGGGTGAATGTGCATGGCGGCTTTCCCATCGGGTTGGTGTTGATTGGTTGCTACGCGGTCGCGGGCGCCATCGAGCGCGTTTGGCCTTTGAGCGCCTCAACAAGCCCGGAGCGCCAGCGACGGCATTGGGTTTCATTGATTCTGTGTCTGGCCGCCAGCGTCGCGGCCACGCTTATCAATCCCTATGGCTGGCGCGTTTACGAATACGTCGGTCTGACCTCCAACGCGGCCTCCGGGCGGCACATCGACGAATGGCTGCCGCCCAGTTTGGATCTGCTGACCGGCAAGATCTGGGTGTTGTCGTTGCTTGTGCTGTTGTCGCTGCTGGCGCTATCGCGGAGGCGATTGCGCTGGACGGAGATTTGTTTACTCGGCTGTTTTTTGCCGCTGGCCTGCGGTTCGGTGCGCATGATGGCCTGGTGGATGCCGATTCTCACGCCCATCCTCGCCGCCCAGCTGACGGCGTTGTGGCCGCAATTGCGACAACTCGATGCGGCGGACGACCGTCCCTCGCTCGGCAACGCGCTGGCGTGCGGCATTCTGGCCGCGGCGGTGGTTCTCAGCTTGCCGTGGTTGGAAGCGTTCAACCCCGTCCTATCGCGGCCCGGACGGACGCATCGGACCGAGACGGACCTACAAGCAATCGCCGACCGTCTGAGTGCCGACGGCCACGGCGGCCGAATCTTCACGCGCTTCGCCTGGGGCGAGTACCTCGGCTGGAGCCTGGCCCCGCGCTACACTGTGTTCATGGATGGACGTATCGAGATTATCCCGAACGAGGTCTGGGGACAATACACCGCGGTGACGCGTGGCCGGGCCGATGGGGAAGAAATTCTCGATTATTACGATGTAAATTATCTTGTTCTTGACGCCGGCGGCTATCACCACGACTTGCTGCCGCTGGTGGAGCGCTCGCCGGACTGGCAAAAAGTGGATCGCTGGGGGGACGCCGTCCTTTTCGTGAGGCGCGGGACGAGTCGCACCCCCACGCCAACGCCGTAACGGCCCCTCCGTCTTTTCACCGCCCGCGCAACATGGGTTGGCTGCCCGACGCGGATTGGTTAGGATGGACCCTTCATCGCGAGCATTGATCGACCGTTCTTGAAATCACTTCATGCTCTTTTTCGCCCACCCTGCAACGGGAACGACTCGTTCCCGTACTAACCCGCTCTCGCCTCAACGACGCGCGAGAGGATTCGTTGCTCACCCCTGTTTGAGGAAACCCATTATGCTTGACTTCGGATCGCTGCTTTTCCGCCGTCTTTCTCCCGCTCGCCGCGCCCCGAATCGCCCGACGCGGCGGCTCAATCTGGAACACCTCGAAGACCGCATCGCTCCCGCCGCTCACATCGGCGCCAACAACTATGCCACGATCCAGGCGGCGGTCAACGCGGCCACAACGGGCGCGGTCATCACGATCGATCCCGGCACCTATGCCGAGATGGTGACCGTTAACAAGTCCGTCACCATCGAGGGCGCTCAGCAAGGCGTCGCCGGGCAGGCGGCCAGCCGAAACAACCCCGCCAACGAGTCCATCGTCACCGGCTCCAGCGGCTCCACGTCGTTCTACATCACGGCCTCCAATGTGACGATTGACGGTTTCACCATCGAAGACGCCACCGACCCGAAGAATCTCGGCTTCGGCATCTTCATCGCCGCCGGCGTCTCCGGCACGCACATCCAGGATAACATCATCCAGAACAATATCGTCGGTATCGGCTTGGCCAACGGCAGCGGCGGACAGGCCGTCATCGAGGACAACCTCATCCAGAACAACAATCAGCCCGGCACGGCGTCCGGCACGGGCATCTACAGCAACCAGTTCATCGCCGGCGGCCCACTGCAAAACGTTCTCATCCAAGACAACGTCCTCCGCGGCAACGCCAACGCCGGCATCGGCATCAACAGCACCGATCCCACCAAGCCCGCCTCCAACCTCACCATTTCCAGAAACACCTTCGACGCCAACGGCCGGGGCGTTTACCTCTTCTCCACGAGTTCCTCGACCATTAGCGGCAACACGATCGCCAATTCGACCGCACCCACCGACGGCGGCTCCGGGGCCGCCATCGCCCTGTACGGCGACGACAGCAATCTCAGCATCACCCACAACCTCTTGGCGGGCGGCGCCCAGTTCGGCATTCTCGTCGGCAATTATTACAACACCGCTCCCGACAGCGGCGTCGTGCTGTACGACAACAGTATCGCCGGCTTCGCGGCGGACGGCTTGCACCTCAATGCCGGCAGTTACAGCGGCGCCCTGAACGCCTCCGGCAACTTCTGGGGAGCGGCGACCGGCCCAACCGGCGTCAACAATCCGGGCGGCGGCGGCAGCAGGATCGAAGATCCCAATCAGCAGGTCGTCTTCGCGCCGTGGCTGAGCAGCGGAGCCAACGGCGTCTCAGGCGGTCAACCGGGCTTCCTGGGCAATCAGGGATCGTTGATATCCAGTAATCCTCCTCCGCCTCCCCCTCCCAGCCCGTCTGCCCTGCTGCCGGTTCTGCAGCAGCAGATCATCCACGATCTGGTTCTGGCCCAGGGGTTCCAGGGCGACCAGAGCGGCGCGGCGCAGCAGTTGAATGCTTTGTTCGCACTGGTGGGCCTGCAAGCGGCGCCGGACGTGATGGCCCTAGTGCTCGACGAGGCCGCTCTAACGGCCGGCGCGGTGTTGGCCCTGGAAGAATCGGCAATGGGAATGCAGGACGCCGCCTTGCTCAGCAGCCTCGATCAACTAGAGACGGGGATCAACGTCAATCCCCTGACCGCGACGCTGGCCGGCCAGCAGATCATCGCCCTGACCGGCGCCCTAGTCGTGGCTAATATGTAAACGAGGTTTGGGACGTGGTTTCCAACCTGGCGAGCGGGGGGCGTAAGCCCCCTGTGCAGGCCGCAACAGGGGGCTTACGCCCCCCGCTCGCCAGCTTTTCGGCAGAACAAAAAATCGTTTCTAAACGAGGACTCAATCGGCCTCTTTCTTCACGGCCGATTGACGATAAATCACGCCGCCCTTCATGACGAAGCGCACCTTGCGCAGCGCCTTGATGTCGCGCGTCGGATCGCCCTCCACCGCCACGAGGTCGGCCAGCAGGCCCGGCTTGATCGCTCCGAGACGGTCGTCGAGGTGCAGCACCTTGGCGTTGACCGACGTCGCCGACCGCAGCGCTTGCGCCGGCTTCATGCCGTATTCCACGAGCAACTCCAACTCACGCGCCTCGTCGCCGTGGGCGAAGACGCCGACGTCGCTGCCGTTGGAGATCGTCACGCCCGCCTCCAGCGCTTCCTTGAAGCTGGTCCGCTTCGTCTTCAGAAGGGCCGGCTCCGGTTCGCTGCCGATGCGCCAGCCGCGATAACGGCTCATGGCCTCGCCGGCCGCCAGCGTCGGACACAGGGCGACGCCGCGGTTGGCCATCATCCGAAACACCTCGGCGTCGCCGCCGTCGCCGTGCTCGATGGTCTCGACGCCGGCCAGCGTCGCTCGCCGCATTCCCTCCTTTGAGGTGGCGTGGGCGGCCACCGGACAGCCCGCCGCCTTGGCCGTCTCGACGATCGCCTTCAATTCCTCGATCGAGAAAGTCGGTTTGGCCTCCTTGCCCGGTCCCCACGGATAATCGGCGTAGACCTTGATCCAGTCGGCGCCGCGGCCGATCTGATCGCGCACCACGCGCCGCAGCGAATCGCCGTCTGCCTCCTCCGCCCCCTGCGGCACGCGGAAGCTGGGAGCGAAGGCCTTGGGTGCGTAGCTGCCCGTGGCGACGATGGCCCGCGTCACGACCACCAGGCGTGGCCCCGAAACGATGCCCTCGTTGATGGCCTGCTTCAAACCGACGTCGGCATAGCCGGCCCCCTCCGTTCCCAGATCACGCAGCGTCGTGAAGCCGGCCGACAAGGTTTTCCGCGCGTGGTTGGTCGCTCGGCAGACGCGCAGCGCCAGAGATTCCTTCAGCACTTGATCTTCCCACGACGCCTCGTTGTAGGGATGCAGAAACAGGTGCGCATGCGCCTCGATCAACCCCGGCAACAGCGTGGCGTCGGACAGTTCGATGGTGCGCGCGCCGTCGGCGCGCACTTCACCGACGGGGCCGGCGCGGACGATGCGTTCGCCGCGGACCAGCACCACCCAGCCCTCATGCGGTTTGGGCGTCACGCCGTCGAAGACGCGCGCCGGTTTGAGCAGCACCGTCGGGGCCGCGTCATCGGCCCGCGCGAACGAGAACAGACAGCAAAGGACGAGAGCGGCAAGGAGCAAGCGACGCATACGATCCTCCGTGGCTTCCGAGATTCCCGCGAACAATATGTCCCAGCGAATGCTGCAAGGTAAGCGGCGGCGGCCGATCTGTCTACCTTCCAGGTGCAAGCACGTACTTGTTCGTCCGCGCCGGCGCGGGTATGCTCCGGTTGTCCGGCCGAGTGCCGGCCGACCCTCACACCTAAACCTGGAGGCCGCGATGCAACCGAGCTTTAAGCAGTTGACCGACTTCTTGCTGGAACTGGGCACCGAGCAGGTCAGCCACAGCGAGAAATCGTACCTGGCCCACAACATCGGCGTCTACAACTACATGAAAGCGCGCGGCTGCAACGAGGAACTGTGCCGGGCCGGCCTGTTCCACTCGATCTACGGAACGGAACTGTTTCAGCGCTTCGCACTTCCGCTGGAGCGCCGCTCCGAGGTACGAGCGCTCATCGGCGAACGGGCCGAGCGCCTCGCCTATCTCAATTGCGCCATGGACCGCACCACCTTCGATCAAGCTCTGCGGAACCCGGAGGGGCCGTATCGCTTCCGCGATCGCCTCAACGGTAAGGAAGTGGTGATGCCTGAAGAGGACTTCACGGATCTGTGCAAGATCCATCTGTACGACTGGTTGGAACAGGTGCCGCGTTCGCGGAATTGGGACTATCGGCGCGAGGGGTATCGCCGCATGGCGAACCGGCTAGGTGGAGTCGCCCTGGAATCCTACGATCGCGTCTTCGCCGCCGAAGCCGCCTCCAGGGAACACCAAGAAGTCATCCAGGGATGAATTCGTTTCGCCGCGCCGCGGAGCGCGAGCATGCTCCGCGGCGCGGCCAACAAGCACGTGCTGCCCATCACGAAGCCAAGTGCATTCCGCGCGCACGGAAAAGTTCCTCACTTCTTATTGTGAGAAATTACGCGAACCTCCCAGATGCCATTGCTCCCAGAGGCTTTCTCCGCTACAAGAACACAGAAGGCCGAACGAAGAGCGGGCGAACGCACTCCGAGCGGCCGGTCCATCCCGTTTCTTATTGAGCTTCGCAGGCTGCCGCTGCGGGCAGAGGCGAGGGAACAACACTTCTTCTCATTCTTCGATCCCTTCGGCAGGATAGACATTCTATGGCCAACTTACGGCTTTTCCCCAATGTGCGCCGCGTGGAGAAACTGCTTCGCGGCAAGTACAAGCTGAGTCGGCTCGGCAACAAGGCCAATCCACTGGACGAGTTGGCCTACGTATTGCTGTCGGAAGGCACCGGCGAGAGCAAACATCAGGCGGTTTTCGACGCCTTCAAGGAGCGCTTCCCGCGTTGGAGCGACGTACCCGACGCCAGCCTGGCCGACCTGGCCAGCTGCATCTCAGTGGGCGCCGGGGCACGGCAGAAATCGCGCTATCTCCGCGCCCTCACCCGCAAGCTCCGCCGCGATCACGGCCGCGTTTCCCTGGCGGCGCTGGACGACATGACCACCGAGCAGGCCGAGGCGTATCTGTGCTCGCTGCCCGGCGTCGGCCGCCGGGCGGCGCGCTGCGTGCTGATGTATGCTCTGGATCGGCCGGTGTTCCCGGCCGACATTCACTGCTTGCGCATCATGAGCCGGCTGGGTTGGATCGATTGCCGGGGAATCAGTCCTCGGCAAATCGTGGAAAACGTGCAGCACGGCGACCGCGTCGCGTCCTACATCGCGGACATGGCCCAGGCCGGCGTTCCCTCGGAACTGCGGCATCCGCTGCACATCTGCCTCGTGCAGCACGGCCAAACCATTTGTCGTCTGCGGCCCACCTGCGACGCCTGCGTGCTGAACAAGCTGTGCCCCCGTATCGGCGTCACGGAGCAGGAAGACGCCCCGCCGGCCTCGGCGTAGTAGGTGCCGCGAGCCGAGCGGCACTTCGCGTCCGGCTCGGCTCGCCGGACCTACGATCCCAGGTAATCGCTTAGCAGCGCGCGGGCGATCAGGAAGTAAATGACGATGCCGGTCACATCGACGGCGGTGGCCACGAAGGGACTGGAAGCGTAGCCGGGATCGCGGCCGAGACGTTTGAGGATCAACGGCAGCATCGAACCGACCAGCGTGCCCCACAGACAGATTGACGCCACCGCCAGGGCGATGACCAGCGACAGTCGATAGCGGTCCACCGGCGGATGAAAGACCTTGCACTTGCCGGGGAACTTGTAGACCTCGTACTTGTCCGGCTCCCGCGAATCAGGCACGATCTGATAATGTTCCTTGCGGGGCAGGCCGACCTTCGTGGTATGCTGGTCCACCATGCTCTGCTCGAAGCCGCTTGGGATCTGTACGACGGTAAAAGGCTCTTTCTCCATCCACTCCGTCACCTGATATTCGTCGAAGCGTGTTCCCGCCGGCACCCGAATCTGGAACGGTTCGGGACGCGAGGGGGCGCTGCTGCGTACGCTGGCCGGCGTGAGCGAGGCGCGGCCGAAGCCGATCAGTCCCAGTGTCGCTCCCAGGATCAGCCCCATGGCGATCTCGTGCCGCAGGACGCGAAACCAATCCTTGCCTGCAACTTGCCCCAGGGCCATGGCGCGCGTGATTAGCGTCGCCGCCTGCGAGCCGGAGTTGCCCCCCGTCGAGATGCACAGCGGCACGAACAGGCTCAGGACCACGACGGCGGCGATGGCGTCCTCGAAGTAGGACAGGGCCGTGAACGTGAACAACTCGGCCACGAACAGAATCGCCAGCCACGAGGCGCGCTTGCGCCAGATATGGAAGAAGCTGGCCTCCAGATAATTCTCTTCCAGCGGATTGACGGCACCCATGCGATGCACGTCCTCGGTCGCCTCCGACACGACCACGTCGATCACGTCGTCGTAGGTGATGATGCCGACCAGGCGCTTGTCGGCGTCGAGGACGGGGATGGCCAGCAGGTCATAGTGCGTCAAGTCCTGAGCGACCTTCTCGGGGTCGTCACCGACGCTAACGGTCAAGGGCTGGGGATCCATCAGATCGTTGACGATGGCCTGCCGCGGCGCCAGGATCAGCTCGCGCAGCGTCACCACGCCGAGCAGACGGCGCTGGTCATCGACGACGTAGACGTAATAAATCGTCTCGCTGTTGGGCGCTTGCAGGCGCAACCGGTCCAGCGCCTGCTCGACGGTGCTGTGGTCCGGCAGCCAGGCGTAATCCGTCGTCATCAACGCGCCGGCCGTGTTCTCGGGGTACTTGACCAGCGTGGCGATGTCGCGGCGATCGGCCTCATCGACCAGGCGCAGCAGGCTCTCGACAACCTTCGGCTCCAGGCGGCGCAGCAGGTCGGCGCGGTCGTCGTGCGACATCTGCTCGATCAGCCGGGCCATGTGCGGCCGGCCCGTGCCCTCGACGAGCTGCACCTGCCATTCCAGCGGAAAATAGACGAAGATCACGGCCTGATTGGCGATGGAAGTGGTGTTGAGAAAGCGCCAGACGTCCTCGACCTTGAAGTCGTCGGCCAGCGACTCGGCGACGGTGGCCGGGTGCAGCGTCTCGCAAAACGCCTCCATCGCCGGAATGTCGTCCTTCTCCAGCAGCAGACGGGCTTCCGGCGTGAACAGGGGATGCGTCATGGCCCTTCCCTCAGCGATCAGCGATCAGCGATCAGCGGTCAGCCTTTTGCTGATTGCTGATCGCTGACCGCTGAGGCAATGTGCAATTGAAGATTGTCGATCAGGCGCGTGCCGCCGAACTTGACGGCGAGGGCCAGCAGAATGGAGCGGCCCGGAACAAGCCGGACCGGCGCCTCCAAGCTGTCGGCGTCCACGACGGCAGCATAATCGAGAAGGACGCCGGGAGCGGACGCGATGCAGTCGGTCATCGCCTGACGCAGCACGGCGGCGTCGCGCTCGCCCGCTTCGATCCGTCGCCGCGCCTCGCTCAGCGCGCGGTGCAGGACCGTGGCCTGACGGCGCTGCTGCGGATCAAGATACGCGTTGCGCGAGCTGCGAGCCAGACCATCCGTCTCGCGGACAATATCACAGACACGCACTTGCACCGGGACGTTCAGGTCGCGCACCATCTGCTGAAGAATACGGACCTGCTGAGCGTCTTTTTGCCCGAAATAGGCACGATCGGGTTGAACGAGGTTGAACAGCTTCAGCACGACGGTGGCGACGCCGCGAAAGTGGCCGGGGCGCGCCGCACCGCACAGCACGTCCTGCAAGCCCGTTACCTCGACGAAGGTGCGGTAGCCCGGCGGATACAGGACGGCCGGCTCCGGGTGAAACACCAGATCGACGCCGGCCTCGCCGCACAGTTCCAGATCGCGCTCCAGCGGCCGCGGATAACGACTGAAGTCCTCCCTCGGTCCGAACTGCGTTGGGTTGACGAAGAGGGAGACAACAACGTATCCCGTCTCGGCGCGGGCGGCGTCGATCAAGCTCCGATGTCCGGCGTGCAGCGCGCCCATCGTCGGCACCAGACCGATCGTCCACTCCTGCCGGCGCGCGGCGGCGACGGCTTCACGCAGGGGGGCAATCTCGGTGACGACGGTAGGTTTCATCTTTAAGTCCGTAGTCCGTAGTCCGTAGTCCGCAGCTTCGAGGTGTCCGTCTTTTTGCTACGGACTACGAACTACGGACTACGGACTAAGCAGTAGATTGAGATAGGAACGCCGTTCCAGTTCGGTCAGTCCCAGTGCGGCCGTGGTGTCAGCCAGCACGGTCCGTGCCGCGTCCGCTTGCTCCTCTGGGGCGACGATCTCGACCTCGGCGTATCGCCCCAGTTTCTCGACCTCGTCCAGACAGACCAGCAAAGCAAAGCCGCCGCGCTCCAGATGATAAGTACGGCGCCGCTTGCGGACGACGGCGACCGGACGATAGCCGAGATGGCCGAGGAATTGCGTCATCTGCTCGGCTACCGTCGCACCGTCGCGCAGCGGGATCTCCAACTCCGTGCGGATCTTGACCGGACCCGATTGCTTCGGCCCCTTGTAGGTGAGGAAGTTGGCCTCGCCGACGCGGCGCAGACGAAAGGCCTCATCGGTGCGCGCGAAATCGCGGTCGGGAGCGTTAAAATAATGGTCGGCCTCAGTGTGTTCCTCACCCGGACGCGCGCGCCATTCGGCCAGCCGGCGCTCGAGGGCGGCGAAGTCGGCGTGGGTGAATTTTTGTTCGATTTCGAGCATGGGCAGACACTCCTTCATCGTCTTGCGGAGCTTTGCGCTTTTTGCCGGATGAAGTACAATCGTCCGGCGCGGAATAGAATCGAGTCTTGAAGAGTCGTTTCAGGACGCCTCGGAGGAGGAGGCAACAAATAGGAGGCCGTTGGAGGCGCGTCCGGCATCATGCAAGTGTTTAAGGCTGACGACGGCTCCAAAAGCGGCGAAGGTCTTGAAAAACTTCTTGTAGTTATTTCCCCAATAAACCATTGCGCAAGACATCGGCGCGCCCTTACCTCCGTCCTTGCCGTTCACGAGAAACTTGAGACGGGTATCGTAAAGAAACGCGACCGCCGTGGCTGCTCCCCATACGGAATGCTTCCAGTGGGCGGTGTTCGTGGCCACGGGCACAAGGGCTAAAACCTCGGAACGATGTCTTTCGTGGGCTTCCGCGCAGCGCCGAAGCCAGTGCTTGATCGTCGTGCCGGCCTTGCGATCGGCCCCATACGGCGGATTCACATAAATCGTTGGGAAATCCCACGATTCGCGCAGCCCATCCTGGTTCGGGAGTTGATACTCCACGGTTGCATGAACAATCGAATGCTGATTTGAACATGGATCAAGACAAATCTCGCCGTGAAAACATTCTCGGACTGCCGCGACGTACTTCGGCGGCGTGCACCAGTCCTTGTTGTCGGCGACGACGGTCCTTCCCGCGGTCATGGCATCTCCTCTACCCCTCTTTGCCCCTTCGCTTCCGGCCGGACTCTATACGCTCTCGCGCTGCAAATCCTCATATCACCCGCTAAAATCATGACAGCGAGACGGCGCGGAATCCAGAGACGTTGCGGCGCCGCGCGATGGCGAGCGAGGGAGTTATGTCCGACAATGCGCAGGGAGATGGCGTCAAAGCGGTCCAATGGCGAACCGTGTGCCGGGTCGGCGAACTGGCCGACGGCGAAGGCAAGACTGTGACGGTCGGCGGCCTGCTCATCGCCGTCTTCCACAGTCAGGGCCAATATCAGGCCATCGACGACACCTGCCCGCACATGGGCGCTTCGCTGAGTGGCGGCTACGTCGAGGAAGGCATCGTCACCTGTCCGTGGCACGCCTGGCGCTTTCGGTTGTGCGACGGCGTATGGGCGGACAATCCCCGAATCAAGATCGGCTCTTATCCCGTGCGCGTTGAGGGCGACCTGGTGCAAATCCAAGTATAAAAAGGGGCGAGTCGATGAAGCGCATCCGTCCGCTGTTTGGCCTCGCCGTGCTGGCGACCGGCCTCGTGGCGACCGGCCTGGCGGCCCAACAGCGCCGCATGCCGGAACAGCTGCCCCATCCCGACAAATTCACGCCTCGCTTCGAGGCCGTCGCCGAGACGGGCCTGCTGATGGAAGGCCTGGCCCATCCCAACTATCGCGCCGTCGAGAAGCACCTGGAGGACAAGGGACCGCCCGACGCCGATACCTGGAAGTTCGCGCGCGGCCAGGCGGTGCTGATCGCGGAGACCGGCAATCTCCTGCTGCTGCGTCCGCCGCGCAACGAGGGCCGAGACACCTGGATGCGCCGCGCGATGGACATGCGTCAATCGGCCCGCGACCTCGCACGGCGGTTGGACAATCGCGACCTGCCGCGCAGCCGGGCCGCCTTCGCCGACGTGACCGCCAAGTGCAACAATTGCCATCAGACGTTTCGCGTGCCGACGCGCATCCGCCCCAACACCGAACCGGCGCCGGGAGGGAAGGGAACGCGCGACACGGAGTGAGTTTTCACGTCGCTTTGCTTGACAACGAGGGAATTGCCCTTTAGGTTGTGCCTGACGCCGGCGGTTTTTCGTCAAGATCGGCCGTCCGGCCGCGAATCAGGAAATGAAGGCCGTGTCGCGATAGTCCCTCAGGCACTCAGCAGACGAGAACCATCCATGTCCGTCGCGCAACCGCAAAGTCAATCGCCGGCGCCCACCACGAACAACCGCCAAATCACCATCGTCAGCCACTCCACGCTGTTCTACTGGTGGCCGGTGTGGGCGCTCGGCTTTCTGATGGGCATCATCTCCGTCTTCTCGCCCGCGAAAATGGCGGTCGTGCCCGACGGGACGCGCGCCATGCGCAACGTGGAGGTTCCGGTCATCGGCAAGGACGGCAAGGCGCAGCCGGAGAAGCGGGAAATCCTGGTCCTGCCGGAGAACAAGCACCTGCCCACAGTCGATCCCGGCGATCCGAACTCGGCCCCCCAGGATCCCCGCCTGCACATTTGGCCGGGCAAGGGCTTCGGCGTGTTGTTCGCCACCATCTTGCTGCTGGTCATCGTCATCACCAACGTGCCGCTGCGCGGCATGTGGTCGTTCATGGTCATCTTCCTGATCATCGCCCTGTCGATCATCTTCGCCCTGGCGGGCTGGTGGGAAACGATCCTTCGCCACCTCAGTTACCTCGACATTCGCATCAACGCGGGCGGCTATTTCTTCCTCTCCGGCATTCTGTTCGTTATCTGGCTCGGCACCGTGCTGATCTTCGACAAGCAGGTCTACATGGTCTTCACGCCGGGCTTATTCAAGGTGTGTACGGAGGTCGGCGGCGGCGAGCAGTCCTATTCGACGATCGGCATGACGGTGGAGAAGCAGCGCAGCGATTTGTTCCGTCACTGGATCCTCGGCCTCGGTTCCGGCGATTTGATCGTCAAGACGACGGGCGCCCAGGCCCATCACTTCGAGATGGCCAACGTCCTGTTCGTCGGACGGAAAGTGCAGCAAATCGAGGACATGGTTCGCAAGATCCCGGATTGAGAGACAGCAAAATAGTCGGGGCCCGAAGCGTGAGCGAGGGATACAAGGCTCCTCGCTCACGCTTCGGGCCCCGACGAGCGGTTTCTACTCCTTCTTCTCTTCCATCGCCTCCTTGATCGGCTGCACGAAGAACGATTGCGGCGGGTTCTTGGCGGCCCCTAGCTTGGCGGCGTGCTCGTCGGCCTCCTTGCGCTTGGGATAATCGAACTTCGCCACGCACTGATTGGAGTTGTTGTACACGCCCCAAACGACCTTCATGCGCACCTGCTTGGGCGTGCGCGTCCGCTTGGGTTTCGGCGTCTTGGCAGGGGCCTTCTTTTTCTTCTTGGGCGCTTCTTCCTCTTCCTCGTCAGCCTCCTTGTCGTCGGCCTCGGCCTCGACTTCCTCATCTGACTCGTCGGTTTCTTCCTCGTCGTCCTCGACTTCATCTTCGTCGTCGTTTTGTTTGCGGCGTTCGGCCGCGTCGTAGTCGGCGCGAAGGTCTTTGCGGTTGAGAATGCGTCGTGCCATGGATTCCCCTGCCTTCAGGCCACCCCCCACGCCTTTGCGGGGATCGTGGCAAATCGAATGGTGAAATTGGGTCAACCAGACAAGGTTTTACACTAGCGAGCCGTCTGCGTGCTTGCAAGCCGGTTTGCCGGACCGCCGCCGCGGAGCGCGGTCGCTATCTGCTCATCCCGGCCGCGATTTGCTAGTTTATCAGTCACGAAGCCCGGCATTTCAGACGCTTACCGGAGGGGAACCCATCATGGCGGAAGTGCGACGCCTCACCCTGACGGATGGCCTGCTGCTGGCCGCGGTCGTCCTTGTGGCCGCGGGCACACGCGCCGGCTACCTGATGTCCTGTGCCAATTACGGGCGCGGCGACGGCCCGCTCCGCGTGGAAACGGCGCCGCCGGAACTCGATGCGCTCGTCGGCAATCTCGCAACCAACTGGCGGTTCGCCAGCCCCACACCATTCGGCGACCAAGAGCAAGAGACGGCGCACGTCTCGCCCGGCTATCCCTGGCTGATGGCGCTGGTTGGGCAGGCGGTCGATCCGGCGGTGTTGTCCAGCACGATGCGTTGGCTCCAGTGCGGCCTGGGCGCGCTGACGGCCGGGCTGTATTTCCTGTTCGCGCGGCGGGTGTTTCAGAGCCTCACCGTCGCGGTGCTGGCCGGCTTGCTCTGCGCGCTGCACCCTTTCTGGATTCTCGATACCGCCACCCTCGCCGACGGCACGGCAGCGGCGTTCTTGCTGGCGCTTGCTCTGTTTTTCGGCGCCCGTGCCAGTCAAACGAGCGGCCCGCTGAGCAGCCTGCTGTACGGCCTGGCGTTGGCGGCGCTGGCGCTGATGCGGGCCGCCTTGCTGCCGTTCGCCTTCGTGTCCCTGGGATGGTTTTTGCTGCGCAGCCGCACGCTGACGCGCGGCTGGCTGTGGGGCTTGCTGGCGTTTCTCGGCTTCATCATCGGCCTGGCCCCGTGGATCGTCCGCAACTGGCAACTCTACGGTGAGCCGGTGCCCATCGTCGATTCGACCTATTATCATTTGTGGGTCGGCAACAATCCACACGCCACGGGCGGCCCGGCAAGCGAGAAAGCGCTGCACGAAGAGCCGGCCGAAGAACTGGCGAAACTCCCCCAGCCGCGCGATCGCTACGCTCGCTTGGGCGAACAAGTCCGCCATGAAGTGTACGGGCATCCGGCCGAGACGGTGCGGCGGCGCTCGTTGGCGGGACTTGACTTTCTCTTCGGCGAGCGCTGGTTCACCGAGGGGCGTCTCGCGGATGTCGCCGATTCGGGGGAACCTCCGAACTGGTTGGCGTGGTCGTATCCGGTGGTGCTGGAAAGCACGCTGCTGGGGATGGTGTTGCTGGGACTGCTCGGCTGGCGCTGGACGTATGCGTGGCGTTTCCGCGCCATGCCGTTGTCCCTCGCCGCCATCTGGGTTCCGCTTCCATACATCTTGAGTCACGCCGAGGCGCTGTCGGGTCCGCGTCTACCGTTCGACGGCGTGCTGCTGTGCTATGCGGCGTTCACGTTGGCGTGTTTGGGTCCGGCTCGAAGAGTGTTGTGGGCAGGGGAACAGGAGAGTGGCTCGGAAACAGAGAGCCGTTAAGGGCGAGGGATACATTTCCAGATGTCGGATCACGATACCAACCTGGCGGCGGCGTTTGACGGACAGGCGGCGCAGTTCGAGCGCGCGCCGGTGCAGAGCGATCCCGCGAGAATAGCCCGGTTCCTGCAAATGGCGAGCCTGCTGGCGGGAGGGCGCGTGCTTGATGCCGGCTGCGGTCCCGGCCTGGTCAGCGAGGCGCTGTTGCAGGCCGGTCATCGAGTGCATGGCGTCGATCTGTCCGCGGAGATGATCGCTCGCGCCCGCCAGCGCTGCGCCGCTTACGGCGAACGCGCCTCGTTCTGCATCACACGATGGACCCCGTCGCCTTTCTCCGTCGGCTCGTGGAGTTGTTGCGACCCGGAGGCATCGCGGCGGTGTGCGATCACACCACCGACCCGGACGACGCCCGCGCCGCCTGGCATCAGCGCATCGAGCGCGGCCGCGATCGCACCCATACCCGCAATGCGACGCCCGGCCAACTCCTCGATTGGATGGCCGCCGCCGGTCTGATCGATTTACGGCTCGTCGAGGAACCGTATGTGTTGGACTTCGACGAATGGTTCGATCGCGGCACACCGTCGGAGGACAAGGTAGCGATGCGCCGGCTACTGCTGTCCGGCCCTTCCGCGCGGGGATTTCATCCTCGACTGCTGGAGGATGGTCGGGTGCGTATTGAGGGCATGTTCGCGCTGGTCCGGGGCGTCAAGCCGGTGCTGGCCGAGAAGCGAACGGAAGGCCAAGCATGAACCACGAAGAAGCATTCATGCAGGCGATTCTAGAGCATCCCGACGATGACATACCGCGTTTGATCTACGCAGACTGGCTCGAAGAGCACGGCCAAGCGGAGCGCGCCGAGTTCATTCGCTTGGAATGTGAATTGGCGACCATGCTCACTCCGGAAGGAGACGCACCGGATGAAGGGGAGCAACCGCGTTTCCGCGAATTGGAAGCGCGGGCAGGACAATTATGGAACGCGCATTCCCGCGAATGGTTTGGCGCGTTGGAATCTCTGGTCGAGGAGATGGAATCCGCGCGCGGCTTCGTCGATTATGTAGCGCTATCGGTTCGCAAATTCGTGCGGAATGCTGAGGAGATATTTCGGCTTGCTCCCACCCTCCGCGAGGTATTTCTCGACAAGACCTCGCGGCGCAACCTCTCCGCTCTGGCGGCTTGTCCTCACCTGGCCAAAGTCCGCGAACTGGTCTTCGTCGGGACGCCGTTTGGTCCGAAGGATGCCCAACGGTTGGCGGAATCGCCCTACCTGACCGGGCTACGGAGATTGGACCTCGCCGATACAGAATTGGCAGCAATTGGGGCGCAGGGAGCGCAGGCCTTGGCCGCATCGTCTTCCCTGACTCGTCTAGAACAACTCGCACTGGGCGACAATCAAATCGGCAATGAGGGCGCCATCGCGATCCTCCGTCAACCTCGATTCCATCGCTTATCGCACCTCGATCTGGCTAACAATTGGCTCGGCGACGAGACGGTCCTTGAATTGGCGAAGGCGGATCACCTTGGGCGGCTTTGCGAATTGAATCTACAGGGGAACGACATCACTTCCGAGGGCGTGCGCGCCCTGGCTAATGCGGCCCATTTGAGCGGCTTGAGGAAGTTGATTCTGTCGCGCAATCCGATTGGAGATGCAGGCGTTCGGGAACTGGGAGTTTCGCCTTATCTCCGTCATCTGGAGAAACTGTATCTGATCGGTGTCCACCTGGACTGCACGGGCCTGGCCGCTCTGGTCGGTTCCGCCAATCTCGCCCGCTTGACAGAATTCCTGCTGAGTGAGAACGATCTTCAGCCGGAAGTTTTGGCGGCATTGACGGAAACTTCCTACCTCAGCGAGTTGACGGTATTAACGCTGCGGAGGTGTCATCTGGACTCTCGCAGTGCGGAAATACTCGGTCGCATTTCACGTATGCCGCATCTTCGGAATCTCATTCTCCATGAGAACCCGATAGGCGACCGAGGTCTTCGGAACCTGCTTAACGGGCTCCTGATTCAAAGTTTGAAATGGCTCGATTTGAGCTACACGGCCCTCAGCGACCGTAGTGCGAAAGTAGTTGCTCAGGCAGCAGAGTTGAGTAATTTGACGACTTTGTGGTTGCGCGGTAACAGGATCACGGATGCCGGCGCGCGAGCCTTGGCTGCTTCGCCGCATCTGAATCGATTGAATAGCCTAGATCTGAGAAATAATCCGATTGGTAGCGCGGGCCAGGAAGCCTTGCACGAGCGTTTCGGAGCAAAAACTTGTGCTTTCTCGTAGGCATGTACCCACGACCCTCGGAAGCTGCCGAATAGGGAATTTTTGTACAATATCAGCATGGATGCCTCTGATCCTCTCGAACTGTTCCTCCCTCCCGTGCAGCGCTGGTTCCGCGCCACGCTCGGCGAGCCGACGGCACCGCAGCGCCTCGGTTGGCCCGCCATCGCGGCCGGACAGAATACGCTCATCCTCGCCCCCACCGGCTCCGGCAAGACCCTCGCCGCGTTCCTCGCCTGTCTCGATGCGCTGTGGCGTCAGCCGCAGCTGCCGCGCGGCGTGCGCGTGCTGTACATCTCCCCCTTGAAGGCACTCAACAACGACATTCACCGCAACTTGCAGGTGCCCCTCGAAGGCGTCGCGCAAACGGCGAGTGACATAGGCATGTCACTGCCCGTCCTGGAGGCAGCGGTTCGCACCGGCGATACACCGACGGCGGAGCGTCAACGGCTGATCCGCCGGCCGCCGCACGTTCTCATCACCACGCCGGAATCGCTGCATCTGCTGCTGACCTCGCGCGGCCGCGAGACGCTGCGCGGCGTCACGCACTGCATCGTCGATGAAATCCACGCGCTTTGCACCAACAAGCGCGGCGTGTTCCTGGCGCTCTTGCTGGAGCGCTTGCAAGCGCTTCAGGCGAATCGCTTCGTCCGCATCGGTTTATCGGCGACGCAGCGGCCGCTGGAAGAGGTCGCCCGCTATCTCGGCGGCAGCGAAGCGGACGCCGACGGCAACTGGCAGCCGCGCCCCGTCACGATCGTCGATGCCGGGCTGCGCAAGGATCTCGATCTGCGCGTCGTCAGTCCCGTCGAGCAGTTCGGGCCGCTGCCGGAAAAATCCATTTGGCCCTCCATCTATCGTTTGATCGGCGATGAGATTCGTGCCCATCGCTCAACGATCGTCTTCGCTAACAATCGCCGCGCCGTCGAGCGCATCACGGCTTGTCTCAACGAGGACGAGGAGATCGCCCGCGCCCATCACGGCAGCGTTGCCCTGGAGGTTCGGCAGCAGACGGAGACGGCGCTGAAGGAGGGACGCTTGCCGGCCGTGGTGGCGACCGCCTCGCTGGAACTCGGCATCGACATGGGGGCGGTCGATCTGGTCTGTCAGGTCGAATCGCCCGGCAACGTCGCTCGCGCCTTGCAGCGCGTCGGCCGGGCCGGCCACCTCGTCGGTCAGAAGAGCAAGGGCCGGCTCATCCCCAAGATGCCGAGCGATCTGCTCGAACAGGCCGTGCTGGCGCGCGAGATGGCGGCCGGCCGCGTCGAGGAAATCCGCGTGCCGATAAACTGCCTCGACGTGCTGGCCCAGCAACTCGTCGCCTGCGCCGCCGTGGACGACTGGAACGTGCCGGACCTTTACGCCCTGGTCCGCCGCGCCTACCCCTACCGCGATCTGTCGGCGCAGGCGTTCGAGACGACGCTGGAGATGATTAGCGGGCGCTACCAGTTCATCCATCCGCCCGAGCCGAAAGCCGAGGGCCGAAAGCCGATGGCCGCTTTGCAGCCGCGCGTTAGCTGGGACCGCGTTCACAATCGTTTGCTGGCGATGCCGGGCAGTCAGCAGATGGCGCTGGTCAACGGCGGCACCATCCCGGACACGGGGCAGTACGCCGCCTACGCCGGCAACGGGGCGCGGATCGGTGAACTGGATGAGGAGTTCATCTACGAGCGCCGCGTCGGCGATACCTTCCTGCTCGGCACCAATGCTTGGAGAGTGGAGAGCATCGAGGCGGATCGCGTGTTCGTGACGCCGGCGGAAGGCGCGGCGGCGATGGTGCCCTTCTGGCGCGGCGAGAACACCGGACGCAGCTACGATCTCGGCCGCGCCATCGGCGTCTTCCTCCGCGAACTGGCCGAGCGCATCGACCAACCGGGGTGCCTCGACTGGCTTCAAAGTGAGTTTTTCCTGGATCGCAACGCCGCTCACAACCTGCGCTATCACGTCGAGCGACAACTGCGTGTCACCGGCCGGCTGCCCACGGATCGCACTCTCCTCATCGAGGCGTCGCGCGATCAACTCGGCGACTGGCAGGTTGTGTTGCTCAGTCCCCTTGGCAATCGTCTGCACCTGTCGCTGCGGCTGGCGCTGGAAGCTCGGCTGCGCGCGCGACTGGGTTATCAGCCGCAGTGCTTGCATCACAGCGACGGCATTCTCCTCCGTCTGACCGACACCGACGAGCCGATTGTCGATCTGCTCGCGGGACTGACCCCGGAGAACGTGGAGGGGCTGATCCTCGACGAGCTGGCCGACAGTGCCCTGTTCGCCCTGCGGTTTCGTCAGAATGCCTCGCGTTCGCTGCTGTTGCCGCGCCTCCAGCCGGGCCGGCGGGCGCCGTTGTGGTTGCAACGGCTGCGCGGCCGCGATCTGCTGCAAGTGGCTCGCCGTCATCCCGACTTTCCCATCGTCGCCGAGACGTTCCGCGAATGTCTGCACGATCATCTCGACGTGCCGCGCCTTCAGGAACTGCTCGCGGACATCCGCGACGGCCGCGTCGAGGTGATCGCGCGGCGGGCCGAGACACCGTCGCCGTTCGCGGCGACGCTGCTGTTCTCGTTCACGGCCGCGTTCATGTATCAGTACGACGGCGTCGAGTCCGACGGTGAGCGCTCGCACGTCCTCGACCGGCAACTGCTCGAACAACTGGTCGCGCCGCAGCGCCAGGGCCACTTACTCGATCCGCGGGCCGTCCATCAGGTCGAGCGTCGTCTGCGCGGCGTCGGTCAGCCGCCGCGTTCGCCGACGGAGATGGCCGAATGGCTGCGCCGTCTCGGCGATCTGACGCCGGAGGAACTGGAAGGACCGATGGCCGCGTTCCTGGAGCAACTGCAAAGCGAAGGGCGCGCGTGCCGTGTCGAGTTGTCAGGAATGTCGAATTCGCCGCTGCGCTGGGTCGCCGCCGAGGATGTGGAGCAATATCAACAAGCCTTCGGATTGGACGGCGTACCCGCCAGCGCCGAAGTTAGACAAGCCGTGGGCACAGCGATTCTCGCGCGCTTCCTAACGACGCACGCCTTGGTTGGCTTGGCCGATGTGCTGGCGCGCTATCCGTTCGAGAAGGACTGGGCGCGTCGGCAGTTGGAGGAATGGACGCGATCGGGCCGCGTCATCGCCGTGTCCGCGCCGGAGAGCGAGAGCGTGGTATGGTCCGATCCGGCCAATTTGGAGCAGGTGCAGCGCGGCAGTCTCGGCATCCTTCGCCGCGAGGTCGTCACCTGCTCGCCGCCGCAGTTCGCCGATTTCCTAATGCGCTGGCAGGGAGCGCACCCGGAAACGCGGCGCGGAGACAGCGAAGGCTTGGCGGACGCTCTGGCCCGTCTGCAAGGATTGCCGCTCGACGCTGAACTGTGGGAGCAGACAGTGCTGCCGGCGCGTGTGCCGGAGTATCAACCGCGCTGGCTGGATGAATGGATCGCCGGCGGCGAGGGGCTGTGGGTCTGCCAGGGATCGCCGAACGCGGACGGCGAGACAGGCCGAATCGCCTTCTTTGATCGCGAGATGCTGCGTCAACTTCCTGCGCCCACCGCGCCCGAAGCGCCCGCGTTGGATTCCGACACGGATCGCGTGCTGGATCATCTGCGCGGCCGGGGGGCTTCGTTTCTCGCGGACCTGGCTGCGGATCTTGGCATATCGCCCGGCGTCGTGCGGGGCGCTCTCGGCGTTTTGATGCGGCGCGGCCTGGTGACGAACGATCGTTACTCCTTGGTCCGCAGTCCGCAGTCCACAGTCCGCAGTCCCGTGCCCGCGATGCGGTCTCCCTTGTCTGTCATGCGTCCGGGCGGAAAACGGATAGCGGATCGCGGACAGCGGATGGAGGGCCGATGGTCGCTGCTGCCTTGGGGCCGGCCCGAACCGGAGGCGCACGCCGTCGCGCAGGCGTCGCTGCTGCTGTCGCGCTACGGCATCGTGGCCCGCGAACTGGCGCTGCTCGATCCGTGGCTATTGCCGTGGCGCGTCCTCTATGAAGTGCTCAGCCGCATGGAATTGGCCGGCGAGGTGCGGCGCGGCTACTTCGTCGAGGGACTGTCGGGAGCGCAGTTCGCTCTGCCGGAAGCGGCGCGCCAACTGCAAGAAACCCACGTCCCTTCGACCGCCAACGCTCCGGCCGTGCTGCTGCACAGTCTGGACCCGGCCAACCTCTACGGCTCCGGCGCTCCCTTCGACATCCCTCTTCTCGACGGCGGAACGCGCCCGCTGCTGCGTCGATCCGGCAACTGGCTGGTGCTGCGGGCCGGCCGGCCGGTGCTGCTGATCGAGCAGCAGGGCAAGCGCCTGACAGCCCTCGCCAGCGCCAGCCGCGAGGACGTGGCGGCGGCGGTCGCGTGCCTGGCCGGCATCCTCGACAACCGGCGCGGCCTGACGGCGCGTCACAAATTGACCGTGGAAGAGTGGAACGGCCGGCCGATCACGTCGTCGGAGGGCCGCGAACTGCTGGAGTCCGCCGGCTTCGTCCGCGATTACCAGGCCATGACGCTGTACGCCGTCTGGCGCTGAACCGCTGGCGTGGAGGAATCGCCGTGCAACCGCATCCCGAATGGCAAGCCGCGGCTGCGCCGCCGCCGCTGACGGTGGACGACATTCACGTTTGGCGCATCGCGCTGGAACTCCGCGACGCGACGCTCGCCCAGATGCGTGAAACATTGGCCGAGGACGAACGTCAACGCGCCGACCGCTTCCATTTCGAGAAGGACCGCCGTCACTTTATCGCCGGGCGCGGCGCCTTGCGGGCCATCCTCTCTCGGTATCTGGGGCGACACGCACAGGACGTGCGCTTCGCGTACACCAATTACGGCAAACCTTATCTGGCCGAGGAAACCGTGCTGCGTTTCAATCTCGCCCACTCGCACGGCCTGGCTCTGCTGGCGGTGACGCACGGCCGCGAGATCGGCGTCGATCTCGAACTCATCCGCGACAATCTCGAAGGAGAACAACTGGCCGAGCGCTTCTTCTCGCCGCGCGAAGTCGATGCGCTCCGCACCCTGGCGCCGGAACTGCGGCGTGAAGCGTTCTTCCACTGCTGGACGCGCAAGGAAGCCTACATCAAGGCGATTGGCAAAGGCTTGTCCATGGCCCTGGATCAATTCGACGTGTCGCTACGTCCGGGCGAGCCAGCGGCGCTTCTGGCGACACACCACGATCCCAAGGAGGCGTGGCGCTGGTCGATGCGGAGCCTGGTTCCGAATGAGGGGTACGTGGGGGCGTTGGCGGTCGAGGGGGATTCATGGCGATTGTGGTGTGGGGACTGGCTGGAAAACCAGAAAAGTTGACCGGGAGAAGGTCGCCATGCCCTCCGCCTCTTTGCTTCATTGGAGCAACGATCGAATACCTCGCCTCCAACAAGTGGACCTCCAGTGCGCCGCCTCGCTTGCGGCGACGCCGCCGAATGTTCACCTGATCGACGAGAACCTACGCGGTTATGTCATGCTCCTCAGTGCGCATTTCCAAGGTTTTTGCCGCGATCTCTACACCGAAGCCGCTCAGATCATCGCCTCGAAAGTGCGGCCAAGGCTCCAGCTGCTGATCCGTGAGCAGTTCACCGCTCATCGCCTACTCGATCGCGGAAATCCGACGTACGACCATCTGAAGGAAGATTTCAAACGTTTTGGCTTCAAGCTTGATTTGGCGATGGACCCGGCGAACGTACCGCGACTGACCCATCTTTCGGCGCTTAACCAGTGGCGCAACGTGGCGGCCCACCAAGGGACAACGGCCCCCGCCGGCATCCCGCTGGATCTTCCTTCCTTGCGGACCTGGCGGACCTCGTGCGACGGACTGGCGACTTCGCTTGACGCTATCCTGTATAATCAGTTGCGGAGAATTCTCCGGCGTGCCCCATGGTGAGGCTTCAAGGACAGAGGAATTGACGATGACTGCAAAGAAGTCTTCTCCTCAGTTTCAGGTCGGAGACCGCGTGAAGATCCTCTACTCGGACAACTGGCGCGGACGAATCGTCGAGTTCCGTGGCCCCCTGGGGCCTGGCGGGATGCTCATCTATCGCGTCCGTGTCCCTCACAAGCCAAAACCGATCTACATCGAACTCCCTGAAGATCAGCTGGTGGCCATCCCGATGCCGCCGAAAGGGGAACCCGGCCCCTCCGCAAGCAGAGACACTCCGTCCGAAAAGATGCCAGGAACCGATGCTTCTTAAAATCGGTTCCTGACACCTTCCCCTCGTCAAGGTGCGAGTCGGTTTCCGCGTCGGCACCGGATGTCGTCAGCGTTTTTCCGGAGGGCGATGGTCGAATGTTCGCGAGCCTGGTGGGATTGTCAAACAGTCCAGTGTGAAGAGTTTCGCGTCCACCTTTGCATTCGGCTTGAACGATTTGTAGCGAAAGACGGAACGTTCCAGAGTGGAACCGGGCTTTTCCTGGGATCGGTAACGGAAGTCCTTGACCAATTCTTCGACGTGCCAATTATCCCCGGATTTTGTCCACTTGGCGGAGCAATCATAGGCCGGTTTGTCCACGGCCGGATTCACCACTCGAAACCGTGTGGGATTATAACCTGCTTTAGACGAAATCTCGATTTCAAACCTGTCCTTGGATCTCGCGAACGGCTGGTAACTGAGCCGCCAAACCCCACCGTCGCGCTCAGTCACTTCCATCGCGTCTCGCTTCACGGTTTTCATGATCGTTTCGAGATCGACGAAGGAAAGCCAGAACTGAGTAGGGTCTCCCTGAACTTCCGTGCGTATGTCGTCTAAGCCGGAATGGATCTCGACCCGGCAGACCAGTCGGTCGCCTCTGTCGAAGTAGGTGACGACATGGGCCTTCGTCCCATCGTAAATGACGGCCAAGTCCTTCGGTTTCCTCTCGACTAGCTCTACCTCTGCCCGTCCCCTGCGTTGTACCCTGGTCAACTTGGTCTCATACTTGAAGCGGATATGATTTTTCTTTCCATCGAAGTAGACGTCGGACTGCCCCTTTGACAAGAGTCGCAGATCCTTGTCTTCCGGCTCTTGGAAAGACGTCTCGAAGGCGACTACAGCAACCCCGGATTGGAGAGCCTTGGCTGCGGACCTCGATGCGTCGACGGCTCGCTTCACCGGATCATCTCGGCCCAAGGGCGCGGCTGCGTAGCGTTGCCCCCTAGCGCTGACAAGCCACGCCGAGGCGGCACCGAGGAGGCGGATCAGGATAGTTCTTCTTGTTGGTGACGTCATCGTGCTCTCCGAAGCAGTTGAACACGCTGAGGATAACAGGCCTCCCCAGACTATCAACCGACAAGTGGTTTTTTCTAGCTCCGCTCCCTTCGCGCGCTCCGTCGTCGGCCCAGTTCTCGACGTGCATGCCCGGCACCTGGCGAAAGTGCCGGAGACTGCGGCAGGGTTCATCCGCGAATGTCAACTCGCGGCGGCCGGTTCGCGCGGCGGCGCGTCGGTCGAATGGATGCGCTGTTCCACCGCCATCCGCAGGGCGATGCGGTTGATGACCTGCAAGAACGCCAACGCGCTGGACTCGATGATATCGGTACTCACCGCCCGGCCGTTGATGACGCGGCTGTTGTACTCCGCCTCGATGTGGGCCTCGCCTTGCGCGTCTTCGCCGACCGTCACGCTGCGGATGCGGTAATCGCGCAGCTGCACCTCGATGCCGGTGATCTGCTCGATGGCCTTGAACACCGCATCGACGGGGCCGTCGCCGAGACTGGCCTGGCGGACGATGGTGCCGTCCTGGTGCCACAGACACACCGCCGCCGACGGGATCGTCGCCGAGCCGGCGTTGCACGTCACCGCCTCCAGCGTCCACAGCACCGGGCCGCTGTGGATCTGCGCCTCGGCCAACGCCTCCACGTCGGCGTTGTAAATGACCTTTTTGCGATCCGCCAACGCCTTGAAGCCGTCGAAGACCTTTTGCAGCTGCTCCTCGTTCAGATGGTAGCCGAGATCGAGAACGCGCTGACGCAGGGCGTGCCGGCCGCTGTGCTTGCCCAGCACCAGTTCCGTTTGCGCCACGCCGATGTCTTCCGGGTTCATGATCTCGTAGGTGGTGCGCTCCTTCAACATGCCGTCCTGATGGATGCCGGACTCGTGAGCGAAGGCGTTTTGGCCGACGATGGCCTTGTTCCGCTGCACCTGAATGCCGGTGACGTGCGAGACGAGGCGGCTGGTCGGATACAGTTTTCGCGTATTGATGTTCGTCGCCACCTGGAAATAATCGCGCCGCGTGCGAACGGCCATGACGACTTCTTCGAGGGCGCAATTGCCGGCCCGCTCGCCCAGACCGTTGATGGTGCATTCGACCTGGCGGGCGCCCTCGGCGATGGCGGCGAGGCTGTTGGCGACGGCCATGCCGAGATCGTCGTGGCAGTGGACGCTGATGACGGCCTTGTCGATGTTGCGGACGTGCTTTTTCAGATGCGCGATGGCGGCGGCGTACTGGCTCGGCACGGCGTAGCCGACCGTGTCGGGAATATTCACCGTCGTCGCGCCGGCCTCGATGGCGCGCTCGACGACCTCGGTGAGAAAATCCAACTCGGTGCGGGCGGCGTCCTCCGGCGAGAACTCGACATCGTCGCCGTATTTCTTGGCGCGCTGGACGCCCTCGACGGCGCGGCGGACGATCTCCTCCTTGGCCATTTTGAGCTTGAATTCGCGATGAATGGCGCTGGTGGCGAGAAAGACGTGGATGCGGCGGCGCGGACAGTCGCGCAGGGCTTCGCCGGCGCGGTCGATGTCGGCGGCGTTGCAGCGCGCCAGGCCGCAGATGATCGGCCCCTGTACCTCGCGGGCGATGGCCTGCACCGCCTCGAAGTCGCCCGGCGAGGCGATGGGAAAGCCCGCCTCGATGACATCGACGCCCAGATCCTTGAGGGCGTGCGCCACTTGAAGTTTCTCGGCCAGATTCATGCTGGCGCCGGGACTTTGTTCGCCGTCTCTCAAGGTCGTGTCGAAAATGATCAGGCGGTCGTCGGTCATGGTCGGACTCCGGCAAAGAAAAAAGCCCTGGGATTGTGGTCCCAGGGCTGTGCTCAGCAAGTGAAGGAAAAACTTGAGCGCGCCTAGGACCCGCCTCCATAAAGGAGCAGCGAATCACGCAAGGGGAGGAGCAGAATCGGCATGGCTGTGTTCGGGGGGGCGAGTTCATTCCGCTTTTGGTGCGCAGTAAATCTTCTCAATAGTTTAGAGAATCGTCGTGGCGAATGCAACGACTTTTCTGCCGAAATCGCTCACCCTGGAGGGACCGCGCTTGCAATCCCGCCCCTTGACGGTCGGACACACCGCCCTCTAAGATATTGCACACAAGCGCCACTCCTCCCTATCGAGGTGGTGTTGCCGAAGTGGCGGAACTGGCAGACGCGCCAGGTTCAGGACCTGGTTCCCTTAACGGGAGTGGAGGTTCGAGTCCTCTCTTCGGCACCTTGAAGCACAAGGACTTACGTCGCAAGGCGTGAGTCCTTGTGCTTTCTGACCTTGTTTTCCACCATTTTTCCGCCGGAAGGGGCATTTCAGGGCGTTTCCGCAAGAAGGAGACGCGCGTCTACGGGCAGCTCCGTGGCCGATTCAACGACACTTGCCCGGTTCCCTAAAGAGGCGGTTCGCTCCGCGGTGGAATCCGTGAACTTCCTGCCGTCCGCGCCGTTGCTAACCCGTAAACTGAGCAAAGGCTCACCGTTGCTGGAAGGGCTTGGCCGGATTCTTTCAATCGAATAGAGGTGCAGTATGTCCAGTCTTTTCGACTTGACGGGAAAAGCGGCGCTTGTGACCGGCGGTAACGGCGGCATCGGCCTTGGGATTGCCCGCGGCCTGGCGCAAGCCAGCGCCCGAGTCGCCATCATTGCACGCAACACCGATAAATCGCACGCAGCCGCAAAGGCGTTGGCCGAAGAGACCGGCGTCGCGCCTTTGGTCCTGACCGCGGACGTTTCCTCACCCGATCGGGTGGCTGCGGTTGTCAACGAGGCCAAGAATGGCCTGGGACGTATCGACATCCTCTTCAACAATGCGGGCATCAGCATTCGTAAACTGCCGCAGGATCTCACCCCGGAAGAATGGCACAAAGTCATGGATGTGAATCTCACCAGCGCGTTCCTGATGTCGAAAGCCGTCTATCCCCACATGAAGCAGGTCGGCGGCGGCAAGATCATCAATATCGGCAGCATGACCTCCTACTTTGGGGCGAGTTACGCCTCCCCTTACGCCACCAGCAAGGGGGGCATTGTCCAGCTCAGCAAGAGCCTGGCCCTGGCCTGGGCGGCGGACAACATCCAGGTCAACGCGCTCTTGCCCGGCTGGTTTGAGACCGAATTGACCGACGGGGCGCGAGCGCAAGTTCCCGGGTTGTACGAACGCGTTTTGGCGCGCATTCCGGCCGGCCGCTGGGCTAAGCCGGAGGACATCGCCGGGACGGCGATTTGGCTGGCGAGTTCTGCCAGCGGCTACGTCACCGGCGCCGCCATCCCGGTTGACGGCGGCTTTTCATCGAGTTTGTTTTGAGCGCCCAACCTGTCCGGCTAGATCTTACGGCCCCAGCACGTCAGCATGAGGACGCCCGCGTAAGCTTCGCCAGCACGGTACGATTCCAGCCACGGCAAGGCCTCGGGAAACTCGGTGGCGAGTCGCCGGGCGTTGGCGCCGATCTCGAACAAGAGATCCGACTCGGCGAACCCCTGGGAGGACAGCCACCGCGCCTCCTGTCGCCGGTCCCCGATCCCGGCGGCGGCCAGCAGACTCGACAGTTCCCGGCCGATCCACGGGTTTTGAAAACGGCGAATCCAGTCGTGCTGAATCCGCTCCGTCAGCGCACTGTGCGGGCCACCCAGCAGGTAGGTTCCCCAGTCCGGCTCGGCGCAAAGCACCACGCCACCCCGACGGGTGACCCGGGCCATCTCTCCAACGACGCGGCCCGGCTCGGCGATGTGCTGCAGAGAGCGATCGACGCGGACCGCGTCAAAGGTCTCGTCCGGGAACGGCAGCGCGGCCGCGTCGGCCACCTCGAACTCGCAGCCGGCGTCCGCGTGGCGGGATCGGGCCGCCGCGATCAGGTTGCGGCTGCGGTCAACGCCGACCGCTCGGGCGCAGCGGGCCTTCATCCTGGCGACATCATCGCCCAGCCCGCAGGCCACGTCCAGGACAATGCAGGTGGGCCCGAGTTCGAGATGCTCAAGGGCGCGTGCCTTGTACGCCCGCCCCTCTTCCATCGTCTGGAGCGTGTCGAGGCATTGGAGGATCTTGTCCGGTGCGGCCGAGTCGACGTCACGAAACTCGACGGCCAGCGAGTCCGGCGTCTTTTGGGGCATCATGGCGTTTTCTCCGGGTCAGGGTCAGCTTACTGACATTCCGGCAGAACAACCAGTTGGTTAGAATCTCGCTTTTGGCGTTGAGTACCAAACCGAGGCGAACCCATGACGAAGAACGACGACGTTGAAAAAGTCGCCCGATTCCAGGCTGCCTTGAATCAGTTGACCGAGCGAATTGCGGCGGACCGTTACGTGCTCGCCATCGTCCTGGTGGGGAGCCTGGCGGAGGAAACGATCTGGCATCGCGAAACGCTGGGCCTGTGGATCATCGAGACGGACGGCGTCAGCCGGCGCTTGCCGAGCGACGGCAATGACGAGCGGGTCTTCCGCATCCTGGTCGAAAACGGCATCAACATTCACGCCGAGGTTATCCCGCGCAGCCGGTTCAAGAAGATGGTGGAAGGGGCATCGCGGACGGCGTTTTCCTGTAATTTCTTCGCCAAGCGCCAGGTCGTGTACAGCAAGGATCCGTCCATCGACACGTGGTTCAAACAGGCCGACAGCGTCGCGACCAAGGACCGGGAGCGGGAACTCTTGACCTTCTCGACTTGGACCATCCACGCGCACCGGCACGCGCGGAAGCGCCTGGACCTCAAGGGCGACCTCGAGCTGGCGGCGCAGGAAATCGTGTGGGCCGCTCACAGTGTGGCCCACACCGAGATCATCCGCCAGGGCCAGGTGTGGGAACAGGACGTCATCTACCGGGCGATCGAGGAGGCCCCGGAACTGTTCCAAACGATCTACCTCGACGTGCTGGCGAAGCGCAAGAACCGGCGCGTGCTGTCCAAGGCGCTCGACGCGATCGACGCGTACCTCGATCAGCATTACCGGGCCTACCTGAAACCGCTGCTCGACTATCTCCGGAAGCAGAATCGAGTCGTCCCGCTGTCGGAAATGAGCGACCACTTCGCGTTCTCGCAGGTGCATCCGAAGCACCTGGAGTCCGCGTGCGAGTGGCTGGAGCGCAAAGGGTTGCTGGAAAAAGTCTCCGCCCCCTTCAAGCTGACGAAGCGCAGCCTCGAACGGGTCGAGGAGCCGGCCTATTTCTTCAACGTCTAACAAAGAACCACGGATAGCACGGATAACACGGATAAGAAGGGAAGGAGGAACCTACCGAAAGTGTGGCATGATCGCGGGAACCGTGACCCTGTCCTTTCTTCTTATCCGTGTTATCCGTGTTATCCGTGGTGGAATTCTGATGCGAACGACCATCCAGATCCAGGGCGCGCGCGAGAACAACCTGCGAAACATCGACGTGGAGATCCCGCGCGACAAGCTGATCGTCGTCACCGGCATGAGTGGGTCCGGCAAGTCGTCGCTCGCCTTCGACACGATCTATGCCGAAGGGCAGCGGCGCTTGCTGGCGTCGATGTCCACGTTCGCGAAGCGGTTCGTCGGGCAATTGAAAAAGCCGGACGTCGATTTCGTCAACGGGTTGTCGCCGGTCGTGTCCATCGACCAGAAAACCGTCGGCTCCAACCCCCGGTCCACCGTCGGCACGATGACCGACATCTCCGACTACCTGCGCATGCTGTTTGCCACGATGGGGACGCCGCACTGCCCCTTGTGCGGCGAGGCCCTTGTCATTCGCACGCCCCATCAGATGACGGAACACCTGCTGTCCTTGCCCGGGGGCACGGAGGTCGAGGTGCGGGCCCCGGTCTACAAGATCCACGGCGAGGATTACGAATACCTCTTCGAGCTGATCCGGGTCAACGGCTACCGGCGGGCGCGGATCGACGGCAAGCCGCGCGACCTGGGAGAGCACATCGACCTCGACGAGGATCGCGAGCACACGGTCGAAGCCGTGATCGATACGTTCGTCGTCGGCCCCGGCATCGACCAGCAGGTGGTCACGTCGCTGGAGCACGGACTAAAGCTCGGCGACGGGTTGCTCGGCTTCCATATCGTCAAGCCGAAGCAGCTGGGTGCCAGGCACAAGAAGTTTTACGACGGTTTCGGTTGCGCCCGACACCGGCTCGTCGCCGGCGACATGCAGGCATTTCAGTTCACGTTCAACGACCCCGCGGGCGCGTGCCCAACCTGTTCCGGCATCGGCACGGCCATGCGGGTACATCCGTCGCTGCTAGTACCCGATCCGAAGCGGACGTTGAACGAGGGGGCCTTCGTTCAGGCTGCGCTGAGCAACAGCCGCGACAGCTGGGGCGGCCGGCTGCTGTACAGCCTCGCCGCACACTACGGATTCAGCCTCGATGTCCCCTATCAGGATCTGGCTGAGGAGCACATTCAAGTACTGCTGTATGGAACGAAGGGGGAGCAGTTCGAAGTCCTCGTGCCGCCGGGGGCGAAATACGGCCAGCAGCACGCCGGCAAGAAGATCAAGTTCAACGGCGTCATCGCGCAACTGGAGCACCACTACCGGCAATACCGCAAACAGGGCACGTCCAACGCCGGCATGGACGAATACCTGAAGAAGGTGATGGTGGAATACGACTGCCCCGAATGCGGCGGCGCCCGCCTGAAGCGCGCCCGCCGCCTGGTGACCATCGGCGGTTGCAACCTCTACGAGGTCGGCCAGATGCACCTGGCCGACGTGCTCGCGTTCCTGAAATCGATCCAACCCACGGCCAGGCAGCGGGCGATCGCCGAGACGATCGTGCGCGAAGTGAGCACGCGGCTCGAACTGCTCATCTCCATCGGACTGGATTACCTCAGCCTGAATCGCCGGTCGGCGACCCTCTCCGGCGGTGAGTCGCAGCGGATTCGGCTGTCGTCGCAGATCGGCTCGGGCCTCATGGGGATGCTGTACGTGCTGGACGAACCGAGCATCGGGCTGCACCCC
>DATBGU010000042.1:0-4487 GCA_036557825.1 Gemmataceae bacterium
GCCTGGAAATATCGTTGTCTCCCTCCCATCCTCCTCGAAGGAGGCGAGGGATTCCATCTTCCGTCGCCAGGTCCTTTTGCTCCCTTCCCCCGGACGACCTAGAATGAGTAAAGGACGTTGGGGCACGAAGGCTCCCTGTCCGGACGGCGAGCCGTCTGGGGCCGGCTGAACACTCCTTGAGAGGGTCGCCATGAGCAAAGAACTGATGGACATCGTGTTGCCCCGCCTGGCCCAGCGTTTGAACCGTCAACTGCGACGCTACCGGGCCGGTAAACTGGACGACGATCAATTCTCGCGCAAGTTCGAGTCGCTGTTGCAGCAGCAGTATTCCTGGCTGGCCAATCAGGGCATCCCCGAAGTGGAAGCCGCCGTCGCGGTTCACGGGGCGGTGTTGGTGCTCAGTGGGCCGGGCCTCCGCGCCGAGGCCGCCGAGCAATCCACGCCGTTGGAAGTGATCGAATTCCGTGCCGTCTGCGCCGCCGCCAGCGACATCTCCGAGCATTACGGCGTTAGCGAACAACGCGCCGCCCGCCGTCTGTCCGCCATCGTCGCCTATTACGCTGAGTGAGACTTGTTTCAACGCAGGTTGCCGACTAGCCCGGAGCGCCAGCGACGGGCACGAGCAGCCCGTCGCTGGCGCTCCGGGCTAGTCGGCAAATCCCCTTCACTTGTTCATCTGCTTGATCAATTCCTGAATCTTCTTCTCGTTGTACGGCACGGTGTTGTTGTCCGCATAGTCGATGTTCAGCACTTCCCAGGCGTCCTTGTTGCTGGAGTCGATCTTGACCACGATGTCGGCCACGTAACGCTTGCCGCTGACGGCGCCGTGGTACTCCATCTTGATGGTCAACTCCGTGCGGTTGGCCTTGGGCTTACTGTACTCGTGCTTGACCAGCTCGATCTTCTTGGCCGTCTTGTGCGCCGCCTTGACGATGGCGGTGCCAACGGCGGCGACGAATCGCTTCTCCTCGTCGCCGCGTTTCTTGAATGAGATGTCGCTGTCGGCCGTCGCGGCCGTCAGCGCCCCGCACAGGGACAGGCCGGCCAGCAGGGCCGCACCCGCCAGGCGTGTCCCGATCCGCGTCATGATCGTGCTCCTTCCCCTGAGATCCACACTAATCTGTTGCAGCCACTAGGTAATTCTACCGCCGTGACGGAGAGATTTCGCCGCGAGAAGGAAATTCTCGCTGTGTCGAAACTGTCCGAGAGGGCGCTTTCGAGGGGTTGGATTGTGCCGTGAGCGTCGATCGTGAGCTAGAATTCGTTTGTAAGTGAAATGTCGTCTTTCGCCCCGCCCGCCGCTGTCGGCCGGCCGATGTCCGCTCTCGTCCTGGGCGGATCGCGGACGGCGGAGTGCGGATTTCTGGACCCGTCGATGCCGATACAAAGCGTCGAGAATCTGCTGGCCATCCTGCAACGTATGCGGGTGCTGACGCCGGAGGAGGCGCAAGAGGTCGAGCGCGAACTCGGCCCGCACTTCGCCGATCCCGTCGATCTGGCTCGCTGCCTTGCCGAGAACAATTGGCTGACCGAGTATCAGATCCGCTTGCTGTTCATCGAACGCTGGGAAGAACTGGCGGTTGGGCCGTACGTGGTGCTGGATCGGCTGGGGGAAGGCGGCGTCAGCGAGGTCTTGAAGGCATGGGACACGGTGCGAGGCCGGCCCGTCGCCCTCAAGGTACTGCGCCAGCATCTAAGTGACCGCGAGGCCGCCCTCCGCGAATTTCAGCGCGAGCTGCAAACGGTGACGCGGCTGGCGCATCCCAACATCATCAAGATGTACGAGGCCGACCAGATCGGCGCTCTTCACTACTTCGCGATGGAATACGTCGAGGGGTTGGACCTGGATCGTTACGTCCGCCAGTCCGGCCCGCTGTCCATCGAGCAGGCCTGCAACTGTGCCCGCCAGGTGGCCCAGGGATTGCAGCACGCCCACCAACTCGGCCTGGTCCACCGCGACATCAAGCCCGCCAACCTCTATTGGATCAACGCGCCGACATCGTCCGGCGCGGCGGCGCGGCGCGGGGGATTGGACCCGGTGGTCAAGATCCTCGATTGGGGGTTGGCTCGTCTGCGGCCCGACGCCGGCGCGTCGGGCGGGTCGAGTGCTCTGGACGTGGACGCCGAGAAGGGCATGTTGATCGGTACCGCCGACTACATCGCTCCCGAACAGGCGCGCGACCCCTGCCTGGTGGACATTCGAGCCGACATCTACAGCCTCGGCTGCACGCTGTATTTCCTACTAACCGGCCAGCCGCCGTTCCGGGGCAACTCGCTGATGCAGAAATTGCTCCAGCACCAGGACGCGGAACGGCCAAAGGTGCGCGATCTGCGCCCGGACGTGCCGGAAGAACTTGCTTCGGTCGTGCAGCGCATGATGGCGAAGCGACCGGAAGATCGTTATCAGATTCCTTTGCTGGTGGTGGCGCCGCTGCGCCGCTACGTCAACGGCAGCGGCTTGGTGCGCTTGATTTCCGCAGCCAACGGCGCGGCCCGGCCCGGCTCATCGCCGCCCGCGAAGCCGCCCACCTCGATCAACCTAAGCATGAGATTGCCGGACGACCCCTGAAACTCGTTTCGCCGCGCCGCGCGGGCGTCTCACGCTCCGCAGCGCGGCGAACCAAGTAACGCGTCACTCGGCGGAGAAACCAGCGAGGAAGTCTTCAAATTCCTTACGCTGCGTGTGTTCGACGCCTTGCAGCTTCTTGATGTCGGCGAGATACTTCTCGATCTGCGTCTCCTGCTCGTTGAACTTCTTGACGATGCGTTGGAACGCCTCCGACGTCTGCGGCAACTCCTTGAGGTTCGACCGCAGACGCGGCTGGTCCTGACGAATCGTCTCCAACTGTCGCGTCAACTCGGCGATCTCCCGCTGCGTCTTGGCCGTCGCCCAACGCAACTCCATCGCCTGCTGCAAACCCTTCTTCACCTTGTCGCTGGTTATGGTCTGGCCGATGAAATGACGGATGTTGTTGTCATCGACGTTGGTCAACTGCACCGTGGCATTGATGACCCGCTCCTCCGTCACGGCCTGCGTTTCCGTCTTACCGGCGGGAACTTTCAGCTGGAAGCGATAGACATCGCTGGCGGTTTCGACGGGCTTGGTGTCGGAGACGAGTTTGAAGTCGTTGCGGACGGGATGCTCGATGAGCAGCGTGCGTTCCTGCTCGTTGCGGTTCTTGATGGTGTAGGTTTTGGATTCGCGGAGCTTGGTGGTGGTGTGTAGCACGCCCTTGACGGCCTTGACCTGGATGAGTCGGCCGTTGTCGGTGGAGGGCACCGGATTGACTTCGGTTCCCAGGTCGATGGCGTAGGAGATGAGGCGTTCCTCGTTGGGTTGGAGGTCGAGAATGCGAGCATCGCCGGCGTAGTTGGAACCTTCAAAGACGGTGATGGGGCCTTGCATCAGATGCAGACCCGACGTGTTTTTGAACTTCAGTCCCAAGAGTGGGAACTTGGCTTGCGTGCGTTCGTTGTAGATGCTGACGCGCGTGCCTTCCACGTCCTTGTTGATGATGGGCAGGAGCGCCGACTTTTGGCGAGCGAGGCTGACGGGTTTGTCGATGGCGTACTGGAAGAAATCGCCCAACTTCGCCGCCGACGCCACGCTCGACACCCCGGCACCGAGATTCATCCGCTTTTCGAGGGACTCCCTGGTTCTACCTGCGAAGGCGCCGTTGGTGGGAACGAACGAACGTCCCAAGCTATCGTACGCTTTGTCCTTCGCCTCGCTCTTGGCCGCGCCCTTGGACTCGCCTGGCTTGCCGTCTTTTTGCCCACCAAAGCCGCCCGCGGCGCGACGGTAGAGCGCCGCGTTGTCGTCCATGCTGCCGCTGTAGGCGACGGGCCGCAGGGAGGCGAACAGTTCCATCTCGACGACCGGCCTTGGCACGTACAACGGCTGATACAGGTCCATCTGGAACGAGATCGGCCGACCGGAAACCAAGGCCATGCGCACGTCCTTCCAGTCCTCGTCCGACGGATTCTCCACCACCGCCCAGCCCTGCAAAAACGGCTTGTGCTCCTGCTTGTCCAGCACCAGGCGATAACTGGTCTTCCAGATGGGGTTCTCGACGACGTAGCTGACGCGCACTTCGCGTTTGCCCTCGCCGACGAAATTGATCGATACCGCCTTCTTCTGCGTGTCGTGCGACATGGCCAACGTCTCGAGCGCCTTCTTGAACTCGCTGTCCAGGGTCGGATTGAGGAAACGCACCCGCTGCACCTCCGGCAGCTTGAGGCTGCGCATGCCGTCGGAACACCACAGATTTAGGAGTTCCACTTCGACGGTGTCCTTGCCGCCGACCCCTTGTTTCTGCTTCTCGCACCCGACCAGCGTGCCGGTCAGTGTGCCGGGCTGGGTGGCGTTGGTCTGCTGCAAGACCACTTCGATCTTCTCGCCGCGGGCCTGGTTGAGAATCTGCATGAAGGAGGGATTGGTGGTCAGATTGACGGCGAAGCTTTTGAGGGTGCGTTCGATGGGTGCG
>DATBGU010000043.1:0-15503 GCA_036557825.1 Gemmataceae bacterium
GTGGTCGATCGGCTGCTGGCCCGCCCGGAGTACGGCGAACGCTGGGGCCGGCACTGGCTCGACGTGGTCCGCTACGCCGAGAGCAACGGTTACGAGCGCGACGGCGCCAAGCCCAGCGCCTGGCGCTATCGCGATTACGTCCTGAACGCCTTCAACGTCGATAAGCCCTATGATCGCTTCGTACAGGAGCAGATCGCCGGCGACGAGCTGCCGGACTGGAATGCGGAGACGCAAATCGCCACGACGTTCCTGCGCCTGGGCACCTGGGACGACGAGCCGGCCGATCCGGCGATCGATCGCTACGATCAGCTCGACGACGTGCTGGGCGTGACCGCGACGGCGTTCCTCGGCCAGACGATCCGCTGCGCTCGCTGCCACAATCACAAGTTCGAGCCGTTCAGCCAGGCCGATTACTACCGGCTCCTCGCCGTTTTTCATCCGCTGAAGAGGCCGCAGGTCGGTCGCAAGGAACTCGATTGGCCGGTCGGCAACGACGCGGATCGGGCGGCGTGGAAGCGTCGAGGCGAGACGGCCCCGAAGGCGTACATCTGGCACGAGGACGGCCCCAAAGCACCGGCGACCCGCATCCTCAAGCGCGGCAATCCGAACCTGGCGGGAGAGGAAGTGTCGCCCGGCCTGCCGGCCGTACTGGTTCGGACGCCGCCGCCGGAGTCGACGCCGTTGGCCCACTCCACCGGCCGCCGTCTGTGGCTGGCCCGTTGGCTGACCGCGAAGGACAATCCGCTGACGGCGCGGGTGATGGTCAATCGGGTGTGGATGCTGCACTTCGGCAAGGGGTTGGCCGCCACGCCCAACGACTTCGGCCTGATGGGAGAGCCGCCGTCGCATCCCAAACTGCTCGACTTTCTGGCCGCGCGCTTTATGGCCGAAGGCTGGACGCTGAAACCGCTGCACCGTCTGCTCGTGCTGTCGAACACCTATCGCACATCCGCCGTTTCTATTGGAAGCGCGGAGGAAGCGGGCCGTCGGTTGAGCTTGTTTGGGAGTTGGCGACAACGGCGGCTTGAGGCCGAGGCGGTGCGCGATTCGGTGTTGACGATCGGCGGTCAACTCAACGCTCAGATGCACGGGCCGAGCGTCTACCCGCCCTTGCCGCGCGCAGTCCTCGAAGGTCAATCGCGTCCCGGCGACGGTTGGGGCAAGTCCGATGCGAGCCAGTCGGCGCGGCGCAGCATCTACATCTTCGCCAAACGCTCGCTCGCCCCACCGGAACTGGAACTGCTCGATACGCCGGACAACACGTCCAGCTGCGAACAGCGCATGACCTCGACAACCGCTCCGCAAGCCCTGACGCTCCTCAACGGCGCATTCATGCAGGAACATGCCGCCCATTTCGCCGCGCGCTTGCGGCGCGAGGCGGGAGAGGACAACGCGGCTCGAATCCGCCTGGCATTCGAGTTCGCCCTGTGCAGGCGGCCCTCCGCCGGCGAACAGAAGTTATCCGAGGAGTTCCTGACGCGGCAGCAGCAACAAATCGAGTCCGACGCGCGGGCGGCAGGGAAACCGGCCGAGGACGCTCGACAAATGGCGTTGGCGGCGTTCTGCCTTGTGCTGTTGAACACAAATGAATTCGTTTATTTGAACTGACCGTGGCCGGTTGCCCTCACGTCGTCCAGCGGGCGACGGCGGCGTCGAAGTCCGGCTGGAACGCGAACAGTTCCTCGAGGCGGCACGCCTCGAAAATGTCGCGCACGGCGGGCTGCACGTGACACAGGACGAGTTCGCCATCGTGTTCGCGCAGGACGCGCTGAAGCGTGATGAGTTTCGCCAAAAAGACGCTGTAAAGACACTCCGGCGATTCCGGCCCCAAGCTCAGGGCCATCTTGCGGCAGCCGTCGTTCGTCACTAAGCCGCGAAGCTCGTCGGACAATTCGTGAATCATCGCTTCGTCGAGTCGCGACGGGTGCAAGCGCACACAGAAGACGTCTCCGCGCCGCTCGACGTGAATGAGACGATGGGGGCGCGTCATCAGTCGTCCCTCCTGTTTGATTGGGATGCCGCCCCGGCAGCGTTTCAGGCGATGACGCCGGCCGACAACTCTCCACAGTAATCGCCGTCCTCTCGATGTCAAGCGCCGGCTGCCGAGTTCCCCAATAGCAAGGGCAGAGCGAGACGTGAATCAGACCGATACGCGGTGTACTGTGCGTTCTCGATTTCCGGCTCGCCCAGAACAACGCCCTCCGCCACGCCGACGGCGCGCACAGGGATGCGACGCCGGATGAGCGCCGGGGCGTGTCCTCGGCAGACCACCGGAACGTAACGGCAGGCCGTTCCCCGCACGAAACCCGGCCGCCGTGGATCCGCACCCTCAACCAGGACATCGAGACGGCGGCCCAGCAGGTTGCGGCAGTACACTTCCGCCGTCTCGCGCTCGATGGCAAGCAAGCGGGCGCGACGCTCCGCGACGACGGCGGGGGGAACGCTTTCCCTCCACGCGGCGGCCTCGGTCCCCTGGCGCGGACTGTAAGAGAACAGGTGCAGCCGCGCGAAGCCGACCTCGCGGACGACTCGACAGGTGTCCTCGAAGTCGGCCTCGGTTTCGCCGGGGAAGCCGATGATTATGTCGGTGCTGAAGGCCGGCCGATCGAGCGCCGCCCGGATGCGCCGGCAGCGTTCGAGGAAACCGGCGCGGCGATAGCGCCGCTTCATTCGCGCCAGGATACGATCGGAGCCGCTCTGTAAACACAGGTGCAGGTGCGGACAGATGCGCGGCTGCGTGGCCAGCACCCGTACCAGATCGTCGCGCGCCTCGGCCGCTTCCAGGCTGCTGAGACGGACGCGGAAATCGCTGGGCAATTCGGCCAATCGTTCCAGCAGATGCCAGAGACGGCGCCACTCCGATTTCGGACGGCCGCGACTGAGATCGATGCCGTAATGTCCCAGGTGAATCCCTGTCAGCACAATCTCACGGTAGCCGTTCTCGATCAAGCGCTCGACTTCGGCGATGATCTCCTCCGGCGGCCGGCTCCGCATCGACGGGCGGACGTGGGGGATGATGCAGTAGCTACAATTGAGCAAGCAACCGTCCTGCACCTTGACGAAGGCCCGCTGATGCTCGTCAAAGCGCGAGATGCCGCTGAGAGGATGAATCACGCCGAACGGTTCCAAAGCCTCGACGAGTCGGGTCTTGTCGGTGATGACCTTGACGACGCCGGGCAAGCGTCCGACCGCGTCGGGATCGCGCGTGGCGTAGCAGCCCATGACGACGATTTCCGCGCTGGGCTGCGTCTGATGCAGACGGCGCACGGCTTGCCGGCTCTTGGCGTCGCCCTCAGCGGTGACGGTGCAGGTGTTGACGATGCACAGATCCGCAGACTGCCCCTCGGCCGCCTCGATGTAGCCGTTGATTTCCAGCGTCTCCTTGACGTACTGCGTCTCGTACTGGTTGACCTTGCAACCGAGGGTGACGAGACGGCAAGTGCGCGGCGCGCTCATGACAACTCCGGGTCCGTGCGAGGGATGTCAGGCGAACATTTCGCTTATCGTAGCAGATGCGCGGTAACTGGTCCCACTCCCGACAAGGTGGTTCCGTGAATCGCTCCGAAAAAGCATGTTCGTTCAGCTCGATCGCGTATCTATTACAGAAAAGAGGCACCGTGACAACCTGGGCGGACATCAGCCATGAGCAAGCATCAAGCCGAGATCGTCCTGAGTCACATCCGCCGGTTCACCGCTGCGGAATCAGGGCCACAGGACGATCGGCACTTGCTGGAGCGCTTCGCGCAGCAGCGCGAGGAGGCGGCGTTCGCGGCGCTGCTGGACCGCTACGGACCGATGGTGTTGCGCGTCTGCCGCCGCGTCCTGCACGACGCCCACGAAGCGGAGGATGCTTTCCAGGCCACATTCCTGATCCTGGCTCGAAAGGCCGGCACCATCCGCCGGCACCAGTCGCTCGCAAGCTGGCTGTATCGCGTGGCGTATCACGTCGCCGTCCGCGCTCGCGCCGGCGCGGTTCGCCGTGAGGAATTGGCGGCGCGCCTGCCGCGCCGTCCGGCCGTCGATCCGCTGGCCGAGGTCAGCGGCCGCGAATTGCTGGGCGTCCTCGACGAGGAGTTGCAGCGGATGCCGGAGAAGTATCGTGCGCCGCTCCTGCTGTGTTACCTCGAAGGCCATACGCAGGATGAGGCGGCCCGCCAACTCGGTTGGAGTCCGCATGTGTTACGCGGCCGGATCGAGCGCGGCCGGACCCTCCTGCGCCGCCGGTTGATTCGCCGTGGCCTCGGTCTGTCGGCTGTGTTGGCGAGCGGCTTGCTCGAACAGTCTCCGGCGCCGGCGGCAGCGCCGGCGCTGCTGATCGCGCGCACGCTCCGCGCGGCGCTGAGTCCTTCCGCCGGGCAGGTCATCGTTTCCGCACAGGTGGCGGCGCTCGTGGAAAGCGGTATGCACGTCCTGGGCGCGTCCAAGTTGAACCTGGTTGCGTCGGTCCTGTTGATACTGTGTCTGGCGGCAGCCGGTGGCGCCATCGCCGCTTTGCAGGCGCCTGCGGAAAAGACGCCTCCGGCACAGTCCGAGCCTGCTCCGGAATCCGTCAGGGAAGGCAAAAAATCGTTCGCAGGCTCGCGCCGCGATCGTCTAGGAGATCCGCTGCCCGCTCACGCGCTGGCTCGACTGGGCACGAGCCGCCTTCGTCATGGAGGCTGGTTCACCGCGATGACTTACTCTCCGGACGGCAAAACACTCGCCTCGGCGGCCCATGACGGCACGGTGCGCCTATGGGACGCCGCCACCGGCAAGGCGCTGCGTTTACTGGGGGACGACGAGCAACGCCGCATCCCTTACTCGCCCTCGCGCTGGGTCTTTTGTCTCGCCTTCGCGCCCGACGGTAAACGGTTGGCGGCCGGCGACCATGTCCACGACTGGCCGGCCGGCGCTCTGCACATCTGGGACACGGCCACCGGCAAGGAGGAGCGGCGTTTCATGGCGCATTCAGGCGGCGTGTTCGCCGTCGCCTTCAGTCCCGACGGGAAAACGCTGGCTTCCTCCGGGGCGAAGGACGGCAAACTTCGTCTCTGGGACGCGGCGACCGGCAAGGGCCTTCACGTCCTCAATGCGGGAGGGCCTGCGGGCTGGCTCGCCTTTAGTGCCGACGGCAAGACGCTCGCCTCGGCCGGCGGCAACCTGGTCCGCCTGTGGAACGCCGCCGACGGCACGGAACGCAAGCAACTTCAAGGCCATCGGGACGCCATCACCGGCATGGCCTTCCGTCCCGACGGCAAGGAGTTGGCTTCGGTCGGCAAAGACAAAACGCTCCGCCTTTGGAACCCCGTCACGGGGCGCCAACTCGAGTGCTGGACGCGGCCGAACGTCCTTCACGGCGTCGCCTTCAGCCCCAACGGCAAGACGTTGGCGACCGGCGGCAGCGGGCCGATTGTGTTGTGGAACGCCGCCACGGGAGAAGAAGAGCGCCGTCTGCGCCACCCCGGCGGCGAAGTGACGGATCTGGCCTTTTCACCGGACGGCAAAACATTGGCCACGTCAACCCCCGGCGAACGCTGTATCCGCTTGTGGGATTTACCGAGCGGTGAGGAACGCCGCGCCAGGGCCGCGGGACACCACGGCGGTGTTGGCTTTGTTCGCTTCACCCCCGATGGACAAGCTCTCCTCTCCGCCGGTTGGGGAGAGCTGGAAATCTGCCGATGGAAAACCGAGAGCGGGGAATGTCCGTGGCAACTCCATCGCGGGCGTCACCCATCTACGAGGCCCGTCGATCTCGCTCCGGGCGGCGAGGTTCTGGCCGCCGGAACGCCCAGCGGGTCAATCTTTCTTGTAGACGCGCTTTCCGGCAAGGAACTCCAGCGCTGCGACGCTCACCGCGCACCGGTGCAAGGGTTGGCGTTTTCCGCCGACGGCAAGACGCTGGCCTCCAGCGCCAACGACAAGAAGTTGTGCTTGTGGGACGTCGCCTCCAACCGGCTCCAGCGCTCGTTCGACGTGGCCTCACCCCTACCGTTCTTGCGGTTCTCCCCCGACGACAAGACCCTGGCAAGCGCTGCTTCCGCCGGACCCATCGAACTGCGCGACACAGCCGGGGGACGGATGCGTCTTCGCCTCGCGGGACAAAACGGAAAAATCTGCGCCCTGGCCTATTCTCCCGATAGCCGTTGGCTCGCGGCCGGCACCGAGGGCGGCAGCGTTCAGGTCTGGGACACGGGTTCCGGCAAAAAGGTGTGCCGCCTGGACGGTCATCCCGGCTACGTCTTCGGAGTGGCCTTTTCCCACGACGGCAAAACCTTGGCGACAGGAAGTTGGATGCAGCTGCGCTTGTGGGAGACGGCCACGGGACGCGAACGGGCGCGTTTCACCGATCTTGAAGGCGACGTTTATGGCGTGGCCTTCGCACCGGGCGACCGGATTGTGGCCACGGGCGGCGGCGACGGTTCGATCCTGCTGTGGGACGCGACCGGCCGCGACGCGGCCAAGCGGCCAACCAACGGTGAAGTCGAAGCGGCGAGGACCGATCTGTTCGGACAGGATACGGGGAAAGCGTATCGGGCGGTCTGGACGTTGGCATCGGCGCCGCGCCGGACCATACCCTGGCTGAAGAAGCAACTGAAGCCGGTTGTTGGGTTGGACCAACAAGAGATCAACCGGCTCATCCGCCAACTGGACGATAATAAATTCGTTGTCCGCGAGGCCGCGATGCGCCAATTGGTGAAGGTGGTGGAGTTGGCCGAACCGTCCCTACTCAAGACGTTGGATGGAAATCCCTCCCTGGAACTGCGACGGCGGATCGAACAACTCCTGGAACCGTTCGTGGAATCGCTGCCCCCTCCCGAGCGCGTGCGACAACTTCGCATGTTGGAGGTGCTGGAACAAATCGGCACGAAAGAGGTGGAGGAATTGTTGAAGACGTTGGCCGCCGGAGCGCCGGGAGTTTTCCTCACCCGCGAGGCGAAGGGGTCGCTCGATCGCCTGGCGCGACGACCGACTCCGTAAAGAGAACATCAGCCCGCAGCGCCGGCAAGAGCGACTCCCTTGCCGGCGCTGCGGGCTGGCGGAATTATCCCGCGATGCCGAGCAATCGGCTTTCCACGTCCATCGGCGCGTCGTCCGGGTGCCACAGCGACAAACCCAAACGGGCGCGCTCTTCAAGCACGGCGACCTTTTCCGGCGATCCAGGCAGAGCGCGCGTCGGCTGGGCGGGCAAGCGCGATTGCCCGTTGAAATCGCCGACGCCGCGACGGGCGAACTTGCTGGTGGACGGATACAACTCGCGGACGCCGGGCTTGTAATAGCACGACCAGCACAGACCCCGCGGACGGTTCGATTTCACACGCTCACAGTGCCGGCACAACATATTCCTGTTCCTTTCCATCGTTCCAGTTCGGAGGATTGTGGACAAACTCAGGAGGATTTAGGCGGCCTCTTCCGCGAAGGCCGGACGAACCACGCGCCGCACAGCCGGCGCGGGCCGGTGATGGATCTCGACGCGATAATTGCGACGGTTGCGCGTCCCCTTCGGCCCGTCGAAGAAACGCTCCTCGTGCCTATCCGCGCCGTCCCGAGTCTCGAACACTTTGCGCCAAACGCGCCCGCTGTTGATGTTGGAGATGATGACCTCGTACATGGTGCGATCCTTTCTGGTATGCCTCTCTCCGCCGCGACCAGATCCGCATCGCTTTCCACTCGTCCGCCTCTTCTCCGTTCCGCTGTTTTGTCCTCAAGCGGCGGCCGTCTCACCATCGGCCTCGACCGCCTCGTCGTTGTCGGCCGCGCGGCGCTGGCTGACGGCGCGAAGCACCTCGGCCAGCAACTGCTCGCGCATCTCGTCGCGCGGCGTCTCGTCGAACCAGTTGAGAAACCAGCGGCAGGCCGCCGGTTCGCCGAGCCGCTGGTCGATCTCGAAGCACATGCGGGCGAAGAACTCCTCGACCTCGGCTACCGTCTCCAGCCCATCGCCCCGCCAGCCGCAGTAGCCGAGGGCGCAGGCGGCCTCGACCGGCCAATCCTGGACGCATTGCAGCGGCGGCGGCGTGGTCGTCGCGCCCTGGATCAGACGGGCGTCGTCATTGGTCAGTGCCTGCCGCAACGCTTCCAAACTGGGGGTGGACAGCAATGGAGCCACGCCTTCCCGCCACACCTTTCGCCAGCTTTCCATCGTTTGCTCTCCTGTCCTTGGGGTCTTTTGCTTTTGGTTGCTCTGCTCTTCTCGACCGTCAAATGTCTGTAGTATTACTGTAAATAAGTTCATTATCATAGTCAACGCTTTTTGGCCTATTTTTTTGATTTATTTTCGATAAAATGCCAGTAAATAGCCTTGTACAAGCTGGGATGCGAGTGATAAATATACATTATTAGACTTTGCACAAGAACGGTCGGCGACACAAAAAAGTCGGATGACAGGATGTCAGATTGGCAGAGGGGAAGGATGAGCGGCTTACGGGCGCGAGTCAGATGAGCGTCTGAATGACTGCTCGGAGGATGAGGCCCAGCGCACCGCTCGCCACTCCGATTAAGGCCCACAGACGCGCTTGGATCGTCACTGGCCTCCCACGGGGATAGACCAACTCCTTTTCGAACCTGGCGACCTCGCGCCGGCACAGCCAGTATCCAAACAACCCCAAGGGGATTGCGGCCGTGGCCATCGGCAAGGTCAACAGGAAGACATCGTCTGCCCCAGGACTGGCGAGGACGACGGAGAGAGGTTTCCCGGACACGTGGGCTTTGTAGACAGTGAGAATTTGGAAGTAGATAGAACCGAAACCGAGGACCATACTTGGAACCGCCAGCCAGGGTATCAGTGCCATCCAGATTCGGCGGAGGAGTGGGAGAGGGATCTCCTGCGCGGAGGTACTCGGAACGGTCGGAACGGGAACCTCCGCGGAACCGAAACCGAGGACATCCCTTAGAACCGCCAGCCAGGGTATCAGTGCCGTCCAGATTCGGCGGAGGAGTGAGCGAGGGAAGTCCTGCGCAGAGGTGCGCGGAGCGGTCGGAACGGGAACCTCTGCCGGCTTTTGAGTTGCTCGCCCTTCGGCCTGGATGCCGGTTTCGTCGCCGTCAGTCAATTCGTCACGCCTATCCATGCCACCATTCTCCCACGCCGCCCGGCCGCAAGCCAGCGGATCTACGCTGATCTCCTTTTGAGGAAGAAGTGCTAGGCGATCGCAGGAATTTCCCGAAGATGTGAATTGCGCGAAAGCAAGCGAAGCCACATTATTAGACTTGGCAGAAAAAACGCGGTTCTGCACAAAAACGGAGGGAGGCCGCACAAAAACGTCCGAATGGCAGGAGTCGGAATGGCAGACGGGAAGGTGGTGGAGAGAAGAGAGTCGGCGTTGGCGAAGGAATCAGCCAGGCGGGAGCTTCGGCGAAAAGGCATCCGCTGAGAAACCGCCATCGTCCGGGCGAGCGGAGATAATTCCTTCCTCGTCCACCGTCGTCCGTGACCCCTCTCGGAACCCGTCACGCGCCGCTTCCGTCCTTTTTCTCCAAGCTCCGGGCAAGCCGCCGAACGGCGCCTCTTGACGGAAGAGCCGGATCCCTCCGACGATCGCAGCGTTGATGCCCAGCAAGACGAAGACGGCGCAGGGAATCATCAGGAAGCTGTGGGAGGCGAGGAACACGATCATTTCGTCGTAGCCGTCCGCCCGGCGCGGGTCGATCATGGACGCCGCGCGGAAGAACATGATGATGAGAACCCCGGCCGCGAGGACGGCGATTCCCACCCAGAAAAGGTCGCCGGAGACGCACTCGCGCCACGGTTTGTTTTGCCTCATGATCGCCACCCTCCCGCTGCCTCCTCTGCCCAGCGTCATTCTCCCGCGCCGCCCGGCCGCACGCCAGCGGATTCGCGGCACGGGAAACATTGTTTTCCCGCTTGCGGCGCCTCTCCTCCAATTGGCTCAGCCCCGGCCGCGCCCCTGGAAAGCCCGTGGGCGATGCGATAACATAACAACCTATCGCATTCATCGAAGGGACCGCGGACCAGTGTTGCTTCGCGTTCGAGATGAGGGTCCTGGGCGGCGGTCAGGATGGCCCAATCACGCCGTCTCGGCAACGAACTGGATTTCATCCGCATCGAGGACGATCATGCGCAGCGAAGCACGTCGAACGGACGACGCGCCTGCTTCTCGCGACGAACGGCCGTGTCTGCTCCTGGTCGATGACGATCCCGACGGAGCCTACACCGTTTCCAATATCCTCCGCCAGGAACAGTACGACGTCGTCGTCGCTGGCGACGCCCAGGGTGCCTTGCGCGCGCTCGACGCGCGCGGCTTTGATGTGGTGCTGATCGAACTGGCTCTGGCCGAAACCGACGGATTGGCCCTGCTCAACGAGTTCCGCCAGCGTGCGCCGACAACCGCCTGTATCGTGCTGACCGGCTACGCCTCCCTGGAGTCGGCGGTCGCCGCCCTGCGACGAGGAGCGTACGACTATCTCATCAAGCCGTGTGTCATTGAGGATCTCAAGCAAACCGTCGGTCAGGCTGTCGCCCAGCGACGCCTGACGCTGTTGGCCGCCCAGCGCGAGCGGCAACTGCAAGAATTGAACGATCAACTCGAAGAGCGCGTCGAGGAACGCACCGCCGAGCTGACGCGGGCCAATCAGCGCCTCGCCGATGCCAACATCGCCAAGGACCGCTTCCTGGCCACACTCTCGCACGAGTTGCGGACACCCCTGACGCCGCTGCGGGCCGGACTCGATCTGCTCCGCGAGCGGCTGATCGGCGGCGATTGGCACTCCATCCTCGACGCCATGGAGCGCAATCTCGCTCAGGAAACGCGCCTCATCAACGATCTGCTCGACATCGCCCGCATCACGGCCGGCAAACTGTCGCTGGAGAAACGGCCCGTCGATCTGACTGCCTGTCTGCGAACCGCCGTCCAGATGATCGAGCCGCGCGCCGAGGTCAAACATCAGATGCTGACGTTGGATGTGCGCGATTCCTTTCCGACCTTGCTCGCCGATCCGGTGCGCTTGCAGCAGTTGGTGGCCAACCTGCTCGACAACGGCGTCAAGTTCTCGCCCCCGGAAGGACACATCATCCTCTCCGCCTGGCGAAGCGAGGAAATGGCCTGTCTCGAAGTGGTGGATTCCGGACCGGGCATCGACCCGGCGTATCTGCCGCGCGTCTTCGAGCCGTTCTGGCAGGCCGACCTGTCCTCGCGCCGGCAGCACGGCGGCACCGGACTGGGACTGGCGATCGCGCGGGAGATCGCCCACCTGCACGACGGTGAGTTGTACGCCGTCAACATCTCTCCCGGCGGCGCCCGCTTTACCTTTCGCTTCCCCCTCGTCCCCGCCGAGTTTCCCTCGCGTCCGGTGGAATCCACGCCGTCGCCTGGCCCCATGCGCATCCTCCTCGTCGATGATTCGCTGGACACCATCCAGGTTCTCGGTTGGCTGCTAACTTCAAAGGGGTTGCACGTCCGCGAGGTTACCAGCGCGGCGCAGGCCCTCGACGCCGCCCGCGCCGACCCCCCCGACGTCATCATCACCGACATCGGCATGCCCGAACAGGACGGCTACGATCTCTTACGTCTGGTGCGCGCCGACCCGCAGTTGAACAGCATCCCCGTGGTGGCGGCCACCGGCTACGTCGGCAGCCGCGAGCAAGAGCAAATGGCCCAGGCGGGTTTTTCGGCCGCTCTCTCCAAACCATTCGATCTCGCTGAACTCCTCTCCACCCTCGAGCGCGTCTGCCCCGCCTCGGTGACAGGGTGATCGAACGATCGATTTATTGGTCTGCCGTGGGAACAAGCAGAGGCAGCACGAACAGCCGCAGGAACCTCGGCTGATACGCTCCGTAGTGGCCGCCCTTGTGGCCCGTCCATTTCAGGCTCGGATCCCAGCGATGCTGGCGCAACTTCGCGTATAGCGCTTCGTCCTCTGGACCGTTCACGATCAGCTGAAACCCGTCCTTGCCGGATGCGCCGAATTCCCAGCAGCGGTCCGTCGTCCCGGCCAAAAGCGTACCCAGGCCCAGACAGGCCCAATCGTGATAGCTGATGAATGCGTCAATGCCGCGGCAGGCGCTCGCCAGGGCCGGACGCAGATCGTGTGTCGCCGAGACGGCCGGAGCGAGCAGAAGAATGCGTTCCAGCGTATTGGTCGGCAAGTCCTCCGCCGCCCGCAGCACCACGCCGCAACCGGCACTGTGCCCCATCAGATAGACGGGCCGCTCCGGGCATTCCCGACGGCAAGCCAGCACCATCTCGGCCAATTCGCGTCCCTGGCGGCGCAGGTTCGCCGCATGAATTTGATCGGCGAGGACGCGGCAATAACCATGTGTCCAGCGAAAAGTCCGCACTTCCAGAGGCAGGTTTTCCGTCGAAGCCGCGTTGCGAATTGTACGCGAAAAAAGCTCGAACCCACCCGCTCCATCGACCGCGAAAACGACGCCCTGTACCGCGCAGGGAGGAGAGGCGGTATCCGATGGCGTGTTTGAACTCAGCAGCGCACAACCGGACAGCGACAGGATCGCTGCCAGTGTGCAGCACGCGCGCGTTCCTCGCGTCATGGCGGATCGTTCCCGGCAGGACAAACCATCCTTCTCCACCAGTTCGCGCGCGGGATTCGAGGAAGAATCGACGAGGTGATCGCGGCGTGGCGCGAGGGGCGGAGTTTTTCTCTCTTTTGCCGTTTCGACTAGCAGAGGGCTGTTCGATGAGGAACGCGGCCGCCGCCCCGCGCGAGAACGGAACGCGGTCCTTCTTACAATCCTTTTCTTTCTTACGACTGGCAGCGATCCGCCGAACTCTTCATTTTAATCTGCTTTACCTATTCTCCCAAATTCCCTATCTCTCCACGATTTCGATTGGCAGACTTGTCGAACTTTTTAAAATACAGAAGGAGGGAAGCGTCTCGGCTGTTGGTTTCGGGAGCTGAGCCATTCGACACGCGGAGAGGATAATCATGCGACGGTTGCTGCTCTGCCTGGCTGGGTGTCTGGTCTTGATCTCGGATTCGTCCAGCACCGAGCCGCCCCCAACGGCGACCTTCCGAGACGTGGCCGACACCGGCGCCGCCCTGCCCAGCACGAAGGGAATGGAACGCCTGGCGAAACAAGACCCCATCGCCTTTTTGGAGGCGTGCATCCGCCGCTGCGATCGCGAGGTGAAAGGCTACACGACGACGATGCGCAAACAGGAGCGCATCGACGGCAAACTCGAGCGCAGCGAGATCATCGACGTGGCGTTTCGGGAGGAGCCTTTCAGCGTGCGGATGCTTTGGAAGGAAGGAGCGCGGCGGGCGGCCGGCGTGCTGTACGTCAAGGGGGAAAACGGCGGCCAAGTACTGGTGCGGCCCAACGGCGTTTTCTCCTTCGCCGGCGTGGTGACGCGCGATCCCAACGGCAGCGACGCCAAGAAGGGCGGACGCTACGCGCTGCCGGAGTTCGGCATCAAGATCGCGATGCAGCGCACCCTGGCCTCGTGGCAAAGGGCGCGCAAGAACGATGCCCTGCACATCGAATATCTCGGCGTCAAAGAGATCAAGGAAGCCGGCAACCGTCGCTGCTGGGTGCTGAAGCGGACCCAGTACAAGAAGCCGGAGGAAGACGGCATCACCGAGTTGACCGTGTACATCGACACGGAAAACTGGTTGCAAGTCGGCAATGTCCTCAAGGGCGAGGAAAACCGTCTGATTGGCGAGTATTTCTTCCGCGACATCAAGATCAACCCAGACTTCACGCCGGGCACTTTCAGCCGCGAAGCTCTCAAACGCTGAAACCGTGGCACGCCAGCAGTTCAGGAAGCGGCATCGCGGAGCGGAGCGCGGGAAACCTCCACGCTCCGCTCCGCGATGCCGCTTATCATTGCCGATTCGCGCTCCCGTCAGGGATTTCGGTCCCGCCCCTTCGGCGCACCGCGACCGGGTTCTTTGCCCGCGCCGGGCGCACCGTTCTTCCCTGGCAGCGGCGCACGCACCGGCAATTCCCCCTTCTCGATCTTGTTGCGCACTTCCTGGAAGGCGACCGCGCGAACGTCGCTGGGGAAGGCGGCGTTGAACTTATTCGGCTCCAGACCGGGAAGGCTGACGCCTTGCAGTCGTGCCAGCCGGTACAGATGCCAGCGCGCCAGTTCGGCGATGGCTACCTTGTTGCTGATGAGATCGCGGGCCAGGTATTCGTACGTCTCGACGGCGAGGATTTCATCTTCGCTGAAGTCGTGCAGCAGGACGAAAATCCTCTCCGCCTCATCTTTCGTGTATTTCTGCTGCGACAGCAGCGGACCCGCCTTTGACTCCTTCGGATCGAACAGTTTGGCCCCGTTGCCGGCGTCGCGGCCGAGCCAGCGTCGCAAGGTGAAGATGGCCGTATCGCGATCCGGGGCGTGGACGGGGTCGGTATCGCCGAGAACCTCAAGCAACTCCTCAACCTCGTCCATGGCACCCAGGCAATAGATCGCCAGCTGGTGCTGCATGAAGTCGGTTTTCTGCAACACTTGCTTCAGCACGGTGGTGGGTTCCGTCGAGGGCAGCATCTGCCGGCTGAGAGAGGTGAGCGCCTGCTCCATCTTCTCGGCATAGGGTTGTTTTTTGGCATCGACGGGCAGCACCTTGGCAAAGAAGGACGGCACCTGGGCCTGTTTGAAAGGCCCCCGCAAGCCGCCCCGCTTGTTGTCCCAAACGAAGTAAGCCTGGCCCGGCGGCGCGGACAGGTCGGGATAGTGCTGGTACTCGGCAGCGAGCCCAGCCTTGCCCTTGAGCACGAACAGATGCAGCGTCACCACCGGCGCCTCGCCTTTCATATAATCCACGTTGCCGCTGTACCTCTTGAGCAGATCGACCACCACTTCCGTGTCCGGCTCGCTCAAGGTCACGTCCCACACCTCCTTGGAGTCGTCCTGACCCGACGTGGCAGGACGGTTTTGCTCTTCGTCGGCTTTGGGGGCCGGTTGGGAATCCGTCTTGCCAGGTTGCGCTCGGAGGAGGCCCTTTTCGAAGCGTAGCCGCACCACGGCCGGCCCGTCCTTCTTGTGATTGGACAGATACAGCCGTCCTGTTTGCAGCGTCAGGTCGGCGTCCACGTCCTTGCTCTTGTGCAGGACGACGGCGCTTTCTTGCAGGTAATCCATGTCGCTGAACAGCGAGAACTCGCGGACGTGGCCACGCAGCAACAGACGCACGCCGCTGTCCAAATGCACCTCGCTGGCGTAACTCGGAAGGCTCACCAGCCGATCATTCGCGGAAACCCGATCGTTCGCCTTGAGTCGATGCCAAGCGTCCCGATCATTTTTTCGCTGCATCAGAATACTGGGCGAACTTCGCGGACCCAAAAAGTAACCGCCCACTTCCCCCGGCTTGGAACTTCGAGGAGGAGGTGGACTTTTCACCGGCTCCTCCGTAGCTTTCGGCTTGGCAGGCGGTGGAGAGACGGGCTTTTCCTCGGCGCGATGAGTTGTCGGGTCGATGGCTTCCAGCGCCGCGGCGACGGCGGCGCGGACCTCGGCGTCCGTGTCGGCCAGCGCTTCCTCCAGCGCCGGCACGGCCGATTTCGCCTTCGCTCCCATCCGCTTCAGGGCCACGGCGGCGCGTTT
>DATBGU010000044.1:0-23017 GCA_036557825.1 Gemmataceae bacterium
GGGCAAACCAAGGTTGGAGGTGTTGGCTGCGAGTGGGTTGGGGTCGTGCTGCCGTCCTGGCCATAGCTCTCTCCGGGATTGCGAAAGTTTAAACCCTAACCCAGAGCCAGGGTCACCGTCCAGTCAACTTTGCTGTCCTAGTTTTTTTTCGCGCAAGAAATCTCCTTTGCGCCGTTCCTGATCGAATCCAAGCGCTCGCACACGCCTTTTTTCAAGGGAGGGACTTCACCCATGCGTCGCAACTATCTTTTCCTGGGACTTATCGGCGCCGTCACCGCCACGGCGCTGATCGTCTGGCGCGCCTCGTCCTCGGCGGCCCCGCAACCGGCGGACGGCGGGCAGGCGGCCAACGAACGCCGGCAGGCCAACGCGCTGCCGCTCAGTCAGGTCATCCTCTTCAACAGCGGCGTCGGCTTCTTCCAGCGCGAAGGGCCGGTCGAGGGCGACGCCCGCGTGGATCTGCAATTCCCGGCCCCCGATGTCAACGACCTCCTCAAGAGCCTCGTTCTGCAAGACCTCGGCCACGGCAAAATCACCACCATCAGCTACGACGGCCAGGAACCCATCGATCGCACCCTGAAGACGTTCGCTCTGGACCTGACCGGCAATCCGACGTTCGGGCAATTGCTCAACCAGGCGCGCGGCGAAAAAGTCGAGTTGACGCTGCAAAAGGACGGCGGACTCGCGGCCGGCACGCTGACGGGCACCATCGTCGGCATGGAATCGCAGCAGGAGATGGCCCCGGCGGTGCGCGAGGTGCATCAGTTGAATCTGCTGTGTACCGAGGGCATGCGCTGCGTGCCGCTGAACACGGTGCAGCGCGTGCGCTTCCTCAACGCGGCGCTGGACGGCGAGTTTCGCCGCGCGCTCGACGTGCTGGCCAACGCCCACAACGGACAGAAGAAGAGCGTCACGCTTCAATTCAGCGGCGAGGGCAAGCGGGACGTGAAGGTCGGTTACGTCGTGGAAGCGCCGATGTGGAAGAGCAGCTATCGGTTGGTATTCGACAAGGCCGGCAAGGCGACGCTGCAAGGCTGGGCCATCGTCGAGAACACGACGGACGAAGACTGGAAGGATGTGCGTCTGGCGCTGGTGTCGAGCCGGCCGATCTCGTTCCAGATGAATCTGTATCAACCACTGTTCGTGCCGCGTCCGGTCGTCGAGCCGGAGCGCTTCGCCTCGCTGCGTCCGCCGGAATACGATGGGCCGTTGTCGAACAGCAACCAACTCGGCGGTTTCGCTGGGGCCGGCATGATGGGCATGGGCGGCCTCGGCGGCATTGCCGGAATGGGTGGTCAGGGTTTCAACCAACTCGGCGCTCAGGGTGGCTTCCAAGGCCAAGGAAACCTTGGTGTCGGTGGCGGCATCATCGGTTTCGGCGGCGGTCAGGGCGGCAACCTGGGCGGTCAGGGCGGCTTCAACCGTTACCAGATGGGAAATAATCTCGTGCAGGCGCCCGGCGTCAATCGATTGAAGTACGAGGAATTGCAGAAACGTCGCCAGGAACGCGAGAAGGCGCGCGAGCAAGCCAAGAAGGCCGGCAGCGCCATCGCCGAGTTCGATCCGACCGACAGCGTCAACGCCGCCGCCTTGGCCGAGACGATCGGCGATCAGGCGCGCTACACCATCGACCACAAGCTCAACCTGGCCCGCCAGCGCTCGGCGCTGTTGCCGCTGGTCAATCAAGAAGTCAGCGGCCGGCGCGTCAGCATCTTCAACGAGAAGGTGAACGCCAAGTTTCCCTTGCGCGGATTGAAAATCAAGAACGCCACGGGTCAGAACCTCATGCAGGGTCCGGTGTCCGTCTACGAGGGCGGCGCCTATGCTGGCGACGCCCGCCTACCGGATTTGCAAGCCGGCGAGGAACGGCTGCTCAGCTTCGCCGTCGATCAGGCTGTCGAGGTCAAGGCCGAGAGGAAAAGCACGCCCGATGAGATGACCCTGGTCCGCGTCGTCAAGGGCGTCGTCGAGGAGACGCACCGCGTTCGCAACACGACGAAGTATCTCATCAAAAATCGTTCCGGTCACGAGCGCACGCTGATCGTCGAGCACCCGATCGATCCCGATTGGAAGCTGATCGGCAAGGAGAAGCCGGCCGAGCGTAGCCGCGATTCCTACCGTTTCGAGTGGAAGGTTCCCGCCGGCGAACCGCTGGCGCGCGAGATCGTCCAGGAACGGACAAGCCAGGAAAAGTCGGTGCTGCTCAGCATGAAAGGCCCGAAGATCGGCTTACTGATGCGCAGTTCGGCGAGTAGTCCACAATTGCGCGCGGCGCTGCAAAAGGGCGTCGAATACACTGACCGGTTGACCGAGACGCAGCGCGAAGTCGCGGAGCTGCAATCGCAATATCAGACGGTCACGCAGGAGCAGAACCGTGTGCGCACGAGCCTCGACAAGGTGCCGGCCAACACGCCGTTGCAAAAGCGCTATCTGGAGAAACTCGACAAGCAAGAGACGCAGATCGAGAAGCTGCAAGCCCAGATCGAGGAGAAGCAGCGGAAGGAGAAAGAGCAAAAGAAGGAGCTGGAGCAGTACCTTGCGGGTTTGACCGTGGAGTAAGTATTTCACCACGGATAACACGGATAACACGGATAAAAACGATATTTTTCTATCCGTGTTATCCGTGTTATCCGTGGTTAAATTGTGGTGGTTAGGGACGTTTGCCGGCGCAGAGCAGGAAGGTGGGATTGACCGCCTCGAAGCGCAGCGTTTCCAGTTGCTCGGTGCCGCGCGCGATGTTGACCAGCAACGCTCGCACCGTTCCCGCCAGGCGCTTCAGCACGCCGTGCGTCGCGCTCAGGCTCTCCAGCGTGGCCACGTTGACCACCATCTGTCCGCCCGGCCGCAGCGCCTCCCAGACCGATTCGAGTAGACGCGCCACCTCGTGGCCGGTGCCGCCGACGAAGACGGCGTCGGGTGCGGGCAGGTCGGCGAAGACGTCGGGAGCGATGCCGTGGACCGCGTGCAGGTTGCGCACGCCGAACGCCTCGGCGTTGGCCAGGATCAGATGATAGTCGGCCGCGTCCTGCTCGATGGCGTAGACGGGTCCGGGATCGCTCAGCCGCGCCGCCTCGATGGCCACCGAACCGGAGCCGGCGCCGATGTCCCACACGACCGCGGCCGGCTGAATCGCCAACTCCGCCAGCGCGATCGAGCGCACCTCGGCCTGCGTGATTAATCCGCTTTTCGGCCGGCTCTGGGCGAACACATCGTCGGGGTTACCGAACATCCGAAAACGCGCCGCCGTCGCCGGTCGATCCGGCCGGCCCGGCTTGCGCTTGAGGATCACTACGTTGAGCGCGGCGAACTCCATGTCTTGAAGATCGCGCAACTCGCCCTGCGTGACGCGCTCGTCCGGCCCGCCGAGGTTCTCGCAGACGTACATGCGGAAATAGTCGAGGCCGCGCGCCTGCAAGGTGTGGGCGATCTCCGCCGGACCTTCGCGGTCGCTGGGGAATAGGCCGACCGTCTCGGCGGTGCGGATGCGATCCAGCACCGTTTCCAGCGGATGCGTTTGCAGATTGGTCAGGTACGCTTCTTCCCACGTCTCCTTGACCCGCGCAAAGGCCAGTTGCATGGAGCTGACGTGCGGCAGCACTTCAAAATGCTCCTTGCCGATGCGGTCGCACAGGTAACGCGCCACGCCGTAAAACAGCGGATCGCCGCTGGCCACGATCGCCAATCGTTTGCGGCCCAGAAGCGCGGTCAAGGTGCTGACGGCTTCCTGCATGTCGGCGGCGATGGGGCGGCGCTCGGCCTTGAGTTCGGGCAGCAGTTTCAGGGTGTTTTCGGAACCGAAAACGAGGTCGGCGGAGGTTAGCAGATCGCGGGCGCGGCTGGTGAGTCCGGCCAATCCGTCGCTGCCGACGCCGATGATGTGAATGCGCGGTTCGGGTATGCTCACGGTTCGATCCTGTAGCCTGTGGTTTTGCCGTGCGACGATGTGCAGGATGGTATACGCCGAACGCGGCACGTTGTCCGCAATCGGCCGGGCGCGACAACGACCGACGCGAAATTGCTCTCTGAATAACGCCCGACAAATGCGAAACTGATAGATGATCGTATTCCCATCTGTCCCGCCTGTCGTCACCCATCCAGGAGATCCCGTCATGAGCCAGTCGCGCAAGGTCGAGAACGGCGCACGTCGTTTTGCGGAAGGAGAGCAGGAGCCGCAGCCGAACAACGGGCGCGATGAACGCGGCCGGTTCGCGGTGGGCAACGTCGGAGGTCCGGGCAATCCGTTCGCGCGGCAGGTGGCCAAGCTGCGCTCGGCACTGGTGCGGCGCGTCACGGAAGAGGACATGGAGTTGATCGCCGAGAGGTTGATCGTGCTGGGGCGGAGCGGCGATCTGGCGGCGATGAAGCTGCTTTTTCTTTATGTGCTGGGCAAGCCGGCCGAGGCGGTCAACCCCGACACGCTCGATGTCGAAGAATGGCGGCAGTGCTATCAGCCGCTGGAGCAGATCATGAAGCAAGTGCCGGTGACGATGGCCACGCTGCCGGCGGAGGTGGCCTGCGGCATGGTGGCCCACATCCAGCCGTGTCGCGTGCAGCAGCTTGCGGAGATGCTGAGTCCGACGCCGCAGCCAAGCGAAGAACGGCGCGAATCGACGGACTCGTGCCAGGACGAGACAAGTGGTGACAACGAGGGCCAGGAAGCGACACCCGCACCGTCAACAAACGGCCGCAACGGCGCGGCCAAAAAACGGAAATCACCGTCAACAAACGGACATCACGGCGGCGAGCGCGGCGTCAAGAACGGGGCGAGCCGCGCAGGTCCAGCTCGACGCGAACGACGTGGTCCTCGAACGGCACCGGCGGCGAAAAGCCCAGCGATTGCAGCAAATGGAGCATCGGCCCGTTCTCGGCCAAAACCTGCCCGACCAATTTCTTGACGCCGCGCTCCCGGGCGATGTCCAGGAGGCGCTGCAACAGGTGCCGGCCCACCCCCTGCCGCTGATAGGCGTCGCTGACCACCAGGGCGAACTCGGCGGTCCCGGTCTCCGGGTTGAGGTAGTAGCGCGAGACGCCCAGAAGGCGCGGTTGGTCGCCCTCGCGCAGCACGGCAATCAGGGCCATTTCGCGGTTGTAATCGAGATGGCACAGGCGGATCAAGCTGTCGCGCGACAACGTCTTGACCATGCTGAAGAAGCGCATGCGGATGGTATGTTCGGAGAGGCCGGCGTGCAGGGCGATGATAAGCGGCTCGTCCTCCGGCCGGATCGGGCGCACGAGAACCTCGCGGCCGTCCCGCAGGCGGAACGGCGCGGCGTACTGGTTGGGATACGGCTGAATGGCCAGGGGCGCATCGGGTTCGCCGGCCGGGCGGAGCAGCAGACGCGCATCGAGCGTCACGATGCGTTCGGGCGAGGCGAGCACGGGATTGAGGTCGATCTCAAGGATGTCGGGGAAGTCCACGAGCAGCAGACTGAAGCGGGCCAGCAGCGTTTCCAGCACTTCGAGGTTGACCGGCTTCTGACCGCGTACGCCTTGCAGAGCCTCGTAGATTTTGGTGCGCTCCATCAGACGGCGCGCCAGCGTGCGGTTGAGCGGCGGCAGACCGAGGGCGCGGTCCTTGAAAACCTCAACCAGGATGCCGCCGGCGCCGAACAGAATCACCGGCCCGAATTGGCGATCGACCGAGCTGCCGAGGATCAATTCGTAACCGCGCTCGCGGATCATCGCTTGAACGGAAACCCCTTCAAAAGCCCCCGGTTTGACGATGCGGTTGACGTTCGACTCGATGGAGGCAAAGGCGGCGCGGACGGCTTGTTCGTCGGCGAGGTTGAGCTGAACGCCGCCGACATCGCTCTTGTGCGTGATGGTCGAGGACAGCAGCTTCAGCACCACGGGATAGCCGATGCGCTCGGCGGCGGCGACGGACTCGTCGGCGCTGCGGCAGGCGATCGGCAGCACGACCGGCACGCCGTAGGCGGCCAGCACTTCCTTGGACTCGATCTCGGTCAGCAGCGTGCGTCCGGCGGCGCGGACCTGCTGGAAGATGTGCTTGACGCGGCGCGTGTCGGGCGGGATGTCCTCCGGCAGCGCCTCCGGCGTCTGATAGAGCAATTCCTGATTGCGGCGATACTGGACCATGTGCAGAAAAGCGCGGATGGCCGACTCGGGGGCGTCGAAGGTCGGAATGCCGGCGGCGTTGAGCAACTCGACGCCGCGGCGCACGGCCGCGCCGCCCATCCAGCAGGCCAGGACCGGCTTGTTGATTTCGGTCGCCGCCTTGTTGGGCGCGTGGGCCGCGACGGCGGCGATTTGCCGAGCGGTTTCTGTCGGGTCGGTCATGGCCTGCGGCGTCAGCAGGATGAGGACGCCCTGGACGTTGCGGTCCTTGACGCAGGCCTCGACGGCGAGGCGGTAGCGCTCCGGCGTGGCGTCGCCGAGCAGGTCGATGGGGTTGGCACGGCTCCAGAAGGGTGGCAGGGCGGCGTTGAGGGCTTCCATCGTTTCGGGGCGCGGCCGGGCCAACTGTCCGCCGTCGAGCATGAGGGCGTCGGTGGCCATGACGCCGGGTCCGCCGGCGTTGGTGAGGATCGCCAGGCCGGGACCGCTCGGCGGCGGCTGCATGGCGAGGATCTCGGACATGTTGAAGAGGTCCGAAATGGTGGTCACGCGCAGGACGCCGGCGCGGCGAAAGGCGGCGTCGAAGACGGCGTCGGAGCCGGCCAGCGCCCCGGTGTGCGAGGCGGCGGCGCGGGCGCCGGCCTCGTGCCGCCCGGCCTTGACCACGATGACGTGCTTGGCCCGGCTGGCGCTGCGGGCGGCGCTGAGGAACTTACCGGCGTCGCCGATCGACTCCATGTACAGCACGATGCTGCGCGTGTCGGCGTCGTCGGCGAAGTAGTCGAGGAGGTCGGCGAAATCGACGTCGAGCATGGAACCGACGCTGACGAAGCTGCTGAAACCGACGTGGGCCTGACCAGCCCAATCGAGGATGGCGGTGCAGATGGCGCCGCTCTGGCTGAGGAGCGCGACGCGGCCGGGAACGGCCATCGAAGCGGCGAAGCTGGCGTTGAGGTTACTGGGCGGATTGATGATTCCAAGACAATTCGGACCGACAATGCGCATTTTACCGCGCGCCGTGGCGCGGATGTCGTCTTCGAGCTTGCGGCCCCCGGCGCCCAGTTCGGCGAAGCCGGCCGAGATGATGATGGCGGCGGCGACGCCGTGCGCGACGCACTCGCCCACCAGAGCGGACACGGCGGCGGCCGGCGTGGCGAGGATGGCCAACTCGACCTTCTCCGGGACGGCGGCGAGGTTGGGATAGCAGTGGACGCCCTGCACCGAGCGCCGTTTGGGATTGATGGGAAAGACGACGCCGCCGAAAGGGTTCTCCAGCAGGTTGCGCATCAGGATGTTGCCGACGCGGCCGGGCGTATCGCTGGCCCCGAAAACGGCGATGGAACGTGGCCGAAACAGCGGATCGAGGGAGTGGGGCATGACGCTCCTTCGGCAAGAACGGAATGCGGCGACTTAAAGACGGAACTTGTCGCTCCGAGGCGGAGGCTCGCGCCAGGGATCCCCCTCTTCCCTGTCGTCCTCGCCGTAGTCATCTTCGCGGCTCGGAAGCTCACCGCGGAAGGCGGCGGCGGTGGAGGGAAGGAGCATAAGGACAACGACCGCGATGGGGTAGAGGATGAACAACAAGCTCACCACCAGTCCGATCCCTCCGCCGATGGTCACGAAGCTGGACATGCCCGCCATCGCGGGGTTTTTCGCATACAGTTCTTGCGTCACCGGCAGCACCCAGACGAGCTGATAGACGAAACTGACGAGCCGATTGAGGATACTGATCGGCGCATAAACAAGGGAGAGCCAACGCGCCCACGGCTGCACGTTCAGCAGGCCGATTCCAGCGGCCAATAGCATGATGTCCAGCATCAAACTGAGCGCCAGGCCGCCGAAGGTGAACGCGCGGTAGCCGGGGATGTGGTCGTTGTAATATTTCATGGTATCGGCGGCGCTGGGCGGCGGCGGCGGCTGACCGGGGCGCTGCGGCACGGTTGGAATTGCCGAACTGAGGGCGTTGGTCATGACCAATCCACCGCAGCCGCACAGCGAGAGAATCAGACCGAGGCCGCCCCCCACCAAATGGAGGATGGCAATAACGAGGATGGGAGTCGTTCGTTGTCGGCGCATGGCGGCTCGCTTTCGCGGTTCACGGATGCACGAACTCGTGTTCGGGATGGCGCACGGTCAGCACCGGGCAGGGAGCGCGGCGGACGACCTTCTCGGCGACGCTGCCCAGAAACAGATGGGCCAGGCCGGTGTGCCCGTGCGTGCCCATGACGATCAGGTCGATTTCCTTGTCGCGCGCGAAGCGGACAATCTCCTCGAACGGCGTGCCCTCGGCCACCTCCGGCACGATTCTCACATCGGTCATGTTCAAATCGCGCACGGCGCGCTCCAGCGCGGCGCGCGCGGCCGAGACGAACTGCTCGATGGGCGGCATCATCGGCGGAGCCAGCATCACCGCTTCGGGGATGAATAGCGCGAGATCCTGCACCACGTGCAGCAGATGCACCTCGGCCCCAAAGCGCCGGGCGAACTCCGCTCCGTAAACGAGCGCGTTGCTCGACGACTTGCTGAAGTCGGTCGGCACAAGGATGCGATGTAGGTCGATCATAGGCTGAGTTACCTTACCAGCCCGAAGCGCCAGCGAGGGCGGCCCTCGCTGGCGCTTCGGGCTGGTAATCGGGACTACTGCCGGGCCAGCTGATGAAATCGTTCGCGCAGTTGTCGGGTGACGGGTCCGGGCTTGCCATTGCCGATGGGCCGGCCGTCGCACTTGACCACCGCCACCACTTCGGCGGCGGTGCCGGTCAGGAAACACTCGTCGGCGCTGTAGATGTCGTGGCGCGTCAGCGCCATCTCCTGCACGGGAACCTTCGCCTCGCGCGCCAGCTCGATCACGGCGTTGCGCGTCACGCCTTCGAGGATGCCCGCGGCCAGGTGCGGCGTGCGCAGGACGCCGCGCTTGACGAGGAAGATATTGTCGCCGGTACATTCGGCGACCTCGCCGTTGGGGTTGAGCATGACCGCTTCCTGGCAGCCGGCACGCACGGCCTCGATTTTCGCCAGGATGTTGTTGAGATAGTTCAGCGACTTGATGCGCGGGTTCACAGCGTTGGCATGATTGCGAACGATCGAGGCGGTGATGACCTCCAGCCCCTTCTCGTAGAACTCGACCGGATAAAGGCTGATGTCATCGACGATGACGATGACTTGCGGGTCGGAGCATCGGTTGGGATCGAGTCCGAGACTGCCGCCGCCGCGCGTGACGACGAGGCGAATGTAGCCATCCTGCTTGGCGTTGGCCTTGACGGTGTCGAGCACGGCTTGCGTCATCTGCTCGCGGCCGAGCGGCAGCTCCAGGGCGATGTGGCGTGCGCTTTCGTAGAGGCGGTCGATGTGTTCGCGGAGGCGGAACACCTTGGCGTTGTAGATGCGAATGCCTTCAAAAACGCCGTCGCCGTAGAGCAGGCCGTGATCGAACACGCTGATTTTGGCGTCGGCCTTGTCGAACAGCTTGCCGTTGATCCAGACCTTCGTCATCGCTGGCCCCTGTCAGCCGGACGCGGAGGGTTGGAGAAGCGAATTAGGGTCCGGCGATCCTTCGACGCGACCTTTCACCAAACGTACCATCCGATCCGTGGTCGAAACGATCTCCATGTTGTGAGTCACCATGATGATAGTCAGTCGTTCCTGGCGGTTCAAGTCGCGCAACAGGGCGATGATCTCGGCGCCCTTGTCGGCGTCGAGGTTGCCGGTCGGCTCGTCGGCCAGCAGCACCTGCGGCCGATTGATGAGGGCGCGGGCGATGGCGGCGCGCTGCATCTCGCCGCCGGACAGTTCGCGCGGCTTGTGACGCAGGCGATGCCCCAGGCCGACGCGATCGAGCAGTTCGGTGGCCTGCTGCTTCAGCGCTCGCCGCTCGCGGAACCAGCCGCGCACCGGCAGCGCGATCATCTTCGGCATCAGCACGTTTTCCAGCGTGCTCAGCTCCGGCAGCAGATGATAGAACTGGAAGATGAAGCCGAACGTCTGATTGCGCAGACGGTCGCGCTGTTCGGCGGGCAGGTTGTCGATGCGTTCGCCGTTGAAAACGACCCGTCCTTCGTCGGGCCGGTCGAGGGTGCCGAGGACGTGCAGCAGCGTGCTTTTGCCGCTGCCGGAGCTGCCGACGACGCTGAGGAACTCGCCGGCGTGGACTTCGAGATCCAGCCCGGTCAGGACCGGCACCTCGATGGCGTGCTTGCGATAGGTCTTGTGGATGTTGACCGCCGCCAACAGGGGCAAGTTATCGAGCATCGCGTTCGTCTCCGGAAAATTAACCACAGAGTCACAGAGAACACAGAGAAGAAAACACAGAGAAAAACAAAACATTAACAAGATTTCAATAATCTCAAAATGCTTCTCTTCTTTTGCTATTATCCTCTCTGTGTTTTCTTCTCTGTGTTCTCTGTGACTCTGTGGTTAGTTTGAAAATTACTCATAGCGCAGCGCTCGCACCGGATGCAGCAGGGCGGCGCGCAGGGCCGGCAGCACGCTGAACAGCACGGCGATGGCCACCGCTCCCAGGTTGATCAGCAGCACGCTCCCGATGTTGAGGTCGGTCGGAATCTCGTTGAAGTAGTACACCGAACGGTCGAACAACTCATGGCCCGTCGTCTTCGTCAACCATTGTTCGATCTCGTTGATGCGCAGCGTGATCGTGACGCCGATGATGCTGCCGAGCAGAGCGCCGACGGCGCCGAGCAGCAGTCCGTAACTGAGGAAGATGTTCAGCACGCCGGTGTTGGACGCGCCCAGCGCCTTGAGGATGCCGATGTCGCGCGTCTTCTCGACGACGATCATCGAGAAGATGGCGAGGATGCCGAAGCCGGCCACGGCGATAATCATGAACAGCAGCACGTTGAGGATGCCCTTCTCGATGCTGATGGCGGCCAAGAGTGGCCCTTGCTTGTCCTCCCACGTCTGCACGGCCAAACCCTGGTATTCGGGAAACAGTTGCCGCAAACGATCGCGGACGGCGTACAGGTCGCGGTAGTCCTTGACGCGGATCTGAATGCTGGTGGCTCGGCCCTCCATCGCGCGCAGGCGCTGCAACTCCTCCAGCGGCACGAAAACGTAATTGGAATCGTACTCGCTCATCTCCGACTTGAAGTAATCGCAGACGGCGGAGCGCCACTCGATGGGCTGGAGGGCTTGCCCGCTGATGGTGGTGACGATCACGTCGTCGCCGAGGTTGAGGGTGCAAAACTCCTTGGGCGCCTCGTCGGGCTTGAGTTTCGCGTTGAAGTGGGCGATGGCGTAGCCGACGATGATGGTGGACGGTGCGAACTCGCGCGACGGCGGATCGTCGGGAGCGGGTATGCCGTTGCTGGGCGGCTGCGCCTTGAGTTGGGCGATGCGGTTGAGCCGGCGGTGCATCTGGCGATGGCGCTCCAGCGCAGCCGGGTCCAACTCGAAGGTCGGGTTGTTCTTGTGCTCGGTCAGATGCTCGGCGAAGCCGCCGATCTTGGCACGGCCCGCAGGGTCGATGCCGATGATGCGCACCGGCCGGGCGACCGGCGAGCCGTTGCACTGGAAGCGAATCATGCCGAAGATTTCCAAGGTCGGCGTCATGGCCTCGACACGCGGACCGAGGAAGTCGTCGGCCGCGATGACGGCCATCTTGCCTTCGGGATTGGTGAAGCCTTCGTAATCGCGCGATTCGACGACGATGTCGGAGAGAAGTCCGTGCAGCCGTTCGCGCAGCTTGGTGCTGAAGCCGGCCATGACGCTGTTGACGACGATGAGCGTGGCCACGCCGAGCATGACGCTGATGATGCACACCAGCGCCAGGTAGCGCGTCAGCAAGTACCGCCAGCACAGCAGAAGTTTATACACTTCGGCACCTCAAATTATTAACCACAGAGTCACAGAGAGCACAGAGAAGAAAACACAGAGAAATAACAATGATTCACAAGATCACCAGAATCCGAAAGCAACCCTCTCTTTACCTATTTTTGTCTTCTCTGTGTTTTTTTCTCTGTGTTCTCTGTGACTCTGTGGTTAGTTCATTTCTTCTCGGGCCGCAACAATGGGAACAGGATCACGTCGCGGATCGACGGCGTGTTGGTCAGCAGCATCACCAGGCGGTCGATGCCGACGCCGAGTCCGCCGGCCGGCGGCATTCCGTGACGCTGAGCGCGGATAAAGTCCTCATCCATCTTCGCCATCGACTCCTCTTCCGGCAGGCCGGCCAACTGCATTCGGAACGTCTGCTCCTGCATCACTGGATCATTCAATTCGGTGTAGGCGTTGGCCAGTTCCATGCCGCGCACGTACAACTCGAAACGCTCGGCGATGGCGGGGTTGTCGCGCTTGCGCTTGGTCAGCGGACACAGCGGGGCCGGATAATCGTGGACGAACACCGGACCGATCAGCTTCTCCTCAACGTGCTGCTCGAACAAATGATGCACGATTACGGCCGGGTCTTTGCCGGCGGTCGGGAAACCCTCCTTGTCGGCGACGCGGCGCACCGCGTCGGCGTCGTGGATCGGCACGCCGACGTGCTGCTCGAACAACTCGCCATAGGTCGCGCGCTGCCACGGCGGCGAAAAGTCGATCGTGTGCTCGCCGAAGGGCAGACGCATCCCGCTGCCCAGCGTTTGCACGCAAGCGCAGATCATCTGCTCGGTCAGGTCCATCATGGTGCGGTAATCGCCGTAAGCCTGGTACAGCTCCATCATGGTGAATTCCGGGTTGTGCCGCGGGCTGATGCCCTCGTTGCGGAAGACCCGGCCGATCTCGTAAACCTTCTCGATGCCGCCGACGAGCAGGCGCTTCAAATGCAACTCCAGGGCGATGCGCTGGAAGAGCTGCACGTCCAGGGCGTTGTGGTGCGTGACGAACGGCTTGGCTGCGGCACCGCCGGCGATGGCGTGCAACGTCGGCGTCTCCACCTCCCAAAAGCCGCGCTCGTCGAGGAAACGGCGGATGGTCCGCACGATCAAAATGCGCTTGCGAGCGCGGTCCAGCGTCTCAGCGTTGTAGATCAAATCGAGATACCGATGGCGCAGGCGAAACTCCAGGTCGTGCATCCCGGCGAACTTGTCCGGGTGCGGCAGCAGCGACTTGCCCAGAAACGTCAGCTTGTCGGCGAACACGGTCGGCTCGCCGCGCTTCGTCTTGCCGAACGCCCCATCCACGCCGAGCAGGTCGCCGAGGTCGAGCTGCTGCGCCAGCTGCCAGCCGATCTCGCCGACTTGCTTCTGTCCCACCATGACCTGAATACGGCTACTCAGGTCGGCGACGTTTTCGACCTCGCCCTCGCGTTCGTGCTCGCCTTTGATCTCGCGGCGGGTCGGCGTACCGGACCAGTCCTTGAGATCGAGGAAGTAGAGCTTGCCCTGCTTGCGCCGGCTGACGATGCGTCCGGCGATGCGGACGCGCGGCCGCCGATCTTCCGGCACGTCGGCCGGCAGAGCGAGGACTTCGGTGATGGACTGATGGCCGTCGAAACGGCCGCCCCACGGGTCGAGACCGAGCGCCTCGATGGCGCGCAGCTTGTCGGTGCGACTGGCTTCAAACGGATCTTGGGGTGCGGACACGATGGTAGCCTTCCGGTTAATACCTGCGCGAAAGTGCGTCCCGGTGAGTCATGGATTGTAGTGAGTGGTCCCATCGTGTCAATTCCAGCACGCGGCAACGAAGCGGAGAGAAGCGATGTCCTCGCCAGCCCGCAGCGCCAGCAAGGGTTGCCCTTGCTGGCGCTGCGGGCTGGCAAAACAGGTTGGGAAATCGCGGTCAAACGAAAACCGCTTGCGACCCGGCGTCAGGCCGCAAGCGGTCAAGGGGAGAGATGGGTTGCACGGATCACTTGCTGCGTCCGGCGTCGAGTCCGCCGCCGCCGCCGGCGCCGCCGGCCTTGCCTTCCCGGAGATCCTCGATGCGTTTCTGCACCTCCTCACGGCGCTCCACGCGTTTCTCGTCCGCGGCGTCCTCGGCACTGTTACGCGCCCGCAGCTTGCCGTCGGGCGACAGCATCAGCACCTCGATGGCAGAGGTGTCGGAGAGCTTGGCTTCGCCGCCGATCGTTTCCTTGCCGCCCTCGAAATCGACCAGGATCGTCTGGGTGTCCGAGTTCTCTTCGCCGAAGTTCACGCTGACGCCGGAAGGCACCTTGCCGCGGACCTTGCGGGCTTTCTGGTCCTCAGCGGGCAGGACGAAGGCGTCCTGAGTGTACTTCCACACGGGCAGATCCACCTTCACCGTCTGGGCGATGAAGTCGCCCCGGGAAACCAAGACGCGGTCGGCGATGGCCCAGTCGCCGATGGGCACCGGCTCGCCCTTGACGTCGATCGGCGCCGATTCCACCCAGCGATGCAACTGGAAGACCACCTGATTCCCGCCGCGAGAAGGGTCATTCTTCCACATCTTCGCCTGCGGGCTTTCCGCCGCGTGCTTCTCGCCCTTGGTCTCCTTCAAATATTTTTGATCGACGATGTAGTAGACGGTTTCGGGCGGAACGGAGACGGTTTGCGGCAGTTCATACCACTTGTTCGATTTAAGCTCCTTCTCGGCCTTGTACGCCGTCGAGGCCACGTCCTCGCGGAGGTAGTTGGGGTTGGCCATCCGGACCTTGAAGCGATAACGGTAGAACTTGCCGGGATGAATGTCGAGATCGACGACGCGCACCAGGCAATGCTCCGGGATGGTATCGCCGGGCGTGCCGGCATCGGCTTCCTTGCCACCGTCCGCGGCCGGGATGGGCGTGCTGGAGCCGAAGGCGCTGAAGGCCTCATGGCCGCGGAACTTATCGGGTGGGCGAGCGATCTTCTTGGGACTGACGCCGGCCAGCTTGGTCAGGGTATCGTTGATGGTTGGCAGATCTTTGGCGAGGTCTTCGTACTTCGATTTACCGTGCTTGCGCGGCTCCTCCGTGTCCGGCCGAGCATTACCGGACCCTCCCGGCGGCATCATGCCCGGCATCATCATGCCCATTTGTTTTTGCTGGCTCTCCTCGTGGAACTCGCGCAGCAGCGGCATTACCAGGCCGTCGAACTTGACCGCGTTGTATTTGGGGTCGTCCGGCTCGAACGGCAGGCTGCTGTTCATCAGCCAGATCTTGTACGGCGCGTCCAGGTCGAGCTTTTTCCACCCATCGATCGTCTTGCCGCCGGCGTCCACTTCCGAGCGCTGCACCTCGATGCCGAGGAAGCGGAAGGAGTACAACTGCTCCGCCTTCTTGTCCTTTTCCGATTCCACTTTCATGGTTTCGTTAAGCACCGCCTGGATGGTGTCGAGGCGGAGCTTCGTCTTGAACTCCTCGAGTTGGCGCTTATAGGGGAAGCTGCCTTCGATGACGACCATGCGGGCCGGCTGGAGCTGGCGCGCGAAATGCTCGGACATGCTCACGTTCGCCAGCGGAACCTGGGTGGCCGTGTATTCCTCCTTGCCGTCGGCGCCCTGGACGGCGGCGCCGGCGCGGTTGGGTCCCTGGAAGCGTTTCATGGCGTCCTGCATGGAGCGGCTGGCTCCCCCACCCCCGGGCGGCATGTTCGGCATGCCCTGTCCATAGATCTTGGCGAGGGGATTGTTCGCGCCCCCTTGTGCGTTGGCGGCGGCTTTCTTTTCCGGATCGCGGAGCACGTAAATGCCATCGTAGTTCCGGCTGAAAATGTAGGTGTCGATGGGAACGTGCAGAAACTTGGCGGCGGCCTCGGCGAGGGCGAGGATTTCCGGCGGCCGGCGATCGGGGTTCTCGCGCTCGGTCGGCGTGAACAGGTAGCCGGTCATCTCGTAGAAGCGCGGGTCCAGGGCGGCGGTGTCCAGGTCGATCAGGCGGCCCTTGGTTTCGGGAGCCTTGTAGTTGTCCGGCGGCTGCCGCGTGGCGAGGGCGTTCTGCAAATCCTTGGCGCCCTGGTTCATCGGCTCGGCCTTGGCCGCCGGACTGCCGCTAAAGAAGCCCTTGGATGGCATGAACAGACTGAAAATCAGCATCAGCACCATCAGCGTCAGCGCGATGCCGAGGCCGACCTGCTCGCCCTTCTCCAGCAGGAATTGTTTGGCGTCAAACTCTTTGAGACTCATGACAAGGATCCTCTATCCGGGCGGGCCGATTCGTCGTCCGGCCCGCGCCTGGCTATCGTGTTTGGGAGAGAAATCCGCCGTTCAAGGCTGCTTGGCCCCACCGCCCGCCGGGGCAACAGGCTGCTTGCCCGCACCGCCCGCTGGGGCAACCGGCGGCGTGGGTTGAACGCCTCCCGTCGGCTGGACGGGCTGATTCGGTTGTCCGGGTTGTCCGGGTTGTCCGGGCTGTCCGTCCTTCTTCTCCGGATCGGGCCGCCGGTAGAGGGTGGCGATGCCGTAGACGGTCATCTCCACCAGGTTCTGATCTCCCTGGGTCTGGGCGGACTTCTTGTCCTTGCCGCCGCTGTTGCGCATCAGCTGGCCTCTCTCCATGCCGGAAGGCAGCATGGTCATCATGGGCGGCGTCCGGGGCGGCCTGCGTCCGGCCATGTTCGCCATGCCGGGCATGCCCGACATCATCGCGGCATTCCCGCTCATGCCGCCGTACATCCTCATCATGTCGGACATCCCGCTGCCGCCGCTGCCGCCGCTGCCGCCGCTGCCCCCGCTGCCCCCGCTGGGGGGCGGCCTCATGGCGCCGCTTCCGCCGCCGGGAGGCGGCCCACCGCTGCCGCCGGGGGGAGCTTGCGTGAGAGAACCTCGATACATCGCCGTCAGGTTGGGCGGCGCGAAGAGGCCGCCCATCGGACCCATGGTGCCGCCCGTCGCGCCTTTCTTTTCGTCCTCGGTCTGAGGCTTGTAGTCCTTGAGGTGATGGAAATCGACCTGGGTGATCTGAATGCGCAGGCGCGAGTTGGCCAGCGACATCAGCACGTCTTGCATGTGGCCCTGGTCGACGACGAGCTGGACGGCCAGCGGCAGATGGCGGCTGGGCTTGTCGGACTCGTCCTTGTCCTTCTTGGGCGGTTGCAGATAGCGGTTGCGTTCGATGCTGTTGTGGGGCGTGACATTGCTGTTCGCCGCCGCGCCGCCGGTCATGCCGCCAGCCATGCCGGACATGCCACCAGGCATGTTGGGCATGCCGCCTTTCCCACCGGAAGGACCACCGGACATGCCGGCCATGCCCGGCATGCCGCCGGACGGACCACTACCGGAAGGACCACCACCGGAAGGACCGCCGGACATGCCCGCCATGCCGCCGCCGGCGCCGCCCCCCTGGGTGTCGCCCGACTTGTTGGCGGCGTCGGGGTCTTCCTTGGGAGCGTCGAGCCGGACGAGGGTCTCGTTAACTTGCAGCGGGAAGCTGTAGGTGCGGCAAGACTGTTTGCCCAGCGCGAGGGCGTCGATGCGGCGAACCGGACAGGTGGACTCATCGAACGACTCGCTCATGCCGATGAGGAAAGCCTTGTCCTGGTCCTTGGCCTTGTCCTTGAGGGCTTCGGCGCCCTTGGCCCACTTGATGTCTTGCAGTTGTTGCTGGGGTTTCTTGTCTTCCTTCTTGTCTTCCTTCTCGTTGGCGGACGGATCGTAGTTCCCGCCGGCCTTGTTGAAGACCTGAGCCACTCCCCAAGGCACCGGCTCGCCCTGGACCTCCAGAGCTTGTCGAGTGTTTCCCTGGAACACGGTGAAGACGATTCCGGTCCCCTTGGCGCTGATGAGCGGTCGCGCGGTGTGGCTGGGATGGACGTTCTTGATGGTGCTGTCCCAACCGACGACCAGGTCGCCCTTGTCGTTCTTGCGGATATTCAGAGTGACTTCCCAATTGTGATTGCGAAAGCGGAAGCGCTCGACCACGCCGTCGGGCATCTTTTCGTCTTCCTTGAACGAAGCGGGATACATCAGCGATTGGGCGATGACGGCGCGGCTGATGTCGTAGAAGAGTTCGCGCTTGACCCAGTAGTCCTCCTGCGCCAGCCAGCACTCCTCGCGCGTCGGCGTTTCTTTAAATACCTGCGGCTCGAAGAGTTTGTCGAAGCCGCCTTTCATCTCGATCGGTCCGAGGAAGGAGTGGGGCGGGGTCAACCAAGCGCGCAGGTCGTCGATCTCTTTCTTGTACAGGTCGTTCTTGAACTGATCGCGTTCGTCGGGCGACAGGTCCGCCTGGAAGGTTAACATATCGTGCTTGTCGCGGAACTCCTGGGGCCAATCGAACATGCCGTTCTGATAGTCCCAGGCATTGGTCCAGATGACGCGTTTGTGGCCGTCAAATGTATGGCCGTACTTCTCCCAGGGCGGGCAGAAGGTTTTGACGTTGATCGGATCTTTTCTGGCGGCCTTGAGGTTCGTGTCGCTGGTGTCGTAGTCCTTTTTGGCCGTCTTGATCGGCCCGCTTTCGCCGCCAGCGGCGAACTTCAGCCACAGGATGGCGATGAACCAGACGAGCAGGTACGTTCCCAGCAGGAACCAGAACTGATGCTTGACGATGGTTTCTTTATCGAGTTTCATGTCCAGCCCCTCTCGTGGGGTGATTGATTTCGTGGATCGAACCTTTCAACTCGGCGATTGCCTTCTCAGCGCCCCTTGCCTCGGCTGCGACCGCCTCGACCGCCTCGAGAGCGCCGGGGGCGAGAGGGCGTCGCGGGGCGGTTGTTGTCGGACGCCTTCATGCCGGGCGACGAGTTGTTGCCGCCTCCGTCGGCGGCGGCGAGGAGGCCGCGCAAATCGTCGGAAGGAATCGGCTCTTTCCAGATGAACAGGATGATGAACTCCGTCCGCTTCGGCCCCTTGTCATCGTCGGCGGACGACGGAGTGGGTTGCGTGGTGCCGCCGGGCGTGGACGTGCCGGGTTGCGCGATCGGCGTGCCGGACGGCGGCGTGGGGCGTGTTCCGGGTCCGGGCATGGTCATCGGCGTCTTGCTTCCGCTGCCCGCGCCGGGAGGGATGCTGCCCTTCATACCGGGCATGCCACTCATGTTGCCTCGGCCACCCGCGCCGGAGTCCAACGAACCCAGGGGCGTCCAACCCGAACGATTGAGCGCGACCGGGCCTTTCTTCTCCTCCTGGCCTCCGCCGGACATGCCGGCCATGCCGCCGGACATGCCGGCCATGCCCGGCATGCCGCCGGACGGACCACTACCGGACGGACCACCGCCGGACGGACCGCCGGACATGCCCGCCATGCCGCCGGACATGCCGGCCATGCCGCCGCCGCCTTGATCGGTGGAGACGGGCTTGGCCAGGGCCATGGTTTTCACATCGTCGTTGAATTGGTCGGTCAGTAGTGCGAACGAACCCTTGGCAGAGGATTTGGTGTGCTGATACAGCACCGCGTGGCTGACGTGATTGATGACCGGCCCGAGGTCCGGCGGCGGCTCGGCCTCGCCGCCCTGTCCCGGCTGTCCGGGCAGCCCCGGGACTCCGGGAGGCGCGGCCGGAGCGGTGGGCGGAGTTGCCGGCGGTTTGCCGGCCGCATCCTTGGCGCCGTCGGCCGGGGCTTCGGACTTTTTCTTCTGCACGCCCAGCCGCGCGATGTTCTCCAGCAAGGTGTGGCGGATGAAGATTTCGCCGTCGTGATGGTACGTCCAGCCCTTGATGGCGACGATCCAGCCGGAGCCGGTGGGTTTCTTCTCGAAATCGGTTTGGGGCCGGACCATGTTGGCGCCGCCGGTCCTCACTTTCTGGCTCTTCTTCACCTCGCCCCAGTACGCCTCCAGGCTATCACAGTAATAGGAGTGGACCGACTCGATGTTGAACTGGATGAGATCCTCGACGCCGGCGCCCAACTCGCCCGAGCCGTTGGAGGCGGTGTCTTCCCCGCCGCTGCCTCGGATTTGTCGCTCTCGATATTCCTTGAAGGCGTCTTGCCCCGACATGGCGCCCGAACGAGTGGGCTTGCCGTTCCAGTACTTCTTCTCGAACTCTTCGGGAATGTTGTCCAGTTTAATAGTTTCCGGCTCCTCGTCGGCGGAGGCGGTAGGGAGAACGTATTCGCGTGACTTGCCGTCCGGCTGGGGGATGGCGGTACTGATGAACTTGTACAGCGACGGCCAATTGTCGCGCTCGAACTGGCCGGCGACGATGGTCTTGACCGCTTCCTCTTCTTCGAGGGCCTGGCGTTTGGTGTCGTCGAAGGTCTTCTTGGCGGAGTCGGCGCGCTTTTTGGCATCGTTGCTGGCCTTGACGGCGTCCTTGACGCTTGGGTGGCCGTAGGTGCGGTATTCCAGAGCGTAACTGAGGGCCAATCCTCCGCCGGCCAACAGCAGAGCGGCGGCGGCGGCGACGGCGAACGGCTTCTTGGCCTTGACCAACCGCTCGACGCGGATCTCGTGCGGCAGCAGGTTGGTCAACAGCCGCGCGCGCTTCAGCCCTTGCAGGGCCAGTCCGTAGGCCACGGCGAAGGTCAGAATGTTCTCGGTGAAGGCCTGCTGGGCGACGACCTGATCGCCGCCGACGCGCTCCATCTTGCCGAGCTTCTTGACCTCGATTTGCAGCTTCTCGCTGAGGAACTTTTGCAGGCCCGGCAAACGGAAGGCGTTGCCCAGGCCGACCATGTATTCGATGTGGGCGTCGCGGTGCGTGTTGGTGAAGTAGCCCAGCGAGCGCTGCACCTCGCCGACGAAGTCGTTCAACACCGGCTTCAGCGCCGCCAGGATCTTCTTCAAGTCCGGCGATTTGGTGGCGTTGCGCTTCAGGTGCTCGGCCTTGGCGAAGGTGAGCTTCAGATCCTTGGTGAGGGCGCGGGTGAAGTGGTTGCCGCCCAGCGGTATGGGCCGCTGCCAGATGATGCGTTCACCGTCGGTGATGACGAGGTTGCTGCTGTCGGCGCCGATGTCCAGGGCGACGACGCATTTCTTGTCGCCGGACTCGCCCTCGGCGGCGGCGTCCTTGGCAAGCAGATCGAAGGCGACGTAATTGCACAACGCCAAGGGGGCCATCTGCACCAGGTGGATGTCCACGCCGACGTCCTTGAAGTGTTGCAGGTAGCGGGCCACCATGTCGCGCTTCATGGCGAACAGGCCGATCTCGGTTTCCATGGCGAAGCCGTCCGTGACGACGCCGGAGCCGATCTTCTGATAGTCCCAGACGACCTCTTCGAGGTTGAACGGGATCTGCTGCTTGGCCTCGAAGCGAACGATGTCGGCGATCTTCTTTTCCTCGACGGGGGGCAGTTTGACGAAGCGGGCCAGGCCGCTCTGTCCGGGCACGCTGATGGCCACGATGTCGCCGCGAAGGGTGTTGCGCGACAGGAACTTGTCGAGCGCTTCGCGAGTCAGCTGATCGGGGTCGGCGTCGGGCTGACTGAGAATCTTGGGATGTTCGACGTAATCGAAGGCGGTGGCGACGATCTGTCCGTCGATTTCCTGGAGGCGGATCGCCTTGAGGCCGCACTGGCCGAGGTCGATGCCCCACACGCCGGGTGGCTGAACTGGCATAAAAGTATCTCCCGCCGAGACTCGGAAGGCCGCCAGGGACAGGTGCGGTGGCGGCTCCCCTCTGAGTTTTCGCCGAATGGTTCGAGAGCGAAACTGTTGTCGTTACCGTAACATGCAGCGACGCGAACTGTCAACCGTCTGCTGGCGACGAAGACAGTCTATGAAGAACAACAATCGACGGAACGATTCGTTGGCGAGCGGGAAAGGATTTTGAAAGGCTATGGGCAAGAAATGGCGTGGGGATCGTGCGCTCGAATCGAACAAGGCAATACCAGCCCGAAGCGCCAGCGAGGGCCGTCCTCGCTGGCGCTTCGGACTTGTCGGCGCTCACAGGTTCTCGCGCTTCTCCTCGACGAGCGTGCGGATGCGCTCGCCGAGCAGCGCGATGTCGAACGGCTTCTTGAACGACTCGCTGTAGCCGTACTGGGTCAGCGATTCAGGGTTGGCCTCGTCTTCGCTGGCCAGGGCGATGATGAGGGTCGTCTCGTAGGCCGGATTGCGGCGCAGGTTCTGCGCGATTTGCAGCGCCTCGCTTCGTCCCATGGCCAGATCGACGACGATGGTGTCGGGATGGAAGCTCTCGGCCTGGATACCGGCCTCGAAGCCGCTGTGCGCGACCTCGTATTTGTAATCTTCGTCCTCCGGCAGCAGTTCCTGCAAGCGTTCGATGAACAGCTGCTCGGCGCCGATGATGAGGATTTTGTGCCATCCCTCTTCCTCCAGCTCGCCCAGCGGCATGCCGTGCTCTTTGAGGAAGCGGATGAGGTGCTCGCGCGGGATGCGGCGATCCTGGGAGCCGGGGATGCGGTAGCCGCGCAGGCGGCCGGAATCGAACCACTTGGAAACCGTCCGGGGCGCGACCTTGCAGATCTTCGCGACTTGCCCGGTGGTGAAAACCTTTTTCATGGCAGGCACTCCATAACGATAATTCTGAGTCCCCTCCCCGGCCGGCGGACGCGGGGGGCACGGCCGGGGAGCATTCCCGCCCGTCCTGGCGCGCCTCCAGGGTCCAAGGGGGCGCGCGACGCCGGCCCAGCGGGGTCGGCGCGGCGGCAGGGTGGCCGTTGCCTCCCTGGGGTACGGAGGACGGTCACGTCGGCGGAGCCTGGCCGGTCCAGCGGACCTGGCGGCAGCGCTCCGCAACAGGGCGGGCCTACCAAAGGGACAGACAAGCGTCGCGCCGCACCGGGCTGCCCCGAAGGGCCGCGGAGAGCGGGGTTGGCGGGTTGTCTTCCGCCTCGGCTAAAGAAGTAAATCGGCACGCGGCCCTCCCAAGATAAGAAAAAGGCCACAGCCTAGGGAGGTTCTGCCGATTCGCCTTCCTATGCCCGTTCCGCTCCTTGCCCGACTTACCGCAGACACGGCGGACGCACGGTGGACGCCTTGCACACCACCTAGGCCATCTCTGCCCAGGAGAGTGACAAGTTCGGCCGCGCCGAAGCGCGGCGGCACGCGCGGAAATCACGGAAGTTCGTCTGAAGGAGATGAGCCGCCTGTCCCGTTCCGCTCCTATTGTAGAGTCCCGGACAAGGGGATTTGCCGAATTTTCAAGAGCAATTTTTGGGCGAGCCGATTCGGCGAGCGGCCGGCGTCCGCCGGCTGTTGGGGCGTCG